>NZ_JBFAOH010000013.1:0-184511 GCF_040675175.1 Nonomuraea sp. NPDC049649
GACCCTCAACGAGGCCGGTGTGAAGAAGATCGTGGCGACCTGCCCGCACTGCTTCAACACCCTGGCCAATGAGTATCCGGAGCTGGGCGGCACCTACGAGGTGATCCACCACACGCAGTTGCTGGCCCGGCTGGTGGATGAGGGCAAGCTGACCCCGGTCACCCCGATCGAGGAGAAGATCACCTATCACGACCCGTGTTTCCTGGGCCGGCACAACAAGGTCTACTCCCAGCCGCGCGACATCATGGCCAAGGTGCCGGGCGTGCAGGCGCAGGAGATGCACCGGCACAAGGACCGCGGTTTCTGCTGCGGCGCGGGTGGTGCGCGGATGTGGATGGAAGAGCGGATCGGTAAGCGGATCAACACCGAGCGGGTGGATGAGGCGCTGACCACGGATCCGGACACCGTTTCCACGGCGTGCCCGTTCTGCATGGTGATGCTGGGTGATGCGATCAACGAGAAGAAGAACAGCGGCGAGGCGAAGGAATCGCTGGAAGTCGTGGACGTCGCCCAGCTGTTGATCAAGTCGGTCAAGACCTCTGCCTGACGCGGGAAAGTGAAACTCCTCCACACGCCATGTGGAGGAGTTTCACCGGTCAAGAGGGGTGATCACCGGAAAACCGGCATCCACATAACGGGAAAATCACGGTAACCTCAACGTCGCATGGCTCTATTCGACGGGGAGGGGGGCTCGTGATGAGCGTCGTCGTCACAGACGCGGAAGTCACCCTGGCCGATGTCCTCTCCCTGCGCCTGGCCATGAAGGAGCCGCTGAAGAGCGGCACCGAGCTGGTGCTCCGCCACCGCACCACCGGCGTGGAGCGTGAGGTGACGCTCGGCACGCCCGGTGCCGTCGCCCGCGAGGCCACCGTCGCCGTGTCGCTGGCCCCGCTGCTGCTCACCGCCGGGCGCTGGGACGCCTACCTGCGGCATGAGGGCAAGCGCACCAGGCTGCGCAGCATCGACCCGGGTTTCTCGCTCGACCATCTCGACGCGTACGCGCTCTGCAAGCGCACGCTCGCCTACCGGTCCTACCGCACCCGCAACGGCTACCTCGCGCTCAAGATCGACGACGCCGCGCCCGCGGCGGAGGTGCGCGCGGTCTGGTTCCGGGAGGGCCGTTTCGAGGTGACCGGCCTGCTCGCCTACACCGGCCTGGAGGACGACGACTCCCGCCACGAGGCGATGCTCGCGCTGCACCGCAAGCAGACGGGCGCGCGGGTGTCGGCGACCGCCACCGTGCAGGGCGTGCGCTTCCACGCGGCCGTCTCGCTGGTCGACGTGCTCGCCGCCGACCCCGAGGCGTCGGGCACGTGGGTGCCGACGCTGGAGGTGGACGGCGTCGGCGAGCCGTTGCGGCTGGGCGGCTGGCTCGACGACGTCGACGGCAAGCGGCGCCGCCTCCATTACCCGTCGGCCCGGATCGACGGCGTGCCCATCCGGCCCTCCTACACGGCCGACGATGAGCTGCGCATCGAGGTGGGCGGGTGAAGGTCAGTTTTCTGCTCTCCTCGGCCTACGCCATGCGGGGAGATGTGCGATCGATCCTCAACCTCGCCGGCGCGCTGGCCCGGCGCCACGAGGTCGAGGTGATCAGTCTCAGGAGGCAGAAGGAGAAGCCGTTCTTCCCGGTCGCCCCGGGCGTGACGATGCGCTCGGTGGTCGACGTCCGGCCCGGGGTGCGGCATCTGCTGCCGCGCGGGCAGGTGCGCACGGAGGTGGCCCTCTGGCGGGTGCTGCGCTCGCTCAAGAGCGACGTGCTCATCACCGCCAGGCCGGGGCTGAGCGTCCAGGCCGCCCGGCACGCGCCGCGCGAGGTCCTGCGCATCGCCCGCGAGTGGGGCAGGCCCGCGGTCCCCGGCCCGGTCAAGAAGTTCTATCCGCGCCTGGACGCGGTGGTCGCGGCCACCGAGCCGGCCCGCGAGGAGTGGGGCGGGCTGCTCGACTCCGGGCCGCCGGTGTACGCGGTCCCGGACGCGCTGAGCGGGTCGCCGTGGCCGCGCTCGCGGATGGACAACCGCATCGTGGCGGCGGGCGGCCGGTGGGTGGCCGCCCGGTCGTACGACCGGCTGATCCGCGCCTTCGCCGTCGTCTGCGCCAGCCGTCCCGACTGGACGCTCAGGCTGTACGGGAGCGGCCCCGAGGAGCGCCGGCTGCGGGCGCTGGTCGACGAGCTGGGCCTGCACAACCACGTCTACTTCATGGGCACCACCCCCGACCTGACCGGCGAGTTCGCCAAGGCGTCGATCGTGGCCAACACCTCGCACAGCGCCGACATGGGGATGACCGTGCTGGAGGCGATGGGCTGCGGGGTGCCGGTCGTGGCGTTCGAGGGCGCTCACGGGCCCGCCGAGTTCGTGGCCACGGGCTACAACGGCGTGCTGGTGCCCGAGGCCGACGAGGAGGCGTTCGCCGCGGCCCTGCTGGCGCTCATCGGCGACGAGCGCAGGCGGCGCTCGCTGGCCGCCGGGGCGCTCGACACCGCCATCCACCACGCGGCCGACGAGGTGAGCGAGCAGTGGGAGAAGCTGTTCGCGGAGCTCCGCTGACAGATACCCGTAGCGGGTACCCTGGCGGTATGCATGGGTACAGCGGAGACAAGCAGGCCTATCTGACGCGACTCAGGCGTATCGAGGGGCAGATCAGGGGTCTGCAGCGCATGGTCGACGACGACGCCTACTGCATCGACATCCTCACCCAGGTCTCCGCGGCCACCCGGGCGCTGCAGGCGGTGGCGCTGGGGCTGCTGGAGGAGCACATCGCCCACTGCGTCGCCGACGCCATCGCCACCGGCGGCCCGGAGGCAGACGCCAAGGTCAAGGAGGCCTCGGCCGCGATCGCGCGGCTCGTCCGCTCGTAGGAGAGCCCTCCGGGGGACTAGTCATCGTGAGTCACCCCCTACATGACGAGTCCCGGACCCCTGAGGAGTCCGGGACCAGGCCGTGTGATCGTCTTCAGCGACTCGCCGAAGTCCGCAATCCGAGCGCGTCGTCGAGCTCGTCCAAGGTCAGCCGCCGCTCGCTGACAGCGACGGCGGTGAGCACCTCGGCGTAGAGCGCAATCTCGTCCAACGCGACACGGTCATGGACTCGAGTGTCCAAGTCTTCGTGCCCCACCGCGTCGTCCTTCCTCCCGCAGCCCACACCCTCTACGAGGTTACGGCTCGGGCCCTTCCGGCGACATGGCCCATCGGAGTCATTCCTTTCGCCGCCGAAGAGGCCCCAAGGGGGTCATTTCCCCGAGTAGAGATCACAATTCAGCTAATGCCGTGTGATCTTATGTGTTCAAACGATATAGGCGGAGTTAGGGTGAAATAGCGCCATTAGTGGTTTAGGTGGGACTGCTGGGGTCGTCTCGTTCCAAGATCAAGCGGCGCACCAGCGCCCGCGACCCCGCGAACCCCCGCTCCGGCACCCGCGCCCCGGAGACGCGATGCCAGGCCAGCCCCACCGCGTACGCCGCGCCCAGCACCGCCGCCGTGCTGTCACGGTCGGGCGGCATCAGCCCCGTCCCCGCCTCGTCGCGCACATGGGTGAACCCGTCACGCCGATCGTCGGGCCCGATTCCCGGCAGCCTGAGCCGCTCCGGACCGTCGCCCTCCACAGCCGTTCCCGAAATGTGACCTCTGCTCAACTTATTCGGCATGGGAATGCCTCCCATGCCGGGGAGCGGGCCGGACCCGCTGTGCGTCCCCGTAAAGGAACCCGTATCCGAGTTCCGGTAATGACCGGAAAACCCCGCCCGCACCTCGAACCCGTCCGGCTCGGTCCGCTCGCCCGCCGACGTGCCGGTCAGCCCGGCCCGCAGCAGCTCCTCGTACGCGTGACGGAGCCGGTGGTCGAGCCGGGACGGCAGCGCGCCTGCGGAGTCCGACAGATCTGCCAGATAGGCGGCGGCCGCCCGCGGCGGGTCGGGCGTGAACTCCAGCGCCTCCACGAGGTCGTAGACCGTGTGCGCCAGGTGCGCCTCCGGATCGGTCTCCACCAGCACGGCCCGCGCCAGCCGCGGCGGGCAGCGGCGCAGCCAGGTCTCGCGCAGCGCCTCGTCGCCGCGCGCGGCGGCCGCGTCGTCCAGCCCCGGCCTCCTGAGCGCGGGCTCCACCATCGTCAGCAGGGCGAGCGCGCGCGGCCGGAACCGGGTGTCGGACAGCAGGATGTGCGCGGTGTCGGCGATCAGCGCGGCCAGGCGCAGCGCGGCCCGCTCGTGACCGGCGCGCTGCCGCTCGGCCACGAGCGTGACCAGGTCGGCCAGCGGCGGCGCGGGCAGCCAGCGCACCCACTCGTCGCCCGGCAGCGACCGGCGCAGGAACTCGCCGAACAGGCTGATCAGCCGCTCGTTGCCGTCGAAGGCGGGCGCGTAGGCGCACCACATGACCGTGCCCCAGACCGCGGCGACCGTGCTGGGCACGTCGGCGCCGAAGATGTCGCCGAAGGCGGTGAGCGGGTACTCCACCTCGCTCCTGCGGCAGTGCGCCCGCACCAGGTCGTTGATCCGCTCGCACAGCTCCGGCGGCACGTCCGGGCCGACGAAGGCCTGGGTGGAGCCCGGCTCGGCGGCGAAGTCGGGACCCAGCGGGACGATCTCCGGGGGCAGCGCCGCGGGGGAGTGGCCGGCCTGCCGGGCGCGCAGGCGGCGGGGCGGCGGCGCCGGGTGCCAGCGCCCGCCGGCCGGGTCGTGCAGGTGCCAGCGCGCGTGCGCGCCGAACAGCCACCGGTCGCCGTCGCGGGTCACCAGCGCCCTGACGGCGATCGCGTGCGCCCGGGTGTCGCCGGGCAACTCCTGCCAGCGCGGGTCGACGACCATCGCGCGGATCTCCGCCTCGGCGGCGGTGAACGCATTCCAGGGGCGCACGGCGGTCATCGTAGCCGTCCGCTCTGAAACCGGAGTTTGGCGGTACACGGCAGAATGTCCGCTATGAGGGCGAGACTGGCGGGCATGGTGGCGGTCGTGGGCGTGCTCGGCGCGTGCGGGACGGGAACGGCGGCTCCCCCGCTGGAGGGGCCGGGCGTGCTCACCCTCGACAAGGCCCAGCCCCCGACACCCGGCGGGGAGGTGGGCGGCGCCTCCACGGAGTTCGCCACCGCCAAGGACCGGTCGATGTGGCTCAAGCTCAGCGACACCGAGAAGGACGTCGACCGCCTCGCCAAGCTCGACGTCGACAAGACCGCCAAGGGCGCCATGTACCTGGAGCCCCGGACCTCCGCCTGGTTCGACGGCTTCCGCGGCCCCTTCGTCTACCAGGACCTGGCCGGCGACATCGTCATGCACGCCCGGGTGAAGGTCCAGGGCAAGCGCGGCGCCAGGCCCCGCCGCACGTTCTCGCTCGGCGGGCTGATGGCCCGCGTGCCTGATTCGTACGAGAACCCCAACTGGGTGTCGATCACCACCGGCACGACCGACACGCCTGGCCGGATCGAGTCGAAGTACACCGGCGACGGCAGCTCCAAGCCCAAGGAGGTGGCCGCCAAGGGCGGCTGGAAGGAGTTCGTGCTCGCCCGGGTGGGCAGGATGTGCGCCGCGCTGTACAAGGAGGAGGGCGGCGAATGGAAGGTGGCCGACCGCTGGGCGACCGAGTTTCCGGAGGTGCTGCAGTGGGGCGTGACCGCGTACACCGACTGGGACAGCTACGGCCCGCTCAAGAAGAACCACGAGAAGGCCAACGCCAGGCAGGTGAGAGGGACGCCCGACCTGAGGATGACCGTCGATTACGTCAGGTTCCTCAGGCCGGAGCTCCCCGATTACGCCGATCCGCTGAATCCCGCGTCGGTGCCGGACGACGTGCTGATCAAAGTGCTGACGCCCGCCGATGCCTGACCGCGTTGGCCATGTAGGTCTCCGGCGTGCGGGCGAAGGACGCCCGGTCCTCGTCGGTCAGCTCGCGTACGATCTTGCCCGGCACCCCGGCCACCAGCACGCCCGCCGGGATCTTCTTGCCGGGGCCGATCAGCGCGCCGGCGGCGACGAGCGTGCCGGCTCCCACCCGGGCGCCGCCCAGCACGATCGCGCCGATGCCGATCAGCGCGCCCGACTCCACGTAGGCGCCGTGGACCATGGCCTTGTGGCCCAGGCTCACGCGCGGCTCCAGGATGGCCGGCTCGCCGGGGTCGGCGTGCAGGCAGCACAGGTCCTGGATATTGCACTCTTCACCGATCTCGATCCGTTCACTGTCGGCCCTGACCACCGAGCCGTACCAGATGCTCGACGCGCGGCCGATGGAGACCTTGCCCACCACGACGGCGCCGGGGGCGACGTAGGCGTCCGGGTGGATCTCCGGGACCGCCCCGTCGTCCAATGCAGCGATGTACATCTGGCCCATCGTAATTGCCGCTTTTCCCCGCCCGGCTCCGGCATTCCGGTTGCGGGTGTGGGCAGATGGCAGGAAAGTCGATTACTGACGTCTGGTCGTCAGACCCTCACAATCCGCAGTTTCCCCCGCCTCACGCTAACGTATAGGTAATCCCCATGACACACGGGCACGACAGCATTCCCGACCTGATGCAGGATGACACCTTCGAGGTCGCCCTGCGCGGCTACAACCGCCGCCAGGTGCACGACTACATGGCCAGGACGCGCAACCAGATCAGGGATCTGGAGGAGCGGCTGGCGCGCGCGATCGACCAGGCCGAGCAGAGCCGCATCGAGCTGGTGGAGGCCCGGCGGCAGATCGCCGAGGTGCCCAGCAACTTCAACCCCAGCACCCGGCTGGAGCAGATCCTGAAGCTGGGCCAGGAAGAGGCCGCCGCCCTGCGCGAGGAGGCCGAGGCCGAGAGCAAGGCCCTGCGCGAGTCGGCCCAGGCCGAGGCCGAACACCTGGTCACGACGGCCCGCGAGACCGCCGACAAGATGCTCACCTCCGCCCAGGCGGAGGCGGAGCGGCGGGTCGGCGAGGCCACCGAGGCGGCCGAGCGCATGGTGACGCAGGCCGACGCCGACGCCGAGGAGACCCGCAGCGCGGCCCACGCCGAGGCCGAGAAGGCGGTGCGGGAGGCGCACGCCGAGGCGGAGCGGATGCTCACGACGGCCCGCGAGGAGGCCGAGCGGCTGGTCTCGTCCGCGATGGCCGAGGCGGAGCAGACCCTGGCGGCCGCCCGCGCCGAGGCGGAGCAGACGGTGACGGCCGCCCGCGCCGAGGCCGAGGCGTCGCTGGCGGCGGCGCAGCAGCGGGTGGCCTCGCTCGACGAGCACGCCGGCCGCCGGGTGGAGTACCTGACCAACACCCACAACGAGGTGGTGCGCAGGCTGAACGAGGTCAACTCGGTGCTGAGCGACCTGATGCGCAAGGAGGCGGGCGCGGGCCCGCTGGTGCCGGAGGCGATCGCGCCGCCCGCCGCCCAACCTCAGCTGGCCAGCGGTCCGAGCCAGGACGATGTACGGGTCATCGTCGAGGAGCAGGAGCCGGAGCAGGAGCAGCCGCGGGAGGAGACCCCGTCGGAGGTCACGGACGTCAACCTGGGCCGGCTGGAGCTGCGGCAGTAACAGGTGGAAGCCTCCGCCCCCGATCGGGTCGGAGGCTTCCACGCGTGCCCCCTCTTGGTGGCCCGGTGCCGGGGCCGCCGAGACGCTGAACACGGCACCGGGCGGATCGTGGTGGCGGCGGGTGAGGCGCCCGCCGCTCACGGAGGGGCCGGGCCGGCGCGCCGCTGCGGCTCGCCCGCCCGCCTCTCCTGGTCCCGGAGCTGCTCGCGCAGGTCGTCCGGGTCGTCCGCGTCGATGGTCATCGCACATCCGGCGTCGCGCTGCGTCTCGCTGAGCGGGTGGTGGCGCGTGGCCCACCAGCGGCCGGCGTCGCTTCGCCAGATGGTCCACTGTGGGTACTCCCGGGCGATCTCAGCGAGATGCCGATCAAAGGCCATCCAGACCAACCTTCCGAGAGCACCCCTCGTGCGAGGGTCCATCCGCTATCGAGAGTGCGCCACCTCTCTAGAGAACGCAATGATCGTGGAGGTCAGGTCAACGTAGCCGCCGGGGTCAGGCGTCGAAGTCGTATTGGAGAACGTAGGCCGCCGCGTCCAGGACCATCTCGTTGACCTCGACGGGGAGCCCGCCGGCGGCGAAGGCGGTGCGGTCGACGACGATGACGGGGGTGCCGGCCGGCAGGCCGAGCAGGGCGCTCTCGCGGGGGCCCGGCATGCGGGCGCGGACCTCCTCGGTGAAGTGGGCGGGGGGCAGGCCGAGGTCGCCCAGCCGGGCGTAGACGCCGCCGGGGCCGGTCTCGTCCTGGGTGATGGGGCTGTCCTCGACGAGGTGGGCGGGGAAGTAGGAGCAGGCCAGCTGCACGGGCCGGGCGTCGACGAGGTAGCGGCGCCTGCGGACCCAGACGTCGGGGACGCCTAGCACGCGGGCCACCTCGTCGGGGGCCTGTTCGCGGGCCACCTCGACCTGGTCGACGATGAAGGGGCGGCCGCGGGTGTCGGCATCCCAGATCGAGCGTCCCTGGCCCCACTGTTCGCGGGCCAGCCTGCGGGAGCCGTGCCTGCGGATCGGTTTGAACAGTCGCACGTAGACCCCCGAGCCTCGCTTCGGCACCGCCAGGCCTTCGTTGATCAGGACCGCGAGCGCCTGCCTGGCGGTGGCCCGCGCGATCGTGTACTCGGCCATGAGGGCGTTCTCTCCTGGCAGCCGGTCCCCGTCGCGCAGGTCGCCGGAGAGGATCCGGTCGCGGAGAGCGTCGGCGATCTGGCGGTAGATGGGAGGTTCGTGGGGTACCGGGGACTCAGACACAGTTCAATCACCCTCTGTCACCGCATGGCTTTGGCGTCTCCAGAGAACTTGCCCCGTCTTGTCCACGATCGCACAGATACAGAGGTTGGTCGCGTGTCTCTTTTTGAGCGGTGTATGCCTGTGTGGTGATATCGGGCGGTTTTCTCGGAGCCGTTACCCGGGTTGGGGCGCATCCGTAACGTCCGGCGCCCACCAGCGGCGAGTAATCATCGCCGCCCCCACCGCACCGGCCGTGTTGATCAGGACGTCGTCCACGGACGAGAACCTGCCGAGTTCGAGCACGTACTGAAGAGTCTCCACGAGCAGCGAGGCCGCCGCCGCGACGGCGGCCACCCGCGGCGGCGAGGCCAGCGGCGCGGTGCGCACCGGGAGCAGCGCGCCGAGCGCGGCGAACACCAGCAGGTTGCCTCCGACCTGCACGAACACCGTCTCCGGCGGAGCCTGGACCACCTCGGCGAGGTCGGCGAGCGGGATCAGGCTGACGCCCTCCTGGCCGGTTCCCGGAGTGAGGATCATCCAGATCCAGGGCGCGGTGCCGGTCGCGATCCCGACGTCGGCCAGGGCGGTGCGCAGCGGGGCGGGGTGTCCCCGGCGGGTACGGCGGCGGGACAGGAGCAGCACGGCCACGGCCGCCAGCGGAAGGGCGAAAGCGCCGGCAATGATGACCGATCCCCACAAATCCCACGTACGCGTCACTGGATCATGATGTCCGCGGGCGACGGCTACGGGAAGATGACCCTCAGGACAGGTCGCGGACGCCGTGGCGCGTGGCGGCATGCCGGGAGACGATGCGAAGAGGAACGATCACGATCAAGCGGGAGTGACCCGATGCAGGATGAATGGTCGCAGGCAGTCGACACGCGGAGCCACGCCGCCGACCGATTGGCGGAGGCGGCGCGGTCGGGCAAGCCGTGCGAGCCGGTGCGTGACCTGATCGGCACCGCGGGCGAGGCGTACGCGGTGCAGGAGATCGGCACGCGGCGGGCGCTGAGTGAGGGGCGCCGGCTGGTGGGCCGGAAGGTCGGGATGACGAACCCGGCGGCGCGGGAGAAGTTCGGCATCGACCAACCCGACTACGGCATGCTTTTTGCGGATATGTCGTATCTCGATGGGCTGCCCATCCCCATCGACCGCTTCCTGCAGCCCAAGGTCGAGGCCGAGATCGCCTTCGTCATGGGCGCCGACCTGACCGGCGGCCCGTTCACCGTGGCCGAGGTGATCAGGGCGGTCGACTTCGTCCTGCCGGCCATCGAGATCGCCGACTCGCGCATCGCCGACTGGGACATCACCCTGCCCGACACCATCGCCGACAACGCCTCCGCGGGCGCCTTCGTGCTCGGCAACACGCCCGTCCCACTGACGGGCCCCGACCTGCGGCTGGCGGGCATGCGGATGACCCGCGCGGGCGCCGAGGTCTCCGCCGGGGGCGGCGCGGCCTGCATGGGCCACCCCCTCAACGCCGTCGTGTGGGTGGCCGGCGTGCTGGGCCGCACCGACTTCCCGCTCCGCGCCGGCGACGTGGTGCTGAGCGGCGCGCTCGGGCCGGTGGTCCCGGCCGAGCCGGGCGACGCGTTCGAGGCCGCCATCGACGGGCTCGGCTCGGTCCGGGCGGTGTTCTCCCGGTGACGGCCGACCAGAACCGCGCGGTGCGGGTCAAGGGCAAGGCGACGCCGCGCGGCCGGTTCCCGCACGCCCGCCGCGCCGGTGACTTCCTGTACGTCTCGGGCACCAGCTCCAGAAGGCCGGACAACACCTTCGTGGGCGCCCAGGCCGACGAGATGGGCGTCACCGACCTCGACATCCGCGCCCAGACCAGAGCCGTCATCGAGAACATCGGCGACATCCTCAAGGCCGCCGGCGGCTCGCTGGCCGACCTCGTCCAGATCACCACGTACCTGGTGAACATGAACGACTACAAGGGCTACAACGAGGTCTACGCCGAGTTCTTCGACGAGGAGGGGCCGACCAGGACCACGGTGGCCGTCCACCAGCTCCCGCACCCGCATCTGCTCATCGAGATGCAGGCCGTCGCCTATCACCCACTGGAGAGATCATGATCCCCCCGATCGACTTCACGAAATGGATCGACGAGCACTCCCACCTGCTCAAGCCCCCGGTCGGCAACAAGGTCGTCTTCGAGCAGGCCGAGGACTTCATCGTCATGGTGGTCGGCGGGCCGAACTCGCGCACCGACTACCACGTCGACCCGTATGAGGAGCTCTTCTACCAGGTACGGGGCAACATGCACGTCAATGTGATCACCGAGCGGGGCCCCGAGACCGTGCACATCAGGGAGGGGCAGATGTGGCTGCTGCCCCCGTCCATGCCGCACTCCCCGCAGCGCCCCGAGGAGGGGTCGGTCGGGTTGGTGGTGGAGCGGATCCGGCCGGAGGGCACGCTGGAGAAGTTCCAGTGGTACTGCGAGCAGTGCGGATCGCTGGTCCACGAGGTCGAGCTGCAGGTACGCGACATCGTCAAGGACCTGCCGCCGGTGTTCGACGCGTTCTACGCCGACGAGCGGGCGCGCACCTGCGCGAGCTGCGGCGCCCTCCACCCGGGCAAGGGCTGAATGATCATCGACGTACACACCCACTTCGTGCCCAAGGGCTGGCCCGACCTGGGCTGGCCGGGCGCGCCCAGCCTGCGGGTCGAGTCGGAGCGGGAGGCGGTCATCCTCGTCGGCGGCGCCGACTTCCGCCGGATCCGCCACGAGGCCTGGGATCCGCGGGTGCGGCTGGAGGCGATGGACGCCGACGGGGTGGACCGGCAGGTGGTCTCGCCGACGCCGGTGTTCTTCGGGTACGACCGGCCGCCCGCCGAGGGCGTCCGGATCGCCAGGGTCTTCAACGACCTGGCGCTGGAGATCTGCGACGGCGACCGGCTGATCCCGTTCTGCCAGGTGCCGCTGCAGGACCCCGACCTGGCCTGCGAGGAGCTGGACCGGTGCCTGGCGAACGGGCACCGGGGGGTCGAGATCGGCAACCACGTCGGCGACCGCGACCTGGATGACGACGGGATCGTGCGGTTCCTGGCGCACTGCGCCGAGCGGGGTGTCCCGGTGTTCGTGCACCCGTGGGACATGCCGGCGGGGCCGCGGCTGGACCGGTGGATGGCGCAGTGGCTGGTGGGCATGCCGGCCGAGACCCATCTGTCGATGCTGGCGATGATCCTCGGCGGGGTGTTCGACCGGGTGCCCGAGAGCCTGCGGATCTGCTTCGCCCACGGCGGGGGGTCGTTCGCGTTCTGGCTGGGCCGGTTCGAGAACGCCTGGCACCGCAGGAAGGACCTGGTCGGGGTGTCGAAGCTGCCGCCGTCCGGATATATCGGCAGATTCAGCGTGGACTCGGTGGTCTTCGACGAGCGCGCGCTCCGGCTGCTCGTCGACACCTTCGGCGAGGACCACGTCATGCTCGGCTCTGATTACCCGTACCCGCTGGGCGAGTCGCCGGCGGGCGAGCTGATCAGGACGGCCGGGTTCCTCACCGACGAGGCGCGGGCGAAGCTGCTGAGCCGGAACGCGGAGGTGTTCCTGGGCTGCTGAAGGGGCTCGCTTTGGAAGGCGCGGCGGTAGCAAAATGGTACAAATCGGGGCTATCGCCGCCCTTCCCCTCCTTAAGGAGTGCCAGTTGCTGGATCGCGACCGCTGCCTCGCCCTGGACGCCGAAGACCCGCTGCGGGAGTTCAGGGACGAGTTCGTGCTCCCGGAAGGCGCCGTCTACCTCGTCGGCAACTCGCTCGGCGCGCTGCCCCGCCACACCCCGGAACGCGTCCGCCAGGTGGTGGAGGACGAATGGGGCGGCCGGCTCGTCGGCGGCTGGAACAGCGCCGGCTGGTGGGAGAAGCCGCTGACCCTCGGCGACCGGATCGCCCCGCTCATCGGCGCCGGGCCGGGCCAGGTCGTGGTCGGCAACACCACCTCGATCGCCATCCACCAGGCGGTCGCGGCGGCCGTGCGGCTCCGCCCCGGCAGGAAGGTCATCGTCTCCGACGCGGACAACTTCCCGACCGACCAGTACATGATCCAGGGGCTGGCGGAGTCGCTCGGGTACGAGGTGCGCGACGTGTCCGAGGGCCGCTTCGACGACGTGGCCGCCGTGCTGCTGTCGGAGGTCGACTACCGCACCGCCGAGCGCTACGACGTGGCCGAGATGACCGCCCGCGTGCAGGACGCGGGGGCGCTGATGATCTGGGACCTCTGCCACAGCGTCGGCGCCATGGCCGTGGACGTGTCGGCCGCCGACTTCGCGGTCGGGTGCACGTACAAGTACCTCAACGGCGGGCCGGGCTCGCCCGCGTTCCTGTACGTGAACCCGGACCACCAGGCCGACGCCGTGAACGTGCTGTCGGGCTGGTACGGGCACGCCGAGCCGTTCGCGTTCGAGTCCGGCTACCGCCCGGCGCAGGGCATCCGGCGGTTCGCGGTGAGCACGCCGCACGTGCTGTCGTTCGCCGCGCTGGAGGCGGCGCTGGACGTCTGGGAGCGGGTGCCGCTCCACCTGCTGCGCGCCAAGAGCGTCGCGCTCGGCGAGCTCTTCATCGACCTGGTCGGCGACGCCCTGGAACTCGTCTCGCCCGCCGACCCCGAGCGGCGCGGCAGCCACGTCGCCTTCCGCCACCCCGACGGGTACCCGGTGATGCGCGCGCTCATCGACCGGGGCGTGCACGGCGACTTCCGCGCGCCCGACATCCTGCGCTTCGGACTCGCCCCGCTCTACGTCCGCTACGTCGACGTGTACGACGCGGCCCGCACGCTGCTGGAGGTGCTCGAAAAGGAGCTGTGGCGGGACGAGAAGTACGCCCAGCGCCTCGCCGTCACCTGACCCTTTCGTCGAGCTCCTTGACCGCCCGCTTCGGGGCGATCGTCCGGTAGCTCTCCTCGACCCAGTCGAGCAGCACCTCGGTGGGCGGCAGCGGCGACTCCAGCGGCACCGTCACCCACCCGGCCTTGCCGAGGCCGTAGCCGCTGGGCGCCGCCCCCTCCACGGTGAGCGCGTGCCCGTGCGCCTCCGACCGCAGCTTCACCCCGAACGCGGGCCGCCACCTGTCCGTCGGCTCCTCGGCCCCGAGGAACAGGAAGATCTTCTTGCCGACCTTGACGACGGTGTCGCCCCAGGGATGGTCCTCCCACGCCTCGGGCAGGCCGAGCGCGAAGGCGCGCAACTCCTCCCGGACGTCGCGCCAGCCGGTCATCGCGGCCCCTTCCTGAACTCGGTCAGCTTGCGGTCGATGTCGGCCCGGATGCGCTCGCGCGCCTCCATCCGGGGCACGCCCGCCATCAGCATCGCGTCGTACTCGGTGTCCTGGTGGCGGATGGAGGCGACCACCGCGAGCGTGATCGCCTCCTCGTCCAGCGCCTTGGCGGCGGCGGTACGGCCGACCCGGCCGCTGCCGCGCAGCCCGGCGTGCTCGGCGACGGCGCGGGCCCGCTCCGGCGGGCAGCCGGGGAACAGCCGGGCGATCTCGGTCGCCATCCGCTCCTGGTAGACCACGTCCTGCTCGGCCCGGCGCGCACGGTCGCGTTCCCGGCGGCGCGAGCGGGCCTCCTCGTCGGCCAGGCACCGCTCCTCCGCCCTGGCCAGCGCCTCCTCCTCGATCAGCAGGCCGCTGCGCCGGTAGACCTTGCGCCGCCGGTCGTAGCGGACGACTACCGCCGCCAGCCCGCTCTCCTGCTTGGCCCGGCGGCTCAGCGCCGCGTTCCCCGACGGCAGGAACACCAGGTGGTCCAGGTCCGCGCAGGTCAGGCAGTGCGGCCGGTCGTCCTCCATGATCAGATACGGCCCGGTGTCGGCGCACCCGGCGCACGTCCACGCCTCCTGCGGCTCGACCACGACCAGGTCCGGCGGCTTGGCCTGGCGTTCGGCGAGCCGCCGCACCCGCGCCTCGCTCATCTCAGGCGACAGCCAGTGCACGGTGAACGGCTCCTGCTCCGGATGCGCGGTGAAACGCAGCGGCCTGCGGTCGCGGCTGCCCGACACGTACGGCGCGGGCACCGGGCGCAGCCCCTTGGCCTCGGCCCAGTCGCGCAGCAGGGCGGCCGTGGTCAGCAGGCGGTCGCCGTCGACCGCGGCCAGTTCGGCGAGGGTGGCCGCGCGGCCCTGCCGCCAGACGTCGACGTGCCGGGTGCGCAGCCAGCGCAGCCCCGTCACCACGTCGAGGAACGTCACGTACTGGTGGTCGGCCAGCGCGATCTCGGCGGCCTGGGCGACCCTGCGGGCCAGGTTCGGCTTGCTCACGTCCCTCAGTGTGCCGCGCCTTTGTCGGCCGGTGGGCATCCCTTGTGCCGATCGCGGCGAGTTATCGGGGCAGGCCCTGTCCTTCGGAGGAATCTTGCGCCAGCTCTGGCCCGCCCTGCTCATGCTCGCCACGTCCTGCGGCACCACCGCCGCGGCACCGCTGCCCGAGGTGAAAGGCCCGTTCGGCGTCAGACCGGAGGTGACCATCCCGGGCGGCAAACCGGGGCACACCGCGCGGGTGGCGGTGCTGGAGCCGGGCGGCGGCCGGGCGACGGCCGCGGGAGACGTGGTGCTGGCCGACGTCGAGATCCGCCGCTGGCGGGACAACTCCACCCAGCTCAGCACGTACGGCACCCACCGGCCGGTCGCGGTCGTCCTCGACGGCCGGCCGCTCTCGCACGCCTGGCGGCGGGCCGTCGTCGGCCGGGCGGCGGGCAGCCGGGTGCTGCTGGTGGGGCCGGCCGGGCAGGTGCTCGGCCCGGACCTGGGCGCGGGCGCGCTGCCGCCGGGCGAGCCGCTGGTGGCCGTGGTCGACATCCTCGGCGGCTACCCGCGCGACGCCCGCCTCGTCGGCCGGCCGCTGCCCGCGCCGCCCTCCGGTCTCACGCCGGAGGCCCCGGCCCGCACGCTCATCGGGGGTTCGGGAGCGGAGCTGCGGGCCGGGGCCAAGGTGGTGGTGCAGTACGTGGCCGTCGACTGGCCGTCGGGAGCTCTGGCGGACTCCTCGTTCCGCACCGGGGGTCCCGCCGCCTTCACGCTGACCCCGGAAGGCGCGCCGCCCGGCTGGGTGGAGGGGCTGCGCGGGCAGCGGGTGGGCGGCCGGGTCGCGTTCGGCGCGCCTTCCGGGGTGGTCTACGTGGTCGACATCGTGGACTGCGTGACCTGCTAGCCGCAGTGCTGGAAGGGGCTGTCGTGGCTGGAGGATCCGGCCTTGCCGCCCCACTTGACGCACTTGCCCGCGGCCTTGGCGATGACCGGGCCGGCGTAGTAGGAGAAGTCGCCCGAGTCCGTCTTCCTGGCGCTGCCCTGGACCTCCAGGTAGGCGCTCGTAGCGGTGGGCGTGCCGATCGAGCTCCGCTTGATCGTGGTCACGCAGTTGTAGCCGTTGGACTTGTTGTAGAGCAGGTAGACGGTGCCCGCCGAGCCCAGCCCCGCCGAGTTGATCACCGTGTACCCGGAGCCGCAGACCGACTCCGCCGTGTGCGGGTTGGTGCTGCCGCCGCAGCCGTTGCGCGAGGTCAGCGTCTGGTTCGGGTAGCCGAACGTGACACCGTTGAAGACGGCCTTACGGACGTTCGCCGGGTAGTTGCTGCCCTGGCGGACCTCGAAGTGCAGATGGGCGCTGATGTTGTTGCCCGGCCTGCTGGTCTTGCCCACCGTGCCGATCTTCTGGCCCTGCGAGACCGACTGACCGGCGCTGACTGAGCGGGCGTTCAGATGGGCGTAGTAGGTGGACCAGCCGCCACCGTGGTCGATCTTCACCAGGTTGCCGAAACCGTTTGTCGAACCCTGGTGCGAGGAGATCACCACCGTGCCGGCGGCAGCGGCCACCACCGTGTCACCCAGATCGGCGTCCGGGCTGCCGCCCCGGTTGAAGTCGATTTCGTAGGAGGTGTGGGCGCTGCTGTTGTTCGAGTTGCCCGTCCACGACTGACCGCAGGGGAAAGGCAGCTGGAAATTGGTCGCCAGCAGCTGCGCCTGGTGCGTCGTCTCCGGCTGCGGATCGGCCGGGTCGGCTGCCGCCGCGGAAGCCGTTCCGAGGCACGTCACGAGAGCGACTCCGGCCACGATTGCTCCGCTGATCTTCATCAGGGTGATCCTTTCGGGGGAGATCTCTGCCACCCAGGGTCGGGATAACCCGTACAAGAAACGTCCAGAACCGGTACAACAAGCTGTCAGGCCTCATAGAGGAGCTGATGCGGTCATGACGGTCACCTTCCATGTGCTCGGACCGCTGGAAGTCCGGTCGGCGGGTCGCCCGATCCGGATCTCCGGCAGAAAGCCACGCCTGCTGCTCGCCACACTGCTGCTGCACGCCAACCAGCCGGTCGCCGCCGACCAGCTGGTGGAGGTGCTCTGGCCGGAGCGCGCCCCCCGCTCCGCCCTGGCCAACCTCCGCACCTACGCCAGCTCGCTCCGCGCCGCCCTGGCCGCCGCCCGCGCCGCCGGCGACACGTACGGGGAAGCCGCGATGCTGCGCGGCCTCGCCCAGGTCGCCCTCTACCGCGACCGGTACGAAGAGGCGGCCGACGGCTTCACCCGCTCCCGCCGGCTCTTCCGCGAACTGGGCGACCCGCGGGCCGAGGCCACCTCCGTCTGCGGCCTGGGCGCCGTCAGCCAGTTCGGCGGCCGGCACGCCCGCGCCCTCGGCCACTTCAAACAGGCGCTGGCCATGTTCCTGTCGGCGGGCGACCCGCACGGCGAGGCGTTCACCCGGCAGGCCATCGGACGGGCCTGCATCAAAGCCGGCGACCTGGCGCAGGCGTCCGAGTCGCTCGGCCAGGCCATGCGGCTCGCCCAGGAACTCGGCGACGCGCACCGCGAAGGCTGCGTCAGCCTGCAGATGGGCACCCTGCACGGGGCCATGTCGTTCCACCGGCACGCCCTGGAGATCTTCGAATCACTCGGCGACCGCCACTGCGGCGCGTACGCCCTGCAGAGCCTCGCCGGGCTGCAGGTCGACCGCGGTGAACTGGCCCCCGCCTCGGCCGGGCTGGAACGGTCACTGCTGGTCTTCCGCGAACTCGGCGACCGCAGCGGCGAGGCCTCCGCGACCCAGCTCCTCGGCGAACTCCACCGCTCCGCGGGGCGCACCGGCCTCGCCCTCGACTACCTCAACCACGCCAGCGCCCTCCGCCGCGAACTTCCCGCCTGACCCTGTGGAGGAAGGGTGTGGGAGAACATGCCGGCACTTTCCGCCGCGAGCCCTGCGGTGGTGACTCACTAGGAAGCAGGCGTAGGAGGACACACCAGCACTCTCCGCCGCCTGACCTGGGCGGCCCTCCCTCCTGCTGACCCCCGTCGCGTTTGTCCGCGGGTTTGATCGCCTGGTGGTCAGTCGTCGGGGAGGCAGCGCCAGCCTTCCCCTCGTATTGCCCCTGCTGCGTAGTTCGTGGTCATTCGTTGGGGAGGAGGCGGCGGAGGAAGCGTTTGAAGGGGGAGACGCGCTCGGGGATGCCTTCCAAGGCGGCCAGGGACTCGGCGGCCGTGGGGCGTTTGGCGGGGAGGGGGTCGATCATCCGGCGCACCACGTCGGGGACCTCCTGCCCGTAGGCGTCGGCGCTGGTCGGCAGCGTGCCGGTGAGCAACTGGTAGGCGATCACGCCGGCCGCGTACACGTCGGCGGCGGCGGTCATCCGGTCCGGCCGGTCCTGGCATTCGGGCGCGACGTAGTGGGCGTCGAGGACGTTGTGGAGCTCGTGCACCACCGTGTAGTCGCGCGGCCCCGGCTTGGCGTAGTCGAAGCCGGTCAGCACCGCGTGGCCGTCGTCGGTGACCAGCACGCTGGCCGGGGTGAGCGCGCGGTGGATCACCCCGTGGGCGTGCGCGTGGGCCAGCCCGCGCAGCAGGTCCTGGATCACGCCCAGCCGTTCGCCGCTGCCCAGCCGCAGGTGGAGCGCCTGCCCGTGGACGTCGTCGAGCACCAGCACGAACCGGCTCTCGTCGTCGATGGCGAAGAAGTCGCGCGAACGCACCACGCACGGGTGGGGAGGGATCCTGGCCAGCGTCTGGTAGGCGTTCGCGATGCGCTGCCGCTCGGCCACCCTCTCGGCCTGCCCGGCGAGCGGGTCGGCCTGGTAGACGCGGAGCAGCACGGTCTCGCTGCCCGGCAGGGTGGCGTTGTAGGCGCGGTATTCGGTGACCCGCGCGTCGCCGCCGAGCTGCTCCTCGACCTCCCAGTTGCCGAACCTGGGCGGCGCGGTGCTGCGCCGCACGGTCTGGTTGAGCGCGTCGAGCACGGCGGTGAGGTAGGGGCGTACGTCGGGGCTGCAGCCGCGCCGCACCCGCGAGACGTCGCTCAGCGTGGGGATCAGACCGGGCAGGTCGGTGACGTGGGGCGCGTCGCGTCCCGCCGGGTCGACCAGCTTGGCGTCGGGGGAGGTGAGCACCACCAGGCTGTCGACGTACACCCGCTCCAACTGGGTGGCCTTGGAGACGATCAGGCCCTTGAGCGCCTTGGCGGTGCCGCGCAGTTTGGTGACCGGCGAGCCGAACGCCTCCCGGCGTGGCGGGAACCACCGCGAACCCGACACCTCGATGCGGCCTCTGGTGCCCTTGACGTCCACGACCACCAGCGCGTGACCGGTCAGCACGAGCAGGTCGACCTCGAAGACGTCGTCGCCGCGCGGCACCTCGACGTTGTGCAGCAGCAGCCAGTCGGCGGGCGCGTGGTCTCTCAGATAGGCGATCACCCGCCGTTCGGCGTCGTTGACCGGCTTGCCGCCCCCGACGATCTCTGCCATGTGCTTATCCTCGCACGAATCGGATTGACAGCATGCTGTCGAAATGACAGTATGCTGTCATGAGTGAAGCGAAGAAGACCGTACATGTCGCGACTTACGACACGATGGCCGACTGGGAGGTCGGGCACGCCACCGCCCACCTGCGCACCGGCCACTTCCACCGCGACCCCGGCGGCTACGAGATCGTCATGGTGGGCCTCACCCGCGACCCGGTCACCAGCATGGGCGGCCTGCGCATCACCCCCGACGCTGCCCTCGACGAGATCTCGCCCGAGCAGAGCGCGCTGCTCATCCTGCCCGGCGCCGACCTGTGGGACGCGGGCGACGACCTCGCGCCGTTCGCCCGTACCGCGCGTGCGTGGCTCGACGCGGGCGTCCCGGTCGCCGCGATCTGCGGCGCCACGGCGGGGCTCGCCCGGGAGGGGCTGCTCGACGGGCGCGCCCACACCAGCGGCGCCGTCCAATACCTCCAGGCCCAGCAGGGCTACTCCGGCTCCTCCCGCTACGTCGAGACGGACGCGGTCACGGACGGCGACCTCATCACGGCGGGACCCACCGAGCCGGTCGCGTTCGCCAGAGAGATCTTCCGCCGGCTCGCCGTCAACCGTCCCGAGGTCATCGACGCCTGGTACCGGCTGTTCGGCCGTAGCGACGCTTCGGCGTACGAGGTCCTGATGTCGGCATGAGTGCCCGGAGAAAGATCTGTAACTGGCGGGCAGTCGGCCGGTGAAGAGGCCGGTCGGCCGAGCTTGCGTTGATCCGCAGGTGGGAGGCCGCAGCGGGCGAGTTGTCGCCCGGCGAGCCGAGTTCCGGTGGGGTGACGGGCGAAAGGTTCGCGACGGGCGACCGGTCGGCCGGTGGTCCGGCGGGTGGGTCCGTAGCGGGTGGGCCGCGCTCCCGGAGGGTCGGCGGGGGTCCGTGACGAGTGGGTCCTCGGCTGGTGTGTCGACTTCTGACGGTTGAGGAGTGGGAGGTTTGCAGTGAGTGGTGGGTCGGCTTCGGGTGGTGCGGAGGATGTGGGGGAGTTGCTGTCGGAGACGGCGGTGACGGTTTTTCGGGTGCATGGGCGGTTTCTGGAGGTCTCTGAGGGGTTGGCGCGGCCGGCGGGGTTGACGGCGGCGTGGTGGCAGGTGCTGGGGGCGGTGTTGCGGGAGCCGCTGCCGGTGGCGGGGATCGCGCGGGCGATGGGCATGACCCGCCAGGGGGTGCAGCGGGTCGCCGATCTGCTGGTGGAGAAGGAGCTGGCCGAGTATCGGCCTAATCCGGCGCATAAGCGGGCCAAGTTGCTCGCTCCGACCGATGAGGGGCGGGCCGCCGTCGCCAGGATTCGCCCGGGGCATCGGGAGCTGGCCGAGAGGCTGGCGGGCGAGCTGGGTGTCGACGGCTGGCGCGACTGCCTGGAGTCCCTGCGGCGGTTGAGCGCCGCCATGGAGCGGGTCACCGAAGCCTGAGGTCGGCGGTCTCGCGTCCGCGTGAACGGCCCCTGAGGTCAGCGGTCCGGGTCCGCGGTGGGGCGGACGGCGCCCAGGTAGGTGTGGCGGCGGTCTATGGGCTCCACGCGGACGCGGCCGCCGGTGTAGGGGGCGTTGACCATCCGCTTGCGGTTGATCGCGATGCCGACGTGCTCGGGGCCGGGGCGCTTGGGGTTGTTGTCGTAGAAGACCAGGTCGCCGGCCCGGACCTCGTGCCTGGGGATGCGGACGCCGTCGCGCCACTGGGCCTGGGAGGTGCGGCTGATGGTGACGCCGGCGACGGCCCAGGCGTACTGGGTCAGGCCGGAGCAGTCGAAGCCCCAGGTGCGGGCGCCGCGGCCGATGCCGTAGCCGGGGCCGCCGCTGCCGCCTCCGCCCCACGAGTAGGGGATGCCGATCGTCTCGAGGGCGGCCTCGGCCGCGATCCGGCCGGGTCTCATGCGATTCATCTGCTCGAAGCATTCCTCCAGGCGCAGGTCGAAACAGTCGTGCGCCTTCGCCATGGCCGCATTCGGGACGGCGGAAAAAGCACATGTCATGGCCGTGAGAATGAGTACGCGTCGTGCTCTCATCAGGAATTCACCGCTTCTGCCTTCTCGCGCCGATCCTCGCCGCCGGCGCCGCATCGTCCTCCCCTCATGGATGCTCCGCGGAGTATGTGGAGAAAACGCCCTTTAGCCAGGCGGGACGCACGTATGGCAGCAAGCTGAAAATAAGCCCCAGCGACTCACTGACAAAGCGGACCAATCCGGAAATATCCGCCCGCGAGATTGCGCGCTATTTTGTCATCCCGAAATGCATTGGGCCTTTCCCGAAAAACGCCCGATCGACTAGCCTTCTGCCCGGTTCATGGAAGGGTGTCATTTCGGTCATTTTCCCGCGAAGATTACATACGCAGGCATAGTTCGTGTATTGTGGGCAGCGACCGGCGTCCCCCGCCATAACGGGCCCGGTGACTACCCCCGTGGGCAGAGTGGGGGTGTGTGCGAGTGGTGACCGAGGAACTGGGCCGGCTGCTCTATCAGGACGCCCAGCTGCGGATCGTGGCGCGGAGCGCCCTGGACATCCTGTTGGTGGGCGAGATCGACGTCACCAACAGTCCGGCGGTCGCCCGTACGCTGCGAAGCTCGTGGCACGGCCGCGAGCCGCTGACCGTCGACACCGGCGGGCTGACCTTCGTCGACCTGTCCGGCCTGCGCGTGCTGGTCATGCCCGAGCTGCCGCCCGAGCAGCGGTGGATCCGGCTGACCAACGTGACTCCGTGCCAGAGGCGGCTGCTGGAGCTCCTGGGCTGGCACCCCGAAACCCCACGCAGCCGCTCACCGGAAACCCCGCCGAGAAGCGCCTAGAAGATCGCCAGGGCGGCCGTGCCGAGCCCGGTCGGCCCGGACGGCAGCCCCCGGAAGGCCTGGTTGTGCCGCCGCAGCGACTGCTCGTCGTAGCGGCGGCAGCCGCGATGCCAGACCAGGATCCCGGACAGCCAGTTCTCCAGGTCGCGCACGTACCCGTCGAGCGCCTCGGTCGCCCGCTCGTCCAGCCCGAGGTCGGCGCGGAGCACCGGCAGCTCGTGCGCCACCACGTGCTGGAACTGCCGCATCCGCGACTCCATCAGGTCGACCACGATCCGCAGGCCCTCCGGGTAGCCGCAGCCGAAGAAGTTCTGCACGACCAGCACCGCGTTGTGGATCTCCCCCTCGAACTCGATCTCCTTCTGGTACGAGAAGACGTCGTTGAGCAGGCAGGCGTAGTCCTGCGCGGCGTTCTCCAGCGACCGGAGGGGCCCGCTCTCGTACACCTCCGGAGGGATCGCGTCGGCGCGGGCCAGCCGGCACAGACTCATCGTCAGGTCGGAGCCGAACGTCAGCCGCCGCATCTCGATGTAGTCGACCGGCTCGGGGATGCGGTGCACCGCCTGGTTGGCCAGCTCCCACACCCAGCTCTCGGTCATGTCCTCGACGGCCTTGCGGAACGTCCGCCGGGCCTGCGGGCTCATCGGCCCGGCCGAGCGCGCCCACAGGTCGGCCAGCGAGCGTTCCAGCGGGCTCGCCGGCGTCGCGACGGGCGGCCCGTCGATCGGCATGAACGCGGGCAGCCGTGTCACCGCCGCCCGCGCGGCGACCAGGTTGCGCCCGAACACCTTGGGGAAGTAGTCGTCGCCGTACGTCCCCCAGGCCAGCCAGCCCGACGACACGTCCAGCTCCTCGGGCGTGGCGTCCGGGTGGATGCCGGCCGCGCAGAGCGGGAGGTCGTAGTCGACGATCTTCTCCTCGTCCCAGACCGCGAGGTCGAGGATGCCCATCCGCCGCGCCCACGCCACGAGGTTGCGCCGGGCGCCCTCCAGGTGCGGCGAGAGCCGCGCCGTGAACGGCATGTACAGGTCGGGCACCCGCGCCGGCCCCACCCGCTGGTACGGGACGTGCGTGTGGGAGCGGAACCGGTGCAACCCCAGCGACGCCATCCCGAGCGCGGGCCCCGGCTTGGCCTTGGTGTAGCGGCTGGACCGGGCGTGCCACTCGTGCCCGCCGGACTGCCAGTCCTGCAGCCCCTTCACGTACGCCAGCACCCCGGCGGCGCTGACCGGGTCGATCCGGTGCTCGGCCAGCAGCGGCCCCAGCTCGGTGGCGAAGGTGTGCTCGAACTGCTGCAGCCGCGCGGTCAGCAGGTCGTTGACCGCGTCGGCCGCCTGCTGCGTGGTGCACTCCAGGAACGTCTCCAGGACAAGCACCCCGTTGCTCAGCTCGCCCTCGTCGCCGGTCTCCCGCGCGTACGAGAAGAGGTCGTTGCGCAGGTGGACCCCGTCGGCGAAGGTGTCGCGGAGCACCCGCATCGGCCGCGACGCGGCGATCACGTCGGGCACCTCGGCCCCCACGGCGTGCTCGACCAGCCCGGCCGACCACGGCGCCCCGCCGACCTTGCGCCGCATCTCGATGTACTCGACCGGGTTCGCCACCCGGCCCTCGTTGATGTTGGACAGCTCCCACAGCGACTCGTTCAGCAGCGCCCTGGTGGCCTCCGCGAACCGGGAACGCCACCCGGCGGAGGTGCCCGGCACCGTGCGCGCCCACAGGTCGGCCAGCCCGGCCTCCACCGGGTTGGTCGGCTCGGGCACGGCGGCCCCCGGCTCCAGGGGCATGAAGGCGGGCAGCCGGTCGAGGTACGCCTTGCCGCCCTCGCGGTCGCCCGACCGCTTGAACACCTCCAGGAAGTGGTCGTCGAAGAAGAACACCCACACGTACCAGTCGGTGACCAGGCAGAGCTCGGCGGCGTCGCAGTCGGGATGGGTGTACGAGCAGAGCAGCGCGTAGTCGTGGGCCTCGAGATCGTCCGAGGTCCAGATGTCCGAGCCCTCCAGCATCCCCATGTCGCGCGCCCACCGCCGGGTGTGGGCCCTGGCCTCCTCCAGGTGCGGGTTGAGCCGCGCCGGGTGCGGCAGGTAGAAGTCCGGCATCTCGAAGCTCACCGGTACACCTCCACGTCGTCGAGCACGCCGAGCGCGTCGGGGACGAGCACGGCGGCCGAGTAGTAGGCGCTGACGAGGTAGGTGGTGATGCCCCGCTCGTCGAGCCCCATGACCCGGACGCTCAGCCCCGGCAGGTGCTCGTCGGGCACCTCGGCGGGGCGCAGCCCCACCACCCCCTGGTCCTCCTCGCCGACGCGCAGGGCCAGGATCGCGCTGGTGCCCGACCGGGACACCGGGATCTTGTCGCAGGGCAGGATGGGCACGCCGCGCCAGGCGGTCATCCGGCTCCCGTCCACCTCGACGCTGTCGGGGTAGACCCCGGCGGCGCTGCACTGGCGGCCGAACGCCGCGATGGCGAGCGGATGCGCCAGCAGGTAGCGGGTCTTGCGCCGGCGCGTCAGCAGGTTGTCGAGGTCGGCCGGGGCGGGCGGCCCCGACCGGGGGGTGAGCCGCTGCGCCGGGTGGGCGTTGCGCAGCAGCCCGAAGCCGGGGTTGCCGATCAGCTCGCGCTCCTGCGCCTCGCGGATCGCCTCGACGGTGAGCCGGATCTGCTCGCGGGTCTGGTCCATCGGCTCGCTGAACAGGTCGGCGACCCTGGTGTGGATCCGGAGCACGGCCTGGGACACGCTCAGTTCGTACTCGCGAGGGTCGGGATCGTAGTCGGGAAAGGTGCCGGGCAGCTCCGGCTCACCCCGGTGGCCGGAGGCCAGCTCGATCGCGACCTCGCCGCGCCGGTTGACCGGGCGCGGGTCGGGCCGCTCCGGGGTGGGGGTGAGCCGGCGGTTCACCCGGTAGCTCCCCGCGGGGAGCTCCACCCACGGCAGCGCGCGCAGCAGCCACCGGGGGGAGCTCTCCAGCGTCTGGGGAGCTGTCTTGGTCGTCGTGGCCAGCGTGCGCGCCGCGGGCGTGCCGAGGCTCAGCGGCCCTTCCAGCTCTGGCGGCACTTAGTCCTCGCGGCCGATCTCGACGTCCTCCAGTACGGCCAGCGCGTCGGGGACGAGCACCGCGGCCGAGTAGTAGGCGCTGACCAGGTAGGAGATGACGGCCTTCTCGTTGATGTTCATGAACCGGACCGACAGGCTCGGCTGGTACTCGTCGGGGATGCCGGTCTGGTGGAGCCCGACCACGCCCTGGTTCTCCTGGCCGGTGCGCATGAGCAGGATCGAGCTCATCCGCTGCCCGCTGACCGGGATCTTGTTGCACGGGAAGATCGGCACGCCCCGCCAGGCCGGCACCCGGTGGCCGTTGACCTCCGTGGACTGAGGGTAGAGGCCGCGCTTGCTGCACTCCCTGCCGAACGCGGCGATCGCCTGCGGGTGGGCCAGGAAGAACGCCGGCTCCTTCCACACCTTGACGAGCAGGTCGTCCAGGTCGTCGGGGGTGGGCGGGCCGGTGCGGGTGCGGATGCGCTGGGAGAAGTCGGCGTTGTGGAGCAGCCCGAAGTCGGGGCTGTTGATCAGGTCGTGTTCCTGCCGCTCGCGCAGCGCCTCGATGGTCAGCCTGAGCTGCTGCTCCAGCTGGTTCATCGGCTGGTTGTAGAGGTCGGAGACCCGGCTGTGGACGCGCAGCACGGTCTGCGCCACGGCCAGCTCGTACTCGCGGGGGCTCAGCTCGTAGTCGACGAACGTGCCCGGCAGCGTCGGCTCGCCGCTGTGGCCGGACGACATCTCGATCGCGGCCTCGCCGTGGTCGTTGGCCGCCCGGCCGCCGCTGTCCTGCCACGCCTCCAGGTGTTCGCGCAGGCTCGGCGAGCGGTCGAGCAGCGCCTGGAAGTCCTCGCGGGAGAGCGTCAGCAGGGTGGCGGAGGTCCTGGCGCGGGCGGTGTACTCCCAGGCGCCGCCGCCCGCCAGCATCGACGCGCCCAGGTGGTCGCCGTCGGCCAGCACGCCCAGGTTCTGCTCGTCGCCGTAGGCGCCCTGGGCCGCCCTGCCGATCCGGCCGTGGGCGATCAGCACGAGCTGGTCGACGGGCTCGCCCTCGCGGACGATCTCGTCGCCCGGCTCCACCTCCCGCTGCGCGAACCGGTACGCGAGCGCCTCCAGGACCTCGATGTCGCCGAAGCCGCGCAGCATCGGCAGCTCGCACAGCTCGGCCGGGACCACCCTCACCTCGGCCCCGGTCGTGCTGAAGGTGATGCGGCCGTCTCCGAGCGTGTACGTGAGCCGCCGGTTGACCCGGAAGACGCCGCCGGAGGTCTGGACCCAGGGCAGGAGCTTGAGCAGCCACCGTGAG
Organism: Nonomuraea sp. NPDC049649; assembly: GCF_040675175.1. NCBI lineage: Bacteria > Bacillati > Actinomycetota > Actinomycetes > Streptosporangiales > Streptosporangiaceae > Nonomuraea > Nonomuraea sp. NPDC049649. Next base: position 26,582 of record NZ_JBFAOH010000013.1, read on the forward strand.
GTGATCTCCTGCATCTGGGGGGCGGTCTTGGTGGTCGTCGCGAGGTTGCGCGCTGCGTCGGTGCTGAGGCTGAGCTGCTGGCCGGGGACGGCGGAGTCGGTCGTCTCTGTCATTCGGGCACCACCCATCATGAGTTTCTGTACGGAAAGTTACGGATAGTGGCTCTGGGTAATCGCTCGTGGGCAGGGGTCAGCCCCGGCCGTGTTCTCCACATGGCCGGGGTCAGCTGTCGCGGTGCGCGAGCCGGGTCGCGAGGATGGCCAGCGCCGCCCGCGCGCCGGCCTCGATCGGGGCGGCGTCGAGCGCTTCCATCGCCTGCTCGACCCGTTCCTTGATCATCGACTCGACCTCGTCGAGCGCGCCCGTCTCGCGCAGGATGCGGCGGAGCTCGGCCGCCTGCTCCTCGCCCAGCTCCGGATTGCCGTGCCAGGCGTCGAGGTAGGCCTGCTGCCCGGGGGTCGCCCGCGCCAGCGCGTGCGCGACCAGCACGGTGTGCTTGCCCTCGCGCAGGTCGTCGAGGGCCGACTTGCCAGTCTCGCCGGACGAGCCGAACGTGCCGAGTACGTCGTCGCGCAGCTGGAACGCCTCGCCGAGCGGCAGCCCGAACCGGGAGTAGGCGCGCAGCAGGGCGGGCTCGCCCCCGGCCAGCGCGCCGCCGATCTGCAGCGGCCGCTCGACGGTGTACTTGGCCGTCTTGTAGCGGATCGTCGTCAGCGCCTGCTCGACGCTCGCCCCGGCGCGGAGCTGGGCCAGCATGTCCAGATACTGGCCGCTGATGACCTCCGTGCGCATGGCGTCGAACAGGCGGTGCGCGGCCCGCAGCCGGTCCGGGGGCACGTCGCACGACGACAGCAGGGCATCCGACCAGGACAGGCTCAGCGTGCCCAGGAGTATCCCGCCCGCCTGCCCGAAGGCCTCCGCGCCAGGTCCTTCGTGCAGGCGGGCGAGGCTTCGGTGGATCGTCGCCTGCCCGCGGCGCAGCTCGCTGCCGTCCATGATGTCGTCATGGATCAGCAGGCCCGCGTGGCAGAGCTCCAGCGCCGCGGCGGCGCTGATGATCTCATCGCAGTCTTCGCCGCCGGCGCCCCGCCAGCCCCAGTAACACAGCTGGGGCCTGACCCGCTTGCCCCCGCCGAGAATGAAGTCGACCAGCAGCTGGTAGGCCGCCGCCACGTCGGGATCGGAGACCGGGGGCCGCCAGTCGTCGAGGAACCCGGCCAGCCGGTCGTCGATGCGGGGCGCCAGCAGGTCGGAGGTGATGCTCACGGTCATCAGCCAGGCTCCTTCGGGGTCCACTCTGGGCTACCAGTAGTTACTCACCGAATACGGAGTGTGTAAAGCGGGTTGGCGGACCGAATTTTCTCCGGGTCCTCCGGAGCCCCGCTCATGACCCTCCCGTGACCTCACGCCTATGGGCGTGTTCCCGGGGTATGCGGGTGTGGTCCGACGAGGAGGGGAACCATGAAGGCTGTCACATGGCACGGAAAGCGGGACGTACGGGTCGAAGAGGTGTCCGATCCGGAGATCAAGGAACCGACCGACGCCGTCATCAAGGTCACCAGCAGCGGGATCTGCGGCTCCGACCTCCATCTGTACGAGGTGCTCGGGCCGTTCCTCCAGGAGGGCGACATCCTCGGTCACGAGCCGATGGGCGTCGTGGAGGAGGTCGGCGCGCAGGTCAACGGGCTGCGGCCGGGCGACCGGGTGGTGATCCCGTTCAACATCGCCTGCGGCCGCTGCCACATGTGCGGGATGGAGCTGTACGCGCAGTGCGAGACCACCCAGGTCCGCGAGCACGGCATGGGCGCGGCCCTGTTCGGCTACACCAAGCTCTACGGCCAGGTGCCCGGCGGGCAGGCGGAGTACCTGCGGGTGCCGCAGGCGCACTTCGGACCGATCAAGGTGCCCGAGGGGCCGCCCGACGAGCGGTTCGTCTACCTGTCGGACGTGCTGCCCACCTCCTGGCAGGCCGTGGAGTGGGCGGGGGTGCCCGAGGGCGGCAGCGTCACCGTCTTCGGCCTCGGCCCCATCGGCCAGATGTGCGCGCGCATCGCCCGCCACCTCGGCCACCGGGTGATCGGCGTCGACGGGGTGCCCGAACGGCTCCAGATGGCCGCCAGGCACGGCGTCGAGGTCGTCGACGCGAGCGAGGTCACCGACGTGCCCGCCGCGATCCGCGACCTGACGTCCGGGCGCGGCACCGACTCGGTGATCGACGCGGTCGGCATGGAGGCGCACGGCTCGCCGGCCGGCCGGCTCGCCCAGCAGCTCACCACCTTCCTGCCGGGCGCGGTGGCGGCGCCGCTCATGACCCACGCCGGCGTGGACCGGCTGGCCGCGCTCAACGCGGCCATCGAGAGCGTACGGCGCGGCGGCACGATCTCGGTCATCGGCGTCTACGGCGGCATGACCGACCCGATGCCGATGCTGCGCATGTTCGACAAGGGCATCACGCTCCGCATGGGCCAGGCGCACGTCAAGCGCTGGATCGGCGCGCTGATGCCGCTGGTCACCGACGACGCCGACCCGCTCGGGGTCATGGACCTCACCACGCACACCATGCCGCTGGACAAGGCGCCCGAAGCGTACGAGATGTTCCAGAAGAAGCGGGACGGCGCGATAAAGATCCTGCTCAGGCCGTGACGAGGGCGGTTTCGCGGGGCGTGGCCGGGGCAGCGACACCGCCATGAGAGTCGTGGTGGTGGGTGCGACGGGCAACGTCGGGACCAGCGTGGTGCGGGCACTGGCAGCGGACGAGAGCGTGACGTCCATCGCGGGCGTGGCCAGGCGGCTGCCCGGCGCGCGGATCGGCGGGGACAAGACCGAGTGGCACCGGGCCGACGTGGTCCGCTCCGACCTGTCGCCGATCTTCGAGGGCGCCGACGCGGTCGTGCACCTGGCCTGGTTGTTCCAGCCGACCCGGGACCCCGCCGTCACCTGGCGGGCCAACGTGCTCGGCAGCACGCGGGTGTTCCGCGCCGCCGCGGAGGCGGGGGTGCCCGCGCTGGTGTACGCGTCCTCGGTCGGCGCGTACTCGCCCCGGGCCAAGGACGAGCCGGTGGACGAGAGCTGGCCCACGCACGGCTTCGGCGGCGCGGCCTACGGGCGGGAGAAGGCCTACGTGGAGCGGGTGCTCGACGTGTTCGAGAACGACAACCCGGGCATCCGCGTGGTCCGCATGCGGCCGGGCTTCATCTTCCAGCGGGCGGCGGCCAGTGAGCAGCGCAGGCTGTTCGCCGGGCCTTTCCTGCCGCGGCGGCTGGTCAGGGCGGGGCGGATCCCGTTCGTGCCGGACGTCCCCGGGCTCAAACTCCAGGTGCTGCACGCCGAGGACGCGGCGGAGGCGTTCCGGCTGGCCGTCACCACGCCGGTGAGCGGGGCCTTCAACCTCGCCGCCGAGCCGGTGCTCGACCCGCACACGCTGGCCGAGCTGCTGGGCGCCCGCGTCGTGCCGGTCTCGGGGCCGCTGGCCAGGGCCGCCGTGACGGCCGGCTGGCATCTGCGGCTGGTGCCCGCCGCGCCGGGCCTGCTGGAGCTGGCCCTGGCGATCCCGCTGATGAACGTGGACAGGGCCCGCGAGGTGCTGGGCTGGACGCCCCGCCGCACCGCCGAGGAAGCGATCTTGTCCGTACTGGAAGGCATGCGTGAGGGCGCCGGGCTGGACACCGCGCCGCTCGCCCCCGACAGCGGGCGGGGGCGGCTGCGCGAGGTGGCCACCGGCGTCGGCGCGCGCGATGTGTGAGGTATACCCCATCTGTTACGAAAGGGTGTGAATTCATTCCTTTGGGGAAAGGGGTTGACTATCGCGAGGTCCGGAAGCGCGGCCTGCGTGTCTCGACGACACGGAGGGATTCCATGGACCTCAAGCTCCCGATCCTCCCGGCCGGCGGCCCATGCGTGCGACACCCGGGCGCCTTCTCACCCCACGCGCCGGCGACATCAGGCAATCTCGAGGAGCCTGCCATGCGCACTCTCTTGGCCCAGCGCTTCACCGTCGAGGAGGTGCCCGCGATCCGCCACGCCGTCGCACGGGAGGCGACGGCCTGCGGACTGACCGGCCCGCGCCTGGACGACTTCGTCCTGGCCGTGCACGAGAGCGTCATCAACGCCGTCTCCCACGCCGGCGGGCGCGGCCACGTCCGGCTGTGGACCGTGGCCGGCGTCCTGCGCGCCGAGACCGTCGACCGCGGATCGGGCATCCCGGGCGGCTACCTGAACGGCCACCACCTGCCCGGCGAGACGGCCTCCGACGGCCGGGGGATCTTCCTCATCAGAGAACTCTGCGACGACGTCGTCTTCAGCACCGGGCCCCAGGGGACCCGCGTGGAGATCACCATGCGCCTGCCGCGGTGCCGCCGGCCGCTGTCACCCATGAGACGCGTCCGGGTGACGGCGCCCCGGCCGGGCCGCAACTTCATCGCCTGAAGCGGTGGGTACGCTCACATTAGAGCCAGCTGTCAGGGGGCCTTGTGAGCGACCGCAAACCGCCGGGGATGCCGTTCGAGACCTGGGTGGATCGGCAGATCCGCGAGGCGATGGAGCGCGGCGAGTTCGACGACCTGCCCGGCACCGGCAAGCCCATCCCCGGGCTCGACCGTCCCGACGACGAGATGTGGTGGGTCAAGCAGAAGGTCCGCTCCGAAGGGCTGTCCATGCCGCTGCCGCCGACGCTCCAGCTGCGCAAGGACGCCGAGGAGGCGCTGCGCCAGGCCAAGGGGGCGCGGACCGAGGCCGAGCTGCGGCGGATCGTCGGCGACATCAACGAGCGGATCCGCAAGGCCATCAGGACCGGTCTGTCCGGGCCGCCGCTCAACCTCATGCCGTACGACGTCGAACGCCTCGTGTCCGAGTGGCGCGAGAACCGTCGCTAGCCGCGGCCTCCCTGGTGCCCGGGTCGTTCACCACCAGGGGTTCGCTCCGTCCCCCCGAGGGCTCTGGTCGTGACGTGGGGCGTGCCGGCGGGCGCGGCGATCTCTGCTTTTCCCGTACGAGACGAACGCCCCTCGCGTCATGGCGCGAGGGGCGTCCGGGTTTGATACAGAGCCCAGGCCGGGGCAGGTCCTGCGGCCTGGGCCCTGTGCTCGGCGTCAGGGCAGCGGCGGGTACGCGTTCCTGACGAGCTCCTGGAACTGGGCGGAGAACCACTGGCCGGAGATCGGCGCGTCGGCCAGGGCGCCACTCGGGTTGTTGCCGTTCAGCTCGTTGCCCATGTACGTCGGGTCGCACATGCGGTCGAACCGCTTGCCCTCGTCGTTGTCGATCTCACGGCTGGCGCCGTCCGACTCGCCGGGCGGCTTGACCCAGACGTAGGCGTCGAAGCCCGTGGCGGGGTTGGCCCGCGGCCGCTCGCCGAGGCCCGCGCCGCTCTGGTTGCACCAGTTGCCGGCGTGGATGCGGCGGTCGGTCCGCGACTCCTCCACGAAGGTGTTCACGTTGGTCGAGCTGCTCGGCCCGGACGGGCGGGCGGTGCCGCCCCAGCCGTTGCGGGAGGTGTCGACGAGCATGCCGAGACCCTCGCGGAAGCCCTTCTGGATGAGGGCGTTGCGCAGGGCGGCGGCGAAGGTGGCCTCGTCGACGTAGTAGTTCCAGTCCACCCAGTCGGACTGGCGGACCGTGGTGCCGTTCACCGTGGTGTTGATGTTGAAGTGCGGCTCGCTGAGCGCGGAGTAGTTGGCGGTGTTGACGATGAAGCCGTCCACGCTGTCCACGTCCGCGGCGGTGCCCCGCACGGTCTCGTAGAACAGGTCGACCGCGGGCTGGAAGTTCGAGTCCCAGCCGAGCCAGGCGTGGTGGGCGGCGTCGACGTAGGTGTAGACGTTGGTGATCGCGTGCAGCTTGTCGAGCGCGTACCGGACGCCGTCACGGTAGCCGCCGGGGCCGTCGGCCTCCTGGCAGTCCGGGAACTGGTCGATGTTGGTGATCAGGTTCGGCAGCGAGTCGGGCTCGATGATGGTGACGATGCGCAGGTTGGCGTACTGCGGGTCGTCGAGGATGTCGGCGATCGGGTCGATGTACTCGGTCTTGTAGCGGTTGAAGCCGTTCTCGGAGATGCGCAGCTCGCCGTTGGAGGCCAGCGCCGAGCAGTCCCGGTTCGGCAGGTTGTAGATGACGACCTGGATGGTGAGCGGCGCGGCGCCGTTGGCGGCGTCCTGCCTGACCGCCTCGTCCATGTGCTCACGCAGGCTCATGGCGTCGGCGGAGCCGCCGATGGCGGCGGTCCGGTCCATCCACACGGCGGTGGAGATGTTGGCCACCGCGTCGCCGCCGGGCTCGGCCGCGGCCTTGGCCGACCAGTCGGGGTTCACGTAGCCGGTCGCTCCGGCGTACGGGTTCTCGACGTGCTCCGGCTCGGTGCCGCCGTCGTCGTCGGCCTCGGTGGCCGTGACGGTGCGGGAGGTCAGGCCGGTCGAGGAGACGGTGATGGTGCGGGTGCCGTTGGTGGTGTCGGCGTCCTGCGCGGCGGCGAGCGTCACGGTCTGCGGGGTGTTCCAGTTGCTCGGGGTGAAGGTGAGCGTGGCCCCGGAGGAGATCGTGATGTCCGTGTCGCCGCTGCCGGCGGCCGAGGTGACGGTCACGTTCTCGTCCGGCTGGGCCGCCAGGCGGACGGTGTACGTGGCGGTGCTGCCCTCGGGCACGGTCACCGACGTCGGCGTGACGATCAGCGACTGCTCCTGGGTGGCGTCGTCGTCGATCTCGCTGGCCTCGACGGTCGCCGGGGTGACGCCGGGCCCGCCCACGGTGAAGACGGCGGTGCCGGAGACGGCGTCGGCGTCCTGCGCGGCGGCCAGGGTCACGGTCTGCGGGGTGTCCCAGTTGCTCGGCGTGAACGTGAGCGAGGCGCCGGAGGCGACGCTCAGGTCGGAGTCGCCGCTGGTCCTGGTGGTGTTCACGGTCACGTTCGAGGAGGGGGCGGACGACAGGCGGGTGGTGAAGGTGGCGGTGCCGCCCTCGGGGACCGCGACCGAGCTGGCGGAGGTGATGACCGCGGGGGTCTCAGTGCTGGGCTCGCCGCAGGTGGTGCCGTTGATGGCGAACGAGGTGGGCGCCGGGTTGCTGCCGGTCCAGGAGCCGTTGAAGCCGATGCTGGTGCTGGCTCCGGTGGCGAGGCTGCCGTTCCACTCCATGTTCTGGGCCGTGACCCGGGTGCCGGACTGGCTCCAGGTCGCGCTCCAGCCCTGCTCGTAGCGCTGGCCGGTGGTGGGGAAGTCGAAGGTCAGCGTCCAGTTGCTGAGCGCGTCACCGCGGTTCTCGATGGTGATGGAGGCGGTGAAGCCACCGCTGGAGCCGTTGCTCCAGTCGTTGGAGGTGTACGAGACGTCACAGGAGACCGCGGCTTGCGCCGCCGTGGTCTGCACGGCGACCAGTCCGAAGGCCGCGACGAAGGTCGCGGTCGCGGTCACGGCCCATTTGCGCAGGCCGCGTGGGATCTTCACGAGTCATCATCTCCTGGGGGACAGAGGCTGACTTGGGAGCGCTCCCAATGGTGCAGGCGGTCCGCCGGGGTGTACAGCACGCGACGCTCCGCGATGGCCGTCACGCGGTCGCACGCTCGCTGAACGCCCCTGAAGGGGTGTGAAACTTTCATGCCACGCCACCAGGTGAGAGGAAATACGGGCGTCACGCGGAGGGCGTTTCGTTGACAGCGGCTCTACAGCGCATCGCACAATCCCCATTGGGAGCGCTCCCACCCCCTACTCCCATGGAGCAGCCGTGATCCGTAGACCCAGATCGATGCTCGCGCGATGGGCCAGGAGACTCGCCGCACCCGCGGTCCTGGTCCTCGTGGCGGGCACCACCACCGTACTCGCGCAGGCACCGGCCAGCGCGGCCGTCGCCTGCCAGGTGTCCTACACCTCCAACGACTGGAGCAACGGCTCCAGCGGTGGCTTCACCGCCTCCATCACCATCGAGAACCGCGGTGACGCGCTCAGCAACTGGACCCTGACCTTCGACTTCCCCACCACCGGCCAGCGCTACGAGCAGGGCTGGAGCGCGACCTGGAGCCAGTCCGGCACCCGGGTCACGGCCCAGAACATGCCGTGGAACGGCAGCCTCGCCACCGGAGCCAGCACCAGCATCGGCTTCAACGGCACCTGGACCGGCAGCAACCCGGCGCCCACCTCGTTCGCCATCAACGGCACCACCTGTGGTGACGAGCAGACCAACAACCCGCCCACGGTCTCGCTGACCTCGCCGAACGCCGGGCAGAACTTCACCGCCCCGGCCACCGTGCCGATCGCCGCGACCGCCGCGGACTCCGACGGCACCATCGCCAAGGTCGACTTCTACCAGGGCGACACGCTCCTGGGCACCGACACGAGCGCCCCCTACACGTACAACTGGCAGAACGTGCCGGCGGGCAACTACTCGATCACCGCCCGGGCGACCGACGACGGCGGCGAGACCACCGTCTCGTCCCCGGTCGGCATCACCGTCACCTCGGACAGCAGCCCGGCGCTGCTCGTCAGCCCGCTCAGCCTGGCCGTGCCCGAGGACGGTGACGCCTCCTTCACCGTCCAGCTCTCGGCAGAGCCCACCGGCAACGTGACCGTGACCACCGAGCGGGTGAGCGGCGACACCGACCTCACCGTCGGCTCCGGGGCCACCCGGACCTTCACCCCGTCGAACTGGAACACCCCGCAGACCGTGACGCTGCACGCCGCCAACGACGCGGACGACGTCAGCGGCTCGGCCGTGTTCCGGGTCAGCGCGACCGGCTACAGCCCGGTCGAGGTGACCGCCACCGAGGTGGACGACGACGGGACCGGCGGCGACAACGAGTACATCCAGCGCTTCACCGAGCTCTACAACGACCTGCACGACCCCGCCAACGGCTACTTCTCGCCCGAGGGCGTGCCGTACCACTCGGTGGAGACGTTCCTGGTCGAGGCGCCCGACCACGGGCACGAGACCACGTCCGAGGCCTACAGCTACTACCTGTGGCTGGAGGCGGTCTACGGGCAGGTCACCGGCGACTGGTCGAAGTTCAACGACGCCTGGGCCTCCATGGAGACGTACATCATCCCGGCCACGGCCGACCAGCCGACCAACTCGTTCTACGACCCGTCCAGCCCGGCCACGTACGCGGCCGAGCACAACAGCATCAGCAACTACCCGTCGCCGATCGACCCGAGCGTGAGCGTGGGCAGCGACCCCATCGCGAACGAGCTGCAGAGCGCGTACGGCACCCGTGACATCTACGGCATGCACTGGCTGCTCGACGTCGACAACACCTACGGCTTCGGCCGGTGCGGCGACGGCACCACCAGGCCCGCCTACATCAACACCTACCAGCGCGGGGCCGAGGAGTCCGTGTTCGAGACCATCCCGCAGCCCTCGTGCGACACGTTCGAGCACGGCGGGCCGAACGGCTTCCTCGACCTGTTCATCGACGACTCCGCCTACGCCAAGCAGTGGAAGTACACCAACGCCCCCGACGCCGACGCCCGTGCGGTGCAGGTGGCGTACTGGGCGCTGACCTGGGCCAAGGCGCAGGGCAAGGAGTCGGAGATCTCCGCCACCGTGGCCAAGGCCGCGAAGATGGGCGACTACCTGCGCTACGCGATGTACGACAAGTACTTCAAGCAGCCCGGGTGCACCAGCCCGTCCTGCCCGGCGGGCACCGGCAAGAACTCCGCCTCCTACCTGCTGTCCTGGTACTACGCCTGGGGCGGCGCGACCGACGCCAACGCCGGATGGGCCTGGCGGATCGGCTCCAGCCACAACCACGCCGGCTACCAGAACCCGTTCGCGGCCTGGGCGCTGTCGAACGTGGCCGAGCTGCGGCCGCGCGGCTCCACCGCCGCGGACGACTGGAGCACCAGCCTCACCCGGCAGCTGCAGTTCTACACCTGGCTGCAGTCGGCCGAGGGCGCGATCGCGGGCGGCGCGACCAACAGCTGGGAGGGCCACTACGCCACCCCGCCGAGCAACCTGCCCAAGTTCCACGGCATGACCTACGACTGGCAGCCCGTCTACCACGACCCGCCGTCCAACCAGTGGTTCGGCTTCCAGGCCTGGACGATGGAGCGGGTGGCCGAGCTGTACAACGTCACCGGCAACGCCGACGCCAAGCGGCTGCTGGACAAGTGGGTGGAGTGGGCGCTCGACCACACCACGGTCGGGCCCGACGGCGACTACCAGATCCCGTCCACGCTGAGCTGGACCGGCGCGCCCGCCGGTGACTTCAACGCCACCAGCGGCATGCCGCCGGCCAACCCGGACCTGCACGTCGAGGTCGTGAACCACACCCAGGACGTGGGCGTGGCCGGCTCCTACGCCAAGGTCCTGATGTACTACGCGGCCAGGGCGAACCACGCCGAGGCCCGTGACACGGCCAAGGCGCTGCTCGACGCCGTGTGGGAGAACCGCGACGACAAGGGCGTCTCGGTCGAGGAGACCAGGGCCGACTACGAGCGCGTGGCCGACCCGGTCTACGTGCCGCCGGGCTGGACCGGCACCATGCCGAACGGCGACCCGATCAACTCGAACTCCACGTTCATGTCGATCAGGTCCTTCTACGAGGACGACCCGGACTGGCCGCGGGTGCAGGCCTTCCTGAACGGCACCGGGCCGGCCCCGACGTTCAACTACCACCGGTTCTGGGCTCAGGTCGACGTGGCCGTGGCCCTGGCCGAGTACGGGCGGCTCTTCCCGTGATCAGCCGCTTCACCAGGAGGGCCGCCGCCGTCGCGGCGGCGGCCCTCGCCCTTCCGCTCCTCGCCGTACCGGGCGCCCAAGCGGCGGCCCCGGCGTTCGCGTACGGCGAGGCCCTTCAGAAGTCGCTCTGGTTCTACGAGGCTCAGCAGTCGGGCGAGCTGCCCGACTGGAACCGTGTGAGCTGGCGGGGCGACTCCGCGCTGGACGACGGGTCGGACGTCGGGCTCGACCTGACCGGCGGCTGGTACGACGCCGGCGACCACGTCAAGTTCGGCTTCCCGATGGCGTTCTCCGCCACGATGCTGGCCTGGGGCGCGGTCGAGTACCGCGACGCCTACGAGGACTCGGGCCAGCTCACCCACCTGCTGAACAACCTCAGGTGGGTCAACGACTACTTCATCAAGGCCCACCCGTCGCCGAACGTCCTGTACGGGCAGGTCGGCAACGGCGGCACCGACCATGCCTGGTGGGGCCCGGCCGAGGCGATGTCCATGGCCCGTCCCGCGTACAAGATCGACGCGTCGTGCGGCGGGTCGGACCTGGCGGGGGAGACGGCGGCGGCGATGGCCGCCGCGTCGATCGTCTTCCGGCCGACCGACCCGGACTACGCCGACACGCTGGTCACGCACGCCAGGCAGCTCTACACCTTCGCCGACACCGTGAGAGAGGAGTACAGCGACTGCATCACCGACGCCCAGAGCTACTACAAGTCCTGGAGCGGATACACCGATGAGCTGGTCTGGGGCGCGATCTGGCTGTACAGGGCAACACAGGACCCGGCTTTCCTGACCAAGGCCGAGTCGCTCTACGACAGCCTCGGCACCGAGCCCCAGACCTCCATCAAGTCGTACAAGTGGACCATCGCCTGGGACGACAAGTCCTACGGCACCTACGTGCTGCTGCACAAGCTGACCGGCAAGCAGAAGTACCTCGACGACGCCAACCGCTGGCTCGACTGGTGGACGGTCGGGGTGAACGGCTCCCGGGTGGCGTACTCGCCCGGCGGCCAGGCCGTGCTGGACCGGTGGGGGTCGCTGCGGTACGCGTCCAACACCGCCTTCGCGGCGCTCGTGCACAGCGACTCCATCAGCGACGCCACGCGTAAGGCCCGCTACCACGACTTCGCGGTGCGGCAGATCGACTACGCGCTCGGCGACAACCCGCGCAACTCGTCCTACGTCGTCGGATTCGGCAACAACCCGCCGAAGAACCCGCACCACCGCACCGCGCACGGCTCGTGGACGGACCAGCTCTCCTCGCCGGAGGAGACCCGTCACACCCTGTACGGCGCGCTCGTCGGCGGACCGCCCGACCCGAACGACGCCTACACCGACGAGCGGGACGACTACGTGATGAACGAGGTCGCCACCGACTACAACGCGGGCTTCACCAGCGCGCTCGCCCGGCTCTACCAGGAGTACGGCGGGGCGCCCGCGGCCGGCTTCCCCACCGAGGAGGAGCCCGACGGGCCGGAGATCTTCGTGGAGGCCGCGGTCAACGCCACCGGCCAGAACTTCACCGAGATCAAGGCCATCATCCGCAACCGGTCGGCCTGGCCCGCCCGGGTCCTGGACGACGGCTCGTTCCGCTACTACTTCACCCTCGACGGCGACACCACGGCCTCGCAGATCACCGTGTCGTCCGCGTACACCCAGTGCGCCCAGCCGACCCTGCACGCGGCGGGCGGCAGGACGTACTACGCGGCCGTCGACTGCTCCGGCGAGGACATCGCCCCGGCGGGACAGTCGCAGCACCGCCGAGAGATCCAGTTCCGGATCGCCAGCTCCGGCACGTGGGACCCGGCCAACGACTGGTCCTACCAGGGCGTGGCCACCACGCCGGGCGCGACGCCGGTACGGGTGGACAACATCACGCTCTACAGCGGCGCCACCAAGATCTGGGGTCAGCCGCCCGGACCCGAGGAGGAGGACGACACCCCGCCCGGCACCCCGGGCACCCCGGCGGCCTCCGCGATCACCGGCTCCACGGCCCGGCTGACGTGGACGGCGGCCACCGACGACGTGGGCGTCAGCGGCTATGACGTCTATCTGGACGGGGAGAAGGCGGGCACCGCCACGGGCACGACCTTCGACCTGACCGGGCTCACCCCCGGCACCGAGTACACCGCGTACGTGGTCGCCAGGGACGCGGCGGGCAACACCTCGCCGCCGTCCGGCAGTGTCACGTTCACCACGACCGACCAACCGGCCCCGACCGGCGGCTGCACCGCCGAGTTCAAGGTCGTCAACTCCTGGAGCGGCGGCTACCAGGCCGAGGTCACCGTGGCGAACGCCGGCACCGAGCCCATCACCGGCTGGGCCGTCTCCTGGACCGGCTCCGGCACGATCAACCAGATCTGGGGTGGCAAGCACACCGCGTCCGGCTCGTCCGTGACCGTACGGAACGAGAGCTGGAACGGCGCCCTCGCCCCCGCGGGCACCACCACGTTCGGCTTCCTGGCCAACGGCACCGGCACCGTGCCCGACCCCGTCACCTGCACCCCTGAGGGCAGCTCATGAGATCACGCCTCGCCGCCCTGGCGGCGCTCATCCTCCTCCCGGTCGCCCTGATCAGCCAACCGGCGCACGCCGCCACCGGCATCCACGTCAGCGGCGCGAACATCGTCGAGAGCGGCGGACAGAACCTGATCCTCCGCGGCACCAGCCACCCGCACGCCTGGTACACCGGCCAGACCCAGTCGTTCCGCGACATCAAGTCGCTCGGCGCCAACGCGGTGCGCGTGGTGCTGAGCGGCGGCCGGTGGACCCCCAACAACACCGCCGACGTGGCCGGCGTCGTCTCCCTGTGCAAGCAGAACAAGCTGATCTGCGTCCTGGAGAACCACGACACCACCGGCTACGGCGAGCAGAGCGGCGCCTACACCCTGGACCAGGCCGCCGACTACTGGATCAGCGTCAAGTCCGCCCTGGTGGGCCAGGAGGACTACGTCATCGTCAACATCGGCAACGAGCCGATCGGCAACAACGCCGTCACGCCCGGCTGGGCCGCCGCCACCTCGGCCGCGATCCAGAAGCTGCGGTCCAACGGCTTCGACCACGCGCTCATGGTGGACGCCCCCAACTGGGGCCAGGACTGGCAGTTCACCATGCGCGACAACGCCCAGGCCGTCTTCGACAGCGACCCAGACCGCAACGTGATCTTCTCGATTCACATGTACGGGGTCTTCGACACGGCCGCGGAGATCACCGCCTACATGGACGCGTTCAAGACCGCCGGGCTGCCGCTGGTCGTGGGCGAGTTCGGGCACGACCACTCCGACGGCGACCCCGACGAGGACACGATCATGGCCCAGGCCGTGAGCCGCGGCCTCGGCTACTTCGGCTGGTCGTGGAGCGGCAACGGCGGCGGCGTCGAATACCTCGACCAGGTCGTCAACTTCGACGTGAACCAGCTCACCTCCTGGGGCGAGCGGCTGTTCAACGGGACCGACGGCATCCGGGCCACCGCCCGCGAGGCCGCGATCTACGGCGGCGGCGGCCCGGCGGACACCACCCCGCCGACCGCCCCCGGCACCCCGTCGGCGTCGGACGTGACCGCCACCGGCGCCCGCCTCACCTGGGCCGCCTCCACCGACGACGTGGGCGTCACCGGCTACGACGTCTACCGCTCCGGCGGCACGCTCCTCGGCCGGACGGCGACCACCTCCATCACGCTCTCCGGCCTCACCCCGGACACCGCCTACCAGGTGTACGTGCGAGCCAGGGACGCGGCGGGCAACCAGTCCGCACCGTCGCCGGACGCCTCGTTCACCACCGAGCCGGGCAGCCCCGGCGGCGGCTGCTCGGTGACCGCCTCCGTGCAGAGCCAGTGGGGCAGCGGGTACGTGGCCCAGGCCACCGTCACCAACACCGGCTCCGCGGCCGTCGACGGCTGGACGGTGACGTTCACGCTGCCCGCCGGCCACGAGATCACCGGCTACTGGAACGCCGACATCACCGTCAGCGGCCAGACCGTGACCGCCAGGAACGTCGGCTACAACGGCAACCTCGGCCCGGACGCGAGCACCGGCTTCGGCTTCCAGGCCGGCCGCCCCGACGGCCAGACCAGCGTGCCGTCCGGCTACTCCTGCGCCACCTGACCGACCCGTCCCCTACCTGAAGGAGGTGAGGCCCCACCCCGACTGAAGTCAACCGCCCCTGCGAATCATCCCCGCCCGGATGGCGCGAACGCGGCTGGCCCGACGAGACCTCCCCCTCACCGGCCGCGTTCGCGTGCGGGCCACCGCTCCCGCGGTGCCCGCCCGCTTCCTCTCTTGGGCTTTACGAGGCCCGGTTTCCTGGGCCTCACGGGGCCCGGTTTCGTGGGCCTTACGAGGCCGTTCTTCTGGGCCTTACGGAGGCCCGCTCTTCTACTTGGCCTGCTTGGCCTGCTCGAATCTCTCGCGCGCCGTGTCCAGCGCCGGACCGTCGTCCAGCTCGGCGAACGCCTCATCGTGCAGGCGCTCCGGGAACAGCTCCTTCACGCGCTCCGGGTAACCGGGCCCAGGGGGCGGGACCCGTACCTCCGCGTGGTGGCCGAACCGTACGGCGAGAGGCCCGGCGACCCGTACGGACGTCTTCCAGTCCGTGCCGGGGCCGGTGATCGCGCACATGTGCCGGGCGTACACCCACTCCACCTGAGTCACGTCCTGCGCGCCCTCGGGGGCCACGCCGAACGGCTCCACAGCGCAGATGACCTGCCCGGCGTCCTCTTCGAAGTGATGCCCGTGATCGTGGTGCTCCTCCGGCGAAGCCTGCTCCAGCAGCACCGTCACCCGGGCGGCGAGCTCCTGGTGCAGGTCCTGCGGCAGGTCGGCCTGCCGCAGGACCGCCAGGAGCGACGTACCGGCGATGCCGGCCACGACCACGGCGGCGACGGCCATGAAACCGCGCCGCCGGGCCGGTGGCTTACGCACGTCCTCCAGCATCAGCCTGCCTTTACGAGCTTGTGCAGGTCAGTGTCGGAACCGGGCTGGGCACGCTGCCCGTGGCGTTGAACCCGAACGTGGTCGAGGCGTTCGGGGCCAGCTGCCCGTTGTACGACGCGTTCTTGGCCACCACGTTCGGTGGCTGCCCGGTCAGCGTCGCGTTCCACGGAGCTCCGTCGAAGCCCTGGCCGCCGGAGTAGGTCCAGGAGACCGTCCAGCCGTTGATCGTGGCGTCGCCGGTGTTGGTGACGGTCACCTCGCCCTGGAAGTGCCCGGCCCAGCCGTTGTCGGTGGCCCGGAAGGTGGCCGTGCAGTCACCGTCGGCCGGCGGCGGGGTCTCCTCGTCCGTGGGGGTGGGGGTCGGGCCGGGGGAGCTGCCGCCCGGGCCGACACCCGTGACCTCGCCGTTGCCGCCGTCGAAGACGACGTCCGAGCAGCTGAAGAAGTTCTCGTTGCTGTCGGAGCGCTTCCAGTGGATGTACAGGATGTGGTCACCGCTCTTGCCGGCCGGAAGAGTGGTGTTCCAGTAGTAGTAGCCGAGCCCGCCCGGGGCGCCCGACTGCGGAGGGTCGGTCACCTCGGCGAACTTCTCCAGGTCGCCCCAGCCCAGCGGGCCGTTGGGGTTCCACCCGTTCTTGGTGATGTACAGGTCGAACGTGCCCGGGTGGTGCGCCCAGTTGCTGTGCCGGATCTGGATGTTGGCGCCCGACGTCAGGTGCGTCTTCGGCCAGTCGTTCCGGACCGCGTTGTAGGCGCTGAAGTCGTACGGGCCGCCGGTGCCGCCGCTGCAGAGCTGGCCGTCGGGGATGTACCCGACGGTCCTGCCTGCCGCGTCGGACCGCAGCACGGCGAACCAGTTGTAGAGCGGCGTGGTGCCGCTCTGCGCGACCGCCGCCGCACAGGCGGGGTTGTACGGCTGGATGGCGCCGTTCTCCCGGAGGCCGTCCTGCCAGCACAGGAAGGTGCGGCTGCCGGGGAACATGGTGACGCCGTGGGCCGAGGCCGCGTGGGGGACGACGAAGGACGTAATGATCAGTGCGAACGCCGCGGCGACCCCAAGGGCCACCGAACGCATGACTTTCATGAACAAGATTCCTTTGCTCGCATGACAGAGGAACCCACCACGAACCGCCCGCCCGGCAGCTTTCGCGTGATCGCATTACAACATGTCCGTATTAATCCGACAACACCGGGTGAAACTTTCAGTTCATCCCGGCGACGGTTTCCGCTGGTGGCCTGCCCTGCCGCCACACCTCCGCACGTGACCGAGGTTGCCGGGACCGGCCGCGGCTCGTGATCCTGACGGCCATGAGACGCGTGCACATCCCCCTGGTCCTCGCGCTCCTCCTGACGACGCACGCCGCGCGTGTCATCTCCGAGAAGTACGATTCGGAGCGCATCCCGAACGACCGCTACCGAGAATTTGGTCAGTGCTCTGGAGTTGAAAGCCGACATGCACGAGTTTTCTCCGGGGCGCGAGTGCGCCAGCCCGAATATCGGTATTCAGCTGCTCGGTCGGCTGGAGCTCGGTAGTGTGTTCGATGTGCGGGGCGAAGGGTCACTCCGGAAGCTTCGAATCGTCACGGCCGACACAGCGTGACTGTCGCCGCCGGACGGGCGGAGACGAAAAACGCCTTCCGCGCCAGCGGACGAGACGATCCTCGTATTCGTTCTGGTGGAGGCCCGGTAAGACCATTCTCACCGATGGCGCAGGCCGACGAAGCAGGAAGCCACAGAGGTGCCGCATGACCGTGGGGCACGGACTGAATCTCCGGCATTCATACCGGAGAGCGCGTCAAATCGTCCAGAACAACGTGTGTGGGGGGCGTCGGCCCTGGGGTCGGGCCCTAGGCGGGCGGCACAAGGCAGGCCGTCAACTCCTTCGCCGTCACCTCCTCGGGTGGCGGGGGTCAGGGGGAGCGGCGGGCGGCGCTGATCTCGTTCAGGCGAATTTCCAACTGGGAACGGCAGGCCGGGTCGAGCCTGCCCTCCCGCTCGCGTTCCGCCAGCTTCCGGCGGAGACCGGCGAGGCGGGAGTCCTCCTCGCCCTGCGCCACCATCGCCCCGCGGAGGACCTGTTTGAGGTCGAGGGCCACGTCGCCGTCGAGCGCGCCGCACGCGTCGGAGGCTTCGAGGGTGGCGTGGAAGCCGTCGATGGCCTGCCGGACCGTCTGCCCCTCGGCCGGGGTCCGCTCCATCATGGGCAGCGAGTCCTCCGGCGTAGGCGTCGGCACCTCGGGGATGGAGGCCACGGCTGTCGGCGGCGTCTCCACCGGGACCGGCATCGCCCACCGCGGCACCTCCAGCAGCGCGACGAGCGACAGGGCGAGCGCCCCCGCCCCGGCCACGGCCAGCCCGCGCCGCACCCGCTTGGGCAGGCTGAGTGCGGCGGACAGCGCGGTCGCGGCCTCCGCCGCCGTGGGCCGGCGGCGGGGGTCGGGGTCGAGGCAGCGCTGGCAGAGCGTCGCGACGGCGTGCGGCGCGCCGGGCGGGCGGGGCGGCGGGTACGGGCGGCGCGCGGTCTCCAGCTGTTCCCAGGTGGTCTCCGGGTACGGGGTATGCCCGGCGATCATGGTGAACAGCAGCACGCCGAGCGCGTACACGTCCACGGCCGGATGGGTCGGCTTCCCGTCGAGCCGTTCGGGCGCCACGTAGGGCGGCGTGCCCGCCTCGTCGTCCGGGTCGCCGGCCCAGGCGGCGATGCCGAAGTCGAGCAGCTTCATCCCGTCGGGGGTGAGCAGCACGTTCTCGGCGGTGACGTCCCGGTGCACGAGCCCGCGCTCGTGCCCGGCGGCGAGCACGCGGGCGGTCCGCAGGGCGACGGCGGCGGCCTGCGGCCAGGGCAGCGGCCCCTGTTCGAGCCGTTCGGCCAGCGGGACCCCGTCGAGCAGCGGCATGACGACGAAGGCCGCGACCTCCCCGCTGGTGGTCACGGCCTCCCCGTAGTCGTAGATCTCGATGGCGTCCGGATGGATGAACCGGGCGGCGGCCCGTGCCTCGCTTCGCGCTCTTACCCGGTCGCCGAGGCCCGTCTGGAGGGACGAGCACTGCACCTTGACCGCCACCATGCGATGCAGCGACTGGTCGAAGGCGCGCCAGATGACGGACATGCCGCCCCGGGCCAGCGGGTCCAGGAGGAGGTACCTGCGGGCCAGGATGTCGCCGGGTTCATGCCGAGTCACGGATGACCAGTTCTGTCGGGAGGATCGGATCGACTCCGGTCGTGCCGGACAGTAGCAACCTGGTCGCGATGGTGG
Source organism: Nonomuraea sp. NPDC049649 (assembly GCF_040675175.1). Classification (NCBI taxonomy): domain Bacteria; kingdom Bacillati; phylum Actinomycetota; class Actinomycetes; order Streptosporangiales; family Streptosporangiaceae; genus Nonomuraea; species Nonomuraea sp. NPDC049649. The sequence goes on from NZ_JBFAOH010000013.1 coordinate 45,425, forward strand.
CCACCTCCTCGACAGGCTGGCGGACGGTGGTGAGTGCCGGGTTGGTGTGCCGGGCGACCGGCGCGTCGTCGAACCCGATCACCGCGACGTCGGCGGGCACCCTGCGGCCGGCTCGGCGCAGCGCCTGGATCGCCCCGGCGGCCATCAGGTCGGAGGCGGCGAAGACCGCGTCCAGGCCGGGGGCGTGGCGCAGCAGCCACTGCATGGCGTGGGTGCCCGAGGCGGCGGTGAAGTCCCCGTACGCGACCGGGACCTCGGCCACGCCCGCCTCCCGCAACGTCTTGACCAGGCCGTCGAGCCGGTCCTTGGCGGCGGGCAGCGAGGGCGGACCGCCGATGGCGGCGACGGATTTGCGGCCGGTGAGCAGGAAGTGCTCGGCGGCCTGGCGTCCGCCGTCGTAGTTGTCGACGTCGGCGTACGGGAGTTTCAGGTCGTGCGGCGGCCGGCCGATGTTGCGCACGGCGATGCCGGAGGTGCAGAGCTTGATGGCGAGGGGGTGCCGTTCCCGGGCGCCGATGAGGAGCACGGCGCCGGACAGGGTGGGCAGGACGGACGAGGTCGGGTTGACCGTGGTGATGGTCAGGGTGGTGCCGTTCTCGGCGACGACGGCGCCGCTGGCGGAGAGCAGCCGGGCATAGTACGGTTCTGAGAATAATCGCGGCAGATGGTCACACACGACTGCGGTGACTCCGGTCGCCGCGTTCCTGGAGACCGACCCCCTGGGTGCGCGCTGCCGCACATAACCCATCCGGGAGACTGCCTCGTAGACCTGTCGACGGGTCGACGTGCTGACCCGGACCGAGCCGGTGAGCACGCGGGAGGCGGTGGCCGGGGAGACCCCGGCGGCCGCCGCGACCTGGGCCAGTGTGGGCTGCTCGGACATGCTCGACACCTCGCGCCGAAGATCCCTGGGAGCGCTCCCACGTTACCAATGTTTCGCCTCCGTTAACAGGGCCCCTGTACTGCACAGTTAGACGTGAGTAAGGAAACCGCAGGTAGCGGCGGCGCGAGGACTCGAAGAAGTTTCAACGAGTTGGCCGCGGAGGGGGACCGGCCCCCTCCGCGGGTCTCAGCCCTGACCGGTCCCGGTGCTGACCGGTCCCGATACGGGTGTCAGTCCTGACCGGTCCCGACGCTGGTGTCGGTGCCGGAGTCGATGTCGTGCAGCGCGGTCGGCTCGCGCTCCCGCTTGACCGGCGCGCAGCTCGACCCGCAGCCGCCGAACCTCGAGGTGTTCAGCGGGTGGAAGTCCGTAGGCTCGGTGCCCTTCAGCGCCGCGATCATGGTGTCGCGCCAGATGGGCCCCGGAATGCTGGCGCCGAAGACGTTGGGGTAGTAACGGCCGCCGATCGTCACGTTGTTCAGCTTGTAGCGCTGCGAGCCGCGCGGGTCGCCGATGCTGACCGCGCCCGCCAGGTCGGGCGTGAAGCCGGCGAACCAGGCCGTCGCCTGCTGGTCCGTGGTGCCCGTCTTGCCCGCCGCCGGGCGGCCGATGCCGCCCACGCCGCGCATCGTGCCCTTGGTGAACACCCCTTCCAGGATGTGCGCCGCGGCGTCCGCGACCTCGGGGTCCAGCGCCTGCTTGCACTTCGGCTCGTACTTCGTGACCTTGCCGTCGCGGTCGGTGATCTCGGTGACGACCATCGGCGCGCAGTACTTGCCGCGCGCCCCGATCGCCGCGTAGGAGTTGGCGACCGTCACCGGGTCCATCTCGTTGATGCCGAGCGTGAACGTGGAGTACTCCTGCAGCGGCAGGCCGTCGGAGCGCTTGACGCCCAGCGACTTGGCCGTCTTGATCGTCTCGCAGAGCCCGACCTTCTCCTCCAGTTTCATGAAGAAGGTGTTGACCGAGCCCCAGGTCCCGGTCGACAGGGTCTTGAAGCCGCCGGACCCCTCGTCGTTGGTGACGGTGTGGGTCGGGTCGCCGATGTTCTCGCCCTTGCAGTTCTTGAACGTCGAGTAGCCGGGAGCGCGGTAACCCGCGCCCACCGAGAAGCCGTCGTTGACCTTCATGCCCTGCTTGAGGCCGGTCAGGAGGGTGTAGACCTTGAACGTCGATCCGGCCTGGAAGCCCACGCCGCCGCCGTGCGCCGCGTCAGCCACGACGTTGTACGACATCTCGTTGCGCTTCTTGGAGCGGCCGTAGGTGCGGCTCGCGGCCATCGCCTTGATCGCGCCGGTGCCGGGCTCGATCAGGGCCTCGGAGGCGACCGGGTTGTCGGAGGCGTGCACCCACTTCTTGATCGCCCGCTCGGCGGCCCGCTGCATCTTGGGGTCGAGCGTGGTCTTGATCGTCAGGCCGCCCCGGTTGAGGAGCTGGGTGCGCTGCTTCTTGGTCTTGCCGAAGATCGGGTTGTTGAGGATCTCGGCTCGTACGTACATGCAGTAGTACGGGTAGGGGCTGGCGCCGCAGCCGCCGGGCAGCGGGGTGCCCTTGTAGCCGAGCTTCTTGGCCTTGGCCTCCTTCAGCTCGGCGTCGGTGATCTTGCCGAGCTCGTGCATCCGGTTGAGCACGACGTTGCGCCGCTCCAGCAGGCGCTGGCGGTGCTTCCTGCCGAGGTTCGGGTCGGTGCGGTTCGGGTCCTGCACGGCTCCGGCGAGGGTGGCGGCCTGGGCCAGGTCGAGGTCCTTGGCCGAGACGCCGAAGAACCGCTTGGCGGCGGCCTCCACGCCGTTCGCGCTCGCGCCGAAGTAGGCGATGTTGAGGTACTTCTCCAGGATCTCGTCCTTGGTGTACTTCTCCTCGACGCCCATCGCGTAGCGCAGCTCGTTGAGCTTGCGGGCGTAACTGGCCTCCAGCGCCTTGGCCTTCTCCTCCTCGGTGACGGCCGAGTTGAGCAGCACCTGCTTGACGTACTGCTGGGTGATGCTGGAGCCGCCCTGGGAGATGCCGCCGGAGGTCAGGTTCTTGGCCAGGGCGCGGAGCGTGCCCTCGATGTCGATGGCGCCGTGCTCGTAGAAGCGGTAGTCCTCGATGGCGATGATCGCGGTCTTCATCACATCGGAGATCTCGTCGAGCTTGACGACCTCGCGGTACTCCTCGTAGAACTGGCCGATCTCGTTGCCCTTGGAGTCGAGCAGGGTGGTCTTCTCGGCCAGCGGCGGCTCCTTGAGCGCCATCGCCTTGAGGTTCAGCTCGTCCGCGGTGTTGACGAACACCGCCCCGGCGCCGCCGACGGCCGGAAGGGCTATGGCGGCCACCAGCACACCGGCCGCCGCCGCCGCGCCCGCGAGCCGCAGGATCCCCGCTCCCCGGTCCATATGTACGAGTCCTCCCCGATCATCAAGCCCTTGCCGAAAGCCTATAGCCTTGGTAATGACGTAATATCCGTTCTTTTACCAAGACGCAGGTCGGCGGCGTGGTCAGGTCAGCTCGGAGAAGCGCTCGATCTGGTCCGTCCTGCCGGAGACGAGGATGATGTCGCCGTACGACAGCTCGGTCTCCGCGGTCGCGTAGGTGAACTCCTCGCCCTCCTTCTTCACCGCCACGATTGTGACGCCGTATTTGCGCCGAAGGTTCGATTCGCCCAAGGGGACGCCGACGTACTCCTTCGGCGGCCGGGTCTTGATCAGCGCGAAGTTCTCGTCCACCTCCATGTAGTCGAGCATCCGCCCGCTGACCAGATGGGCCACCCGCTCGCCCATGTCGTGCTCGGGCAGCACGACGTGGTGGACGCCGACCCGGCTGAGGATGCGGCGGTGCTGCTGGCTGACGGCCTTGGCCCAGATGTCGTCGATCTCCAGCTCGACCAGCAGGGAAGCGGTCAGGATGCTGGCCTCCAGGTCGCCGATCGCGACCACGGCGCGGTAGAAGTCGCCCACCCCGAGCTGCCGGAGCGTCTCCAGGTCGGTGGCGTCGGCGGTCGCCAGGTGCGTGATGTGCCCGGACAGCCCCTGCACGATCTTCGGTCGCTGGTCGATGGCCAGCACCTCGGTCCCGCGCCTGGTGAGCTCGAGCGCCAGCGCGGAGCCGAACCGCCCGAGGCCGATCACCACCACGGGGTCATTGCGTAGGTCAGCCAACGATCATCCGCTCCTCGGGTAGTTCGTACCGCCGGGCGCGCTCCTTGAGAGCCAGCGCGGAGCCGATCGTGAGCGGGCCGATCCGGCCCACGAACATGAGCACGATGAGCAGCACGTGCCCGGCGGGCGGGATCTCATTCGTGATGCCGGTCGTCAGCCCCGCCGTGCTGAACGCGGCGGTCACCTCGAACAGCACCCGGTCCAGGCTGTGCGGGGTGAGCACGAGCAGCACGTAGGTGCTGAAGACCACCAGGGCCCCGCTCATCGCCGTCACCACCACGGCCTGGCGCTGGGCGGTCTCCGGCACCTGGCGGTGGCGGACGTTCACCTTGGGCTCGCCGCGCAGCTCGGCCCAGATGACGAAGAGCAGCAGGCCGAGCGTGGTCACCTTGATGCCGCCCGCGGTGCCGGCGCTGCCGCCGCCGATGAACATGAGCACGTCGCTGAGCAGCCAGCTCGACGGGTACAGATCGCCGATGTCGACGCTGTTGAACCCGGCCGTGCGGGCCATCGCCGACAGGAAGAAGGCGCCCAGCAGCTTGCCGGAGTCGTCCAGCCCGCCGAGCGTGCCGGGGTTGTGCCACTCGGTGGCCAGGTAGACCAGCGTGCCCAGGACCAGCAGGACCAGCGTGGCGAAGACGGTGATCGTGGTGAGCACGCTCCACCTGCCCGGGTGCCGCCAGGAGCGCAGCAGCTCGAACACCACCGGGAAGCCCAGCCCGCCCACGATGACCGCGGCGGCGACCGTCAGGCAGATCCACGGGTCGCCCGCGAAGCGGACGAGGCTGTCGGACCAGAGCGTGAACCCGGCGTTGTTGAAGGCCGAGACGCCGTGGAAGACCCCGAGGTAGAGCGCCCGCCCGAACCCCTCGCCGTATCCCGTCATGAACCGCACGGTGAACACGGCGGCGGCGACCGCCTCGCACACCAGGCTGTAGACGACGACCTTGCGCACGACCGACCGCATCCCCGCCATGGTCGGGGTCTTGGTCTCGGCCTGCGCGAACAGCCGGGCCCGCAGCCCCAGCCTGCCGGAGACGAGCACGGTGAAGACCGTGGCCAGGGTCATGATGCCGAGCCCGCCGATCTGCACCAGCCCGATGATGATCACCTCGCCGAACGCCGACCAGTGGACCGGGGTGTCGACGATGGTCAGCCCGGTCAGGGAGACGGCGGCGGTGGCGGTCCACACGGCCGTCATCCAGTCGGTCGTCTGACCGGCGGCGGTGGCGGCGGGCAGGGACAGCAGGAGGGCACCCAGCAGGATCGCGATGCCGAACCCCACCGCGATCATCTGGGTGGGGTGCTGGTAGCCGCCGAAGAGGGCGGAGGCGGCCCGGACACGTTTCATGTGAATGTCAGGCTTCCCCGAAGAGGTTCCGGCGGATCCCGCGTCAGCGTACAGCGCACGAGAATATCCGGTCTGGAACACTGGACCATCCCCGGGCTTCGGCCCCCATCAGCGGTGTTCTCGTTTGACAGGGAACCGCCAGAAAGAATGGGTAGTCTGCGTCGACATGAGCTGGCAGCGGAGAATCAACAAAGCGCTGGTCAGGTTCACCGGATTTCAGGTCAACCGAGTAGGAAACCAAGGAACCCCGACCAGGTCGTCGGCTCCGGCCAAGGCGGCTTCCGCGTCCGCCAAGGCGAAGGCCAAGCAGACCGAGGCCGAGATCAGGCCGCCGGTCGATCCGAAGGCCGACCGGTTGCTGACCGCGCCGATCTTCATCATGTCCCCGGTGCGGTCCGGCTCGACCCTGCTGCGTTCGATCCTGAACGCCCACTCGGACCTGCACGCCCCGCACGAGCTCCACGTGCGGCGGCTCAGAGTGGAGTTCGGCACGTCCCTCGCGGTCAAGGCGATGGAGGCGCTCGGCCACAACCAGGCCGACCTCGAACACCTGCTCTGGGACCGGGTGCTCCACCGCGAGCTGGTACGGAGCGGTAAGCGTTTCATCGTCGACAAGACGCCGGCCAACACGTTCGCCTACGAGCGGATCGCCACCTGCTGGCCCGACGCCCGCTACATCTTCCTGCTGCGCCACCCGGCCTCGATCGCCACCTCCTGGTACGAGGCGAGCCCGGACAAGCGCGACCGGGAGGAGGCCGCGGCCGACGCCCTGCGCTACATGAAGGCCACCGAGAAGGCGCGGTCGGCGCTGTCCGGCCTGACCGTCCGCTACGAGGACCTCAGCTCCGAGCCGGAGCGGGTGACCCGCGAGATCTGCGACTTCCTCGGCCTGGCCTGGGAGCCGGGGATGCTCTCGTACGGCGAGCAGACGGTCATCCAGAAGGGCCTGGGCGACTGGCGCGACAAGATCCGCACGGGCACCGTGCAGCCGGGCCGGGCGCTGCCGGACCCCGACTCGATCCCCGAAACCCTGAAGCCGATGTGCCGGACCTGGGGCTACCTGGAATGAAGATCCGCTACCTGATGCTGCACGCCTACGGCATGGGCGGCACCATCCGCACCGTGGTCAGCCAGGCCAACGCCATGGCCAGGGCCGGTCACGACGTGGAGATCGTCAGCGTGGTGCGCCGCCGTAACAAGCCGCAGTTCGCCATCCACCGGGACGTCCGCGTCAGCGCCCTGGTGGACCAGCGTCAGGGCAGGCAGCCCGACTCGTTCGCGCGCAGGGCGTGGCGCAGGCTCCGCGGCAAGATCGTGCCCCGCGGCGAGTTCGCGGCCGAATACTTCACCGAGCGGGTGGAGAAGGCCGTCATGGACTACGTCGCCGGGCTCGACGGCGGGATCCTGGTCACCACCCGCCCGGCGCTCAACCTGATCGCCGCCCGGCGGGCGTCGAGAAACGTGATCAAGGTGGCGCAGGAACACATGAACCTGGCCGCCTACCCCGAAACCATCCGCGAGGAGATCGCCCGCTACTACGGCCGGTTCGACGCCGTGGCGGTGCTCACGGAGACGAACCGGCGGGAGTACGAGCAGATCCTGCCCGACACCCGGATCGTGCAGATCCCGAACGCGGTCCACAAGGTCGACCAGGAGCGCTCCACCCAGCAGAACCCGGTCGTGGTGGCCGCCGGCCGGCTGGTGCCGCAGAAGGGGTTCGACCTGCTCATCCCGGCGTTCGCCCAGGTGGCGGCCGAGTACCCCGACTGGAAGCTGCGCATCTTCGGCAACGGCCCGCGCCAGGCCAGGCTCCAGGCGCAGATCGACGAGCTGGGCATGGGCGGCAACATCGCGCTCATGGGCCGCACCGACCGCCTCGACGACGAGCTCGCGGCCGCCTCGGTGTACGCGCTCAGCTCGCGCTTCGAGGGCCTGCCGATGGTCATGATCGAGGCGATGACGCACGCCCTGGCGATCGTCGCCTTCGACTGCCCGACCGGCCCGCGCGACGTGCTCACCGACGGGGTCGACGGGGTGCTGGTGCCGCCCCGCGACGTCGACGCGCTGGCCGCCGCGCTCAAGTCGGTCGTCCGTGACCGCAGGCGCCGCCTGGAGCTGGGCGCCGCCGCGGCCGCGACTGCGCGCGGCTACGCCCCCGACGTGGTGATGCCGATGTGGGAGGACCTCTTCACCGAGCTGCTGCGGGCCGAGCGGGCGCGCCCGGCCTGAGCTCAGTCGTCGTCATCCTCGAAGACCTCTTCGAGCAGCTCGGCGGCGATCATGCCGCCGGCCACGCCCGCGGCCACCCCCACGGCTCCGGCCGCGAGCGCGCCGCCCATGCCACCGCCCCCGTGATGGTGGTGGTCGTGGTCGTGGTAGCCCGGCTCGCCGTAGCCGGTGTGCTGCTCGTACGAGGCGAGGCCCGCCAGCCAGTTGCCCAGCTCGGCCGCCCAGTCCATGCGCAGCGCCTCGTCGTGGCCCACCCGGAAGCGGCCGACCGCGTCTGAGCCGTAGTGACCGGAGCGCCGGTCGGCCTCGATGACGATGTCCATGCCGTCGGGGTCGGCGACGAACGTCAGCTCCGCCTCGGCGATCGCCCCGGGCGGGCCGTAGAACTCGATCTCCTGGTAGCACGGCAGCTCCTGGTGGGTGCCGTAGATCTGCCCCATCTCCAGGTCGGCCGACTTGAACGCGAAGCCGAGCTGCAGGAACGCCTCCATGACCCGTTCCTGCGACGGCAGCGGCTCGACCGAGATCGGGTCGAGGTCGCCCTTGTCGACGGCCTTGGCGATGGCCAGCTCGGTGCGGACGCCGAGCGCCATCCCGGTGAGCGGCTGCCCCCGCACCTCGCTGATCGGCGCCTCCCACGGCAGCTCGAACGCGAACGGGATCGTCCGGTCCTCGCCCTCGGCGAGCGTGAACGGCCCGGAGACCTGGACCCGGAGGAGCTCGGCGAGCCCGGTGCGCTCGTCGTCACCGGCCTCCGCCTCGGCACGGGCGACCAGGGAGAGCGTCACATGCTCGACGGCGGCGTCGAACTCGCCGCCTCTCAGCCGGACCTCGCCGGTCATCGTGTCGCCGGGCCGCAGCCGGGCTGTGCTGAGGACCGTGTCGACCGAGGGGGCTCCGACGCCGAACGCGCCCAGCATCCTTTTGAATACCATTGCTCACTCTCCGTTTCCTTACGGCTGGCGACCGTACCGGAAACGATCTTGAGGTTCGCGCGGTTCCGGTAAATTCAGCTCGGCCAGGATCTCCGCGACGCTGTCGCGTACCTCCACGTACGCCAGCAGGCCGGTGCGCCGCAGCACGTCCAGCAGGTGACCGGTGGGCCGGACCAGGACCAGCCGCCCGCCGCCCGCGACCCGCATCCGCTGCAGCGCCACGGCCAGCACGCCGACCGCCGAGGAGTCGTAGAACAGCAGCTCGCCGAGGTCGAACACGAGCACCGTACCGGGCGACCGGTCCCACTCCGCGCGGACGTGCGTGCTGAAGGCGGCCCGCCCCGCGTGGTCGAGCACGCCGCGCGCCCGCAGGACCACGCACCCGCGGTGGCGGGTCGTCTCGATCCGCAAGCTCTCGGCACCTAGGACGGCTGCCCGCGAGACGACGCACCACGCCCGGGGTTCGCGAACTCTAACCCCGGCAGCAAGGTGGTCGGGCGTCGTCGTGATCCCTCATGCGCGCCCCCGTACCCGGCGAGCCCCCCGCCGTACGCCCAGCCCGGCGGCCACGACCAGGTACGGGACGCTCAGCAGGGCGAACGTCAGCCCGTGCGAGACCAGACCGGACGCGGCCGCGTAGGCGGCGTAGACCGTCATCGTGACCAGGCTGGTGCCCAGACCGGCGACCGAGGTGACGGTGGCGCGGCTCGGGCCGCCGATGCTGTCCTGCAGCCGGACCCCGGCCACCACCTCCGCGAGCTGGAACAGGCCGAACGCCGCCGCGATCAGCACGAACCCCGCCGGGTGCCCGCTCAGCGCCCCACCGGCCAGCGCCGCCGCCGCGACGGCCAGCAGAGCGCCGAGGCCCCGGCCGCGCAGCCGCCGCGCCCGCCCCGCCAGCAGCCCGCCCGCCGTCGCACCGGCCCACACGAGCAGGACCACCAGCGGGATCGCCGTCGCCGGCACCCCGGTCTCGGTGCCGAGGAACGGCACGTACTCCTCCAGAGCTCCCCACCCGGCGGTCACGACGGCGACAAGGATCAGCCGGTCACGCACCCGCCGATCCTCCCGCGCCTCGGCCAGCCCCGCCCTCAGCACCCGCCCGTACGAGACCTCCTCGCCGGGGGCCGCGGGGGAGCGGTGCTCGCGGAAGGCCAGCCCGGTGGCGGCGGTGAGCAGGCAGGCCAGCACGCTGGCCGCGCCCACCGCCGGGTAGCCGCCGGCGGCGAAGACCGGGACGGCCAGCGCGATCGCCACGGCGTCCGCCGCCACCCCGATCGCCGTCGCCCGGCCCATGACGTGCCCGTACCGCTCCGTCTCATCGGTACGGTCGAGCTCCTCGTACACCAGAGCCTCCATCGCGCCCGAGGTGAGGGCGTCCCGGGTGCCCCAGAGGACGAAACCCAGCGCGAAGATCCAGTAGGACGGGAAGACGACCCAGAGCGCGAACCCGGCGGCGGCGAGCACCGGCCCCGCGCACAGCAGCAGCCGCCGGGACACGGCGTCCGCCAGCGCGCCGGACGGCACCTCCAGCACCAGCCCCGTGACCGACCAGATGACGAAGAGCGAAGACGTCTCGGCCACGGACAGCCCGGTCTCGGTGAACAGCAGCGCGTAGACCGGGTAGAACAGGACGAGCTCGTCGAGGAACGTGTAGACGTAGAGCGTGCGGACGAGCCGCTTGGCAGGCGGTGACATGTGTGAGGCCTTCCGGAGGAGACGGGCGGGGGCTGCGGACGCCTGCCTGCGCGGCGGCCCGCGGATCCTCCGGCCTCGGGTGACGCATCAATGTCGCCAGGTCATACGGCGATGTTAACTCCCGCCGCCCGGCAGCCGCAGCTCGGTAAAGACCCCCCGATGGTCGGTGCCCGGCACGTCCAGCACGGCGAAGGAGCTCACCCCGGCCCGCTCGTCCACGAGGATGTGGTCGATCGCGATCAGGGGCGGCATCCGGCCCCCGTTCGGCCAGGTCGGCGTCAGGCCCGCACCCACCCGGCGGGCGGCGTCGGCGTAGCCGCGGCCGAGCAGGTCGCGCAGGGCCCGGTGGTCCAGGCTGGCGTTGAAGTCGCCCGCCAGGACGCGGACCGCGCCGCCGCCCGCCGATGGGAAGGACTCCAGCGCCCGGTTCCACTTGTCGACCATCGGGCCCAGCGGCGGATTCGGGTGGACCGCGACCACCTCCACCCGCTTCCCGGACGGCAGGGTCAGGGCCGCCGCCGGCATGTTGTGGCCGATCGGCGTGAACAGGTCCGGCAGCTCCGTGAGCGGGTGCCGGCCGTAGAGGCCGCTGCCCCTCGCGTCGTGCTCGTCGTGCAGGACGCGGTGCGGCAGCAGCTCGTCCAGCCCGGCCGCGTGCAGCTCGGCGACCTGGCGCGAGGTGAGCTCGGTCGCGGCGAACACGTCCGGCCGCAGTTCCCGTACGAGACGAGCCACCGCCTCCGGGTCGGCCCGGCCGTACAGGTTGATCGCCAGCACCCGGAACGGCGTGCCGCCGGTGACCTGCCCGCCCACCGGGAACGCTCTCGGCACCACGACGGCCGCCATCGTCAGCCCCGCCGCCAGCGCCACGATCGCGGCCTTCCTGTTCCGCCTGATCAGGGCCACCGCCAGCAGCAGACCGAGCACGGCACCGTACGGGGTGACGGTCATGAGCTGGGTGAGGAACGATCCAGACTCCAGCCCGCCGACCCGCACCACCGCCCATGCGGCGAGGCCCGTGACGGCCAGCCAGGAGACCCAGCGCCTCCGGAACCCACCCGCGGATCCCCGGCCTGCCGCCTGCTCCGCCTCGACGGTGATGCCCAACCTCTGCCGCCCGGTTCGTACGAGAGACCTTTACGGGGCGAGCCTAAGGGCTGGCGGGGGATCGGCGGTGATGCCTCGCGTTGCGTGATCAGGTCAGGTCGAGGCCGCCGTCGAGAGTGAGCACCTGGCCGGTGAGCCAGGTCGAGGCGGGGTCGGCCAGCCGGACGATCCAGGAGGCGACCTCCTCGGGCGTGCCGCGCCGGCCGAGCGGGATCCGGCCGGCCTCGTCGCGCTTGATCTGGTCCACCTCGGCCTCCGGCAGCCCCGCCCGCGCCAGCGCCCGGCTCTCCGTGGGCCCGGGCGCCAGGGCGTTGACCCGCACCCCGGACCCGGCCAGCTCCAGCGCCCAGCTCCGGGTGAGCTGTTCCAGGGCCGCCTTGGAGGCGGCGTAGTGGGATCCGCCCGGCAGCGGCCGGTGGCCGTAGGTGCTGGAGACGTTGACGATGGAGCCGCCGGACCGGCGCAGGTGAGGCAGCGCGGCCTGGGCGAGCAGGCTGGGCACGGTCACGTTCAGCTCGAACAGGTTCCGCGCCCGGCCGGCGTCGAACTGTTCCAGGGGCATGACGGCGGTGGCTCCGGCGTTGTTGACGAGCACGTCCAGGCCGCCCCACCGTTCGGCCGCGGCCCGGACGACCGCTTCCGGCGCGCCCGGGGCCGTGAGGTCGGCGGGGTGCACGGCGATGCCGGGGTGCTGCCCGGCGGTGTGGTCGAGTGCGTCCCGGTCCCGGCCGACGCCGAGCACCTGAGCGCCCGCGCGGGCGAACGCGACGGCGGTCGCGCGGCCGATGCCCGAGCTCGCCCCGGTCACGATGACGGTCTTGCCGTTCAGATCCATATGTCTCCTTCGTTCGATGTTCGTGAAACATCGAACAAGCTAGCATGGGATATATGAAACAAGCTCGCCATCCCTCCGTCGACGAGATGACGCTCGTCGCGGCGATGGCGGCGCTGAGCGACCCCATCCGCATCGGCCTGGTGCGGGTGCTGTCCCGCGGAGGTGAGCGCGGCTGGGGCGAGCTGCGCGCCCCGGTGGCCAAGTCCACGCTGAGCCACCACCTCAAGGTGCTCCGCGACGCCGGTATCACCCGTACCCGCCAGGAGGGCATCCGCTGCTACGTCGAGCTGCGCCGCGCCGACCTGGACCTGCGCTTCCCCGGGCTGCTCGACGCGGTGCTGGCCGCGGCCGACGGCGAGGACGTGGGCGACCAGGTGGGCCTCGCCCGGGAAGGGGATCGATAATGGAGGCGTGGAGCGACTCGACGGCCCCGCCTGTGTGACGATCTCCGATGAGATCTCCGGCCTCTACCGGCAGTGCTTCTCCGAGCCGCCGTGGTACGAGACCGAAGAGGACTTCGCGGCGTTCCCCGGCAAGCTGGCGCGGCAGGTCGAGCGGCCCGGGTTCGCGGCGTGGGTGGAGCGTGACGGCGGCGAGCTGGTGGGGGTCTGCTTCGGCTGGCCGACGCCCGCCGAGTTCTCGGGCAACGCGATCTACGAGGAGCTTCAGCGCAGCTGCACCCAGGCGACGGTGGCCTGGATGACCAAGGGTTCGTTCGAGGTGGTCGAGCTGTTCGTGAGCCCGCGCGCGCAGGGGCGGGGGATCGGGCGGCGGCTGCTGGGCGCGGCCGTGGACGGGTGGTCGCGGGCCTGGCTGCTCACCTCGCCGGCGGCGCCGGCCGCCCGCTTCTACCGTTCGCTCGGCTGGAAACGGGTCGGCTCGCTGCCCGAGCGGGCCCTGGAGGTGCTGGTGTTCCGGGCGGGCCGGTCATGAGGGTGGTGGCGCTGTCCGACACGCACGCGCCGCGCCGCTGGAAGTCGTGCCCGCCGCGGGTGGCCGGGCTGCTCGCCGGGGCCGACGTGATCCTGCACGCCGGTGACGTGTGCGTGCCGTCCGTGATCGACGAGCTTTCCGCGTACGCGCCCGTACACGTGGTGAAGGGCAACAACGACGGGCCGGACCTGGACGCGCCCGAGACGCTGGAGCTGGAGCTGGACGGGCTGCGGGTCGGGATGATCCACGACAGCGGGCCCGCGAAGGGGCGGCTGGCCCGGATGCGGCGGCGGTTCCCTGAGGCGGATCTGGTGGTGTTCGGTCACTCGCACATCCCGCTGGACGAGTCGGAGGCCGGGTTCCGCATCTTCAACCCGGGGTCGCCGACCGATCGGCGCCGCCAGCCGCACGGCACCGTGGGGGTGCTGCGAATCGAGGGCGGCGAGCTGGTGGCGGCCGAGATCGTCCCGGTGACCTGAACGGGTTTGCCGCGATGCCCTGGCGGTATGTCGATTACGATGAGTGACATATCGGCTACAAGGCGGCGCGACATGGACAGAGCGAGGCAGATCGCACAGGCCGTGCTGCACGATGGCCGCCCCTTCCACCGGCTGCTCAAGGACGGGCACCTGCACGGCCTCCACCCGGAGCCGTACGCCCGGGAGCACGCCGGCCTTCCCTGGCTCATGCAGACCCAGTGCCTGGTCGAGGCCGGGCCGGACGACACCGTGGACGTGCACGTACGGTTCCTGCAACTCATCACCCGTGAGGTGGCGCGGGCGCGCGGCAGCGAGCTGGAGCCCGCGACCGAGCTGATCGTCGACGGCACCCGCCACGTCCCGGGGCTGGAGGCGCGCGAGCGCGAGGCGGCCGTGTCGGGGCTGGCGCTCACCGACCTGGCGGGCGGCTCCTACACCATGCGCGTGGACGTGCCCGGCGACCAGGAGGCGATCTGGCTGATCGACGCCCGCGGCCGGGCCGGGGCGGTGCTGCGCTGCTGGGAGACGCTGCTCGGCCGGGCCGAGGTGCGCGCCGAGCCGCTGCGCGACCGCCTGTTCAGGCTCACGGTCACGGTGGCCAACAGCACCGACTGGCGGGGCGGCGACCGGGCGGCGGCGCTCAGGCACGCGTTCGTGTCGGCGCAGAGCGTGGTCCGCACCCGGGGCGGGCGGTTCGTCTCTCTCCTGAACCCGCCACCCGAGCTGCGCCCGCTGGCCGAGGGCTGCCGCAACATCGGCACCTGGCCGGTGCTGGTGGGCGAGATCGGCGAGCGCCACACGATGCTGTCGGCCCCCGTGTTCCTCTGCGACCACCCCCGGCTCAGCCACCTGGTGTGATCACGCCGGCGCGCGCTCGGCGGCGATGACCAGCACGACGCCCAGGGCGGCCAGGGCGAGGTTGGCGAAGAGCTCGTAGCCGGTGAGCGCGCCGATCCGGGGAATGATCACCCGGTTGAAGAAGTTCAGGAAGATGCCGAAGAACGGCTGGACGGCCAGGTGGTCGATGGCGCCGCTGATGCCTTGGAGCGCCAGGACCACGCCGGCGATCTGGATGGCTTTGCGCATGTCACGACGGTAGAGCGCGGCCACCCTCCGGCGGGTCGGCCCGAAGGATGCGCCGCCCCGACCAAAGTATGCTCACGCCTCGATCTCCTCCCGCTCCGGATGGCTGCGCGGGAAGTGCAGGTCGAACGCGGGCCGCTCGGAGCGGATGGGCGGGATGAAGGAGAAGTTGTGCCGGGGCGGCGGGCAGCTGGTGGCCCATTCGAGCGAGTTGCCGAAGCCCCACGGGTCGTCCAGCGTCACCCAGCGCGGCTTGCGCGAGGTGATCCAGACGTTGTAGAGGAACGGGATCGTCGACAGGCCGAGGATGAGCGCGCCCACCGACGAGATCTGGTTGAGCGTGGTGAACCCGTCGTTGACGCCGTAGTCGGCGTAGCGGCGCGGGAACCCGGCCCAGCCCAGCCAGTGCTGCACCAGGAACGTGGTGTGGAAGCCGATGAACAGCAGCCAGAAGTGCCAGAGGCCCAGCCGGTTGTCCAGCATCCGGCCGGTCATCTTCGGCCACCAGAAGTAGAAGCCGGAGAACATCGCGAACACCACGGTGCCGAACACCACGTAGTGGAAGTGGGCGACCACGAAGTAGGTGTCGGTCACATGAAAGTCCAGCGGCGGCGAGGCCAGGATGACGCCGGTGAGCCCGCCGAGCAGGAACGTGAGCAGGAACCCGATGGAGAACATCATCGGCGCCTCGAAGGTCAGATGACCCCGCCACATCGTGCCGACCCAGTTGAAGAACTTCACCCCGGTGGGCACTGCGATCAGGAACGACATGAAGGAGAAGAACGGCAGCAGCACCTGCCCGGTGCCGAACATGTGGTGCGCCCACACGGTCATCGACAGCCCGGCGATGGCGATCGTCGCGCCGACCAGGCCGACGTAGCCGAAGATCGGCTTGCGGCTGAAGACTGGGATGACCTCGGTGACGATGCCGAAGAACGGCAGCGCGATGATGTACACCTCGGGATGGCCGAAGAACCAGAACAAGTGCTGCCACAGCATCGGCCCGCCGTTGTTCGGGTCGTAGATGTGGGTGCCGAACTTGCGGTCCGACTCCAGCGCGAGCATCGCGGCGGCCAGCACCGGGAAGGCCATCAGCACGATCATGCTGGTCAGCAGGACGTTCCAGGTGAAGATCGACATCCGGAACATGGTCATGCCAGGCGCGCGCATACAGATGATCGTGGTGATGAAGTTGACCGAGCCGAGGATGGTGCCGAGGCCGGCCAGCACCAGCCCCATGATCCACAGGTCGCCGCCGACACCGGGCGAGTAGGTGGCGTCCGACAGCGGCGTGTAGGCGAACCAGCCGAAGCTCGGCGCGCCGCTGTTGGTGAAGAAGCTGGAGACGGTGATGAGCCCGCCGAACAGGAACAGCCAGTAGCTGACCATGTTGAGCCGGGGGAAGGCCACGTCCGGCGCGCCGATCTGCAGCGGCATGATCGCGTTCGCGAACCCGGCGAAGAGCGGGGTGGCGAAGAGCAGCAGCATGATCACGCCGTGGTTGGTGAACAGCTCGTTGTAACGCTCCCCGTTCACGAACTGCAGCCCCGGCTCCCAGAGCTCGGCCCTGATGAACAGTGCCAGGATGCCCGCGAACAGGAAGAACCCGAACGAGGTGATCAGATACAGGTAGCCGATCACCTTGTGATCAGTGGAGGTCAGCCACTTGGCGAGCGCGGCTCCAGTACGGCTGTGAACTGGGGCCAGCGGCGAAGTCGGCGGCTCGCCTCTCTGCTTCTGGATCGTCACCCTGGTGTCCCCTCGACAGGCATTCGTAAGGACGTGACTACCCTTCGCGTTGCCACGGTAGGCCCAAGAAAGTCCTGGCATGCGGCATAGCGGGCGGCAGAATCCGGCGTCTGAGGGGTGACAAGTCGAACCCTGGGAGGTGACGTGGACGCCGAGGACCTGGTGCAGGCGGCGCCGGCGAAGCTGGCGGGCCGCTGGCGCCTGGTGCTCCGCGCGGCGCTGGCCAAGCTCACCGCCAGGCAGCGCACCGTCCTGGTGCTGCGCTACTTCGAGGACCTGCCGGAGCAGGAGGTGGCCCGCCAGCTGGGCTGCTCGGTCGGCACCGTACGCAGCACCACGCACCGGTCGCTGGCCCGGCTGCGCGCGGTCGCCCCGGAACTCGCCGAGGAACTGGAGGCCACGCTATGACCAGGCTGCTCCGCGAGACGGTCGCCGGCCGCCAGAACGTGCTCCAGCTCCTCGGCTGGGCCGACGACGACCGCGTCATCGCGCTCGGCTGCGCGGGCCGGTGCGAGAACGAGTTCCGCAGCCGGCTGGTGCTCGTCACCGTCGACGGCCGGATGGAGACCTATCTCACCGGCGACCAGGACACCCGGGACGACGGGAGCTGGCACCCGGTGTTCACGCTCCGGTGACTGGACGGGGATTTTATGGGCACTTGACGGTCCTTCGACCCCCTGAAGGAGGACCCCGTGACTACTGCGCAGAGCGCCGCCCGGCGAGCGGCCGATCATCCGGCCCTGGAGCGGCTGGCCCGGGTCGGGCTGGCCTGCCGGGGCGTGCTGTACGCGCTGATCGGCGTGCTGGCCATCCAGATCGCCCTGGGCGGCGGCGGTGAGGAGGCCGACAAGGGCGGCGCCATCGCCACCGTCGCGGAGCTGCCGTTCGGGGCGGTGATCCTCTGGGTGATGGTCGCCGGTTTCGCCGCGTTAGCCCTGTGGCAGGCGTCCGAGGCGCTGCTCGGCCACGGCGAGACCCTCGACCGGGTAGAGGCGGCGGCCAGGGCCGTGGTCTACGCGCTGATCGTGTTCACCCTGCTCAGCATGGTGCTGGCCGGGCGGGCGGCGTCGCAGGACGAGAAGTCGCAGGACATCACCGGCACGCTGCTCGGCCTCCCGGGCGGGCAGCTGATCGTGGGCGCCGCCGGTCTCGGCATCGTCGCGCTCGGCGTCTACTGGGTGTGGCGGGGCGTCACCAAGAAGTTCCGCGAGGACCTCGACACCGGGCGGATGCCGCCCAAGGCCCGCTCCGTGATGGACAGGCTGGGGATGGCGGGCTTCGCGGCCCGGGGCGTCATCGCCGGGCTCGCCGGGGTGCTGGTCGTGCAGGCGGCCGTCACCCACGACGAGGACAAGGCGGGCGGGATCGACCACGCGCTGCGCGCCTTCGCCGACACCCCGGCCGGGCCGTGGCTGCTGGTCGCGGTCGCGCTCGGGCTGGTGCTGTTCGCCGGCTACTGCTTCGGCGAGTCCCGCTGGCGCCGCACCTGAGTGCGCCGGGAGGAGGAGCCATGCACCTGTCGGTACAGCTGACCCCGGTGTCGGACACGACGGTCGTCGTCGCCCTCACGGGGGAGCTGGACGCGAGCACCGTCCCTATCCTGTCCGCGACGCTCGGCCCGCTGCCCGCGTCCCCCGTCCTGCGCGTCGCCGTGGCGGCCGGCGAGCTCTGGTTCTGCGACCTGAGCGGGCTGGCGCTGCTGCTCGGAGCCCGGCGGGAGCTGCGGGCCAAGGGCGGCGAACTGGTCCTCGCCGAGGCGAGCCCGGCCCTCCGCCGGCTGATCGCGCTCCTGCCGGGCGGCGGGCCGTCGCTGCCGGTCTTCGACACCCTGCCCGAGGCGCTGGCCGCGTTCGGCGCGCGGGAGAGGCGGCGGCGTCCCCTGCCCCGGCTGCGTTGCACCGGACCCGGGCACCCCGCCCCGCCGCGTTCCCCGAGGCCGGGGCCGCCGGGCACGGACAAGCCGCGGGTGCGGAGACGCCCGATGCCCCCGCGCCACGCATGAGCCCGTGTCCGGGGGGACAGAGGGATCACGCATGACCCCGCGTCTGAGGGACAGAGGGACAGGGTGTTGACAGTAGGACGAGACACGATCGTGGTCGCCGCCTCCGCAGGGGGCGTCGAGGCGCTGCGCGTCCTGCTCGGCACGCTGCCCGCGGAGCTGCCCGCCGCGGTGCTCGTGGCGCCGCACCTGCCGCCCCGCGACGGCGGCGGCCTGGCCGGGGTGCTCGACCGGGCCGGGCCGCTGAAGGCAGTCCCGGCCGAGGACGCGGCGACCGTGGAGCACGGCCACGTCTACGTGGCCAGGCCCGGCCACCACCTGCTCGTGCACGACGGCCGGATCCGGCTGTCGCACGGCCCGCGCCACCACGGCCACCGCCCCGCCGCCGACCCGCTCTTCATCAGCGCCGCGCTGGACGCCGGGGTGCGGGTGGCGGGCGTCGTGCTGAGCGGCGCCCTGGACGACGGCGCGCGGGGCTGCGTCGCGGTGGAGGGGAGAGGCGGCGCGGTCGCGGTGCAGGATCCGGCGGAGGCCGCCTTCCCGGGCATGCCGTCCGCGGCGCTGGAGGCGGTCCCGAACGCCGCCGTGCTGCCCGTACGAGAGCTCGCCGGCTGGCTGGTGCGGCAGACCCGCACGCCGGTCATCACCGAGGGGGAGGCGGACGACGCGGAGATACGGCGCGAGATCTCCCGGCTGCTGCCCGGCCCGGACCCGGCGGAGCCGGACGGCGCGCTCGCCGGGCTGGGCTGCCCGGAGTGCGGCGGCGCGATGTACGAGCGGGCGGGCCACTACGTCTGCCGGGTGGGGCACGCCTGGTCGGGGGAGAGCTTCGTGGACGCCCAGTCGGACGCGGTGGAACGGGCGCTCTGGGTGGCCGTGCAGAGGCTGGAGGAACGCGTACGGATCCTCGACCGGATGGCGGGGCGGCGCTTCGCGGCCCGCGAGGAGGCGGCGCGCGCCCGCGAGGCGCTGGACACCATCCGCGTCCTGCAGGTCCAGGTCGGCGGCGGGGACGGCAGCCTGCTGGCGCGGTGACACACCGCTCGGCGACGTGGACGACGGCCTGCTGGCGCGGTGACGTGCCGGTCGGCGGCCTGCTGGCGGCGTTGAGAGGCGGAGGGCGCCGCGCCGGTGCCCTCCGCCGGGTTCCTAGAGGCGGGAGATGCGGACGGCGTCCGCGATCACGTAGCCGGTGCCCGCGGTCCACCGGCTGACACCCACGACATCGTAGGTGCCCGCGTTGAGCTGGAAGGTGCCGATGCTCCGCCACGCGCCGCCGCCGGAGCGCTGGTCGACGTAGACGGTCTGGTTGCCGCTCGCGGTGGCGACGATGTACGGGGCCGAGCTGTTGTATCCGGGATCGCTGGGATACCAGACCTCCACCCGGTACGTGCCGGCGCTGGGGATGCTGGCGGAGTACCAGGCCGGGTCACTGGCCGACACCGGGTCGGCGAACCGGTAGTCGGCGCCGTGGCGCTGGCTGGAGTAGGCCGAGGTGCCCCAGTTGGTGCTGGCGGTGAACTGGGCGCTGGCGTTGTCCACCGTGGTGGTCCAGGTCGGCGGGTTGGTGCTGCCGCCGGTCACGTAGTTCATGTACGTGGTCCAGTTCCAGTTCGGACCCGGGTCGGTGTGGGTCGCGCCGGGCACCTGGTTGTGGCCGATGATGCCGGTGCGGTTCTTCGGGATGCCGTACTTGTCGGCCAGGTGGCGGGCGAGCGCGGCCGAGGACCGGTACATCGCGTCGGTGAACCAGGACGCGTCGTTGACCCAGCCTTCGTGCTCGATGCCGATGGAGCGGTTGTTGTAGGAGGAGTTCCCGGCGTGCCAGGCCACGTCCTTGTCGCGCACCATCTGGGTGACGGCGCCGTTGGAGGACTTGATCACGTAGTGGGCCGAGACGTTGGAGCTGGGGTTCTGGAACCAGGAGATCGTGCCCGCGTACGAGCCCTGGGTGACGTGGATGACGATCCGGTCGATGTTGTAGCTGCTCTCGCGGCTGGACGCGCGGTAGTTGCTGGAGTGGGCCGCAACCCACGCGGCGGGCGGGTAGTCGGCGCTGGCGATGGAGGCTCTGGCGTTGAGGTCGCGGACCTTGGCGTACTCGCCGCGGTCGGCGGTGACCTCCTGCGGCTTGACGGTGACCGGGCCGGCCTCGATGCCGAGGCCGAGGAGCTCGTAGACGGCGTCGGCGTACAGGCGGGCGGTCTCGGGGGAGGAGGCGTGCCCGTACTGGGCGACGGCCTTGTACCAGCGGCCGGCGTCCTCGCGGGCGGACTCGTCGAGGCCGAGCTTGTCGGCGTACGAGCGCAGGACGGCGGCGGCGCCGCGGATGTTGGCGGCGTCGTCGCTCTTCAGCGTCTCGGCGGGCAGGCCGGTGAGCTCGGCGGCTTCCTGGAGCGTCTGGTTGGTGGGGTTGTCGACGAGGTGCATGAGCCCGTAGCCGCCGCTGGCGCTGGGCTCACCGTTGTGTCCGTCGAGGTGGGTCTCCGCGTAGCCGAGGGCGACGAGCAGGTCACGGGGGACGTCGTACTCGGCGGCGGCCTGGTCGAAGGCGTCGGGGAGGGGAGCGGCGTGTTCGGCTGCGGCCGGTTGACCTGCGAGGACGAGGACGGTGGCGAAGACGGCGGCGGCGAGAGCGACTAATCGGGTGCGTACCAGTGTCATGACGGCTCCACTCTCGGGGGGTACCGATTGGCACATTAAGGGACCTTCATGACAGATGTCGATAATTGACATTACTCACCGGTTAAAGGAAACTTTCCGCCTGCGCGTCGGCCGGCTCCGCGAAGTTGGGCCCCCTGAAGATCTGAAAACTATTGCGTTCCGATAACGGGTCGCTGAAACTTCTCTTCGTGAGCACGTTGCTGCGCCTCGCCCTCGTGGCACTCACCGCCGCGCTCGGCACCCTCGTCGTGCCGGCCGCGCCCGTGACCGCCACGACCGCCTGCGCGACCGACCCCGCCACCCCCAAGCGCCAGCTCCGAGCCATGTGGATCTCCAGCGTCGCCAACATCGACTGGCCCAGCAGGACCGGCCTGAGCGTCTCCGCCCAGCAGGCCGAGTTCCGCGCCTGGCTCGACCTGGCCGTCCAGCGGCGCATGAACGCCGTGGTCGTCCAGGTCAGGCCCACCGCCGACACGTTCTGGCCGTCCTCGCTCGAACCGTGGTCGCAGTGGCTCACCGGCACCCAGGGCGCCGGCCCGGGCTACGACCCGCTCGCGTTCATGGTCACCGAGGCGCACCGGCGCAACCTGGAACTGCACGCCTGGTTCAACCCGTACCGGGTGGCCAACCACGCCGACCCCAACCGGCTGGTCTCCTCGCACCCCGCCCGCCGCAACCCCTCCTGGCGCTTCGCCTACGACGGCAAGCTCTACTACAACCCGGGCTTACCGCAGGTGCGCCGCTTCATCGAAGACGTGATCATGGAAGCGGTCACCGAGTACGACCTCGACGGCGTCCACCTCGACGACTACTTCTACCCGTATCCGGTCAGCGGCCAGACCATCCCCGACTCGGCCGCGTACGCCCAGTATGGCGGCGGCTTCGCCAGCGTGCACGACTGGCGGCGGGAGAACGTCGACCTGCTGGTACGGGAGCTCGACCAGCGCATCCACGCGGCCAAGCCGCACGTGTCGTTCGGCATCAGCCCCTTCGGCATCTGGCGCAACGCCGCCACCGACCCGCTCGGCTCACAGACCTCGGGCCTCCAGTCGTACGACGCGATCTACGCCGACACCCGCAGGTGGGTGAAGGAGGGCTGGGTCGACTACATCGCGCCGCAGCTCTACTGGCACATCGGGTACGGGATCGCCGACTACGAGGTGCTGACCGCCTGGTGGGCGGAGACGGTCCGGAACACCGGCGTGCGGCTGCTCATCGGCCAGGCCTCCTACCGGGCCGGGGTCAGCAGCCACGGCCAAGACTGGCAGGACCCGGACGAGCTCAGCGACCACCTGCACGTCAACCGGCGGCACCCCGAGGTCGGCGGCGACATCTACTTCAGCGCCAAGGACGTGCGAGCCGACCGGATCAACTCCTTCTCCATCCTGGCCGGCGACCACTACACCAGGCCGTCGCTGCCCCACCCGCACGGCTCGGCCGGCGCCCCCGCCGCGCCCGCCATCACCTCGGCCACCCGCGGCTCGGGCGGCGTGTCGCTCGCCTGGAACGGCGCCGGCACCTCCTACGCCGTCTACCGGGTGACCGGCACCCCCTCGGCCGCCGACCCGTGCGCGTTCGCCGACGCCCGCAACCTGCTCGGCACCACCCGGCAGCGGACGTTCACCGACACCACGGCCGCCGCGGGCACCGCCTACACCTATTACGTGACCGCGCTCGCCCGCACCCACCAGGAGAGCGCGCCCAGCGCGGGCCGGGCCGTGACCGGCTCAGGCGGCGGGTTCAGCGTCACCGTGGACAACGCCGACGCCGGGTTCACCGCCGGGACGTCCTGGGGCACCTCCGCGTACTCGCCCCAGCGGCACGGCGCCGACTACCGCTTCGCCGACCCGGTGGCCGCCAGCGACCCCGCCTGGTTCCGGGCGAGCATCCCGAGCGCGGGCACGTACCGGGTCGAGATCTGGCATCCGGCCGATCCCGGCTACAACAGCGCGACCCCGTACATCGTCGCCGCCTCGGGCGGCAACCAGACCGTCACCGTCGACCAGCGGACCGGCGGCGGCGCGTGGCGGAGCCTCGGCACCTTCCAGCTCGGCGCGGGCACCTACAACGTGGTCGGCGTGAGCCGCTGGACCTCCGCCACCGGCTACGTGGTCGCCGACGCGGTCCGCATCACTCGAACCTGATGCCCGGCAACCGCCCCGCGGCCTCCCGGTCCAGCACCTGGACGGTGGCCGCCGGGGCGGGGTCGCCGGACCGGGCGCGGGCCAGCAGCGCCGCGCAGTGGCGGCGGTGCCGGGCGAACGTACGCGCGCGTACGACCCGGCCCCGGGCGTGCTGGCCCGCCACCGCCGCCTCGGCCGGCACATCCAAGACCAGAAGGTGGAAGCCCGCGCCCGCCCGCCGCGCCAGCCGGGCGAAGGCGCGCAGCACCAGCGGGCCGCAGCCCCGGTTGTGGGCGACCACCGACTCGCCGCGCCGGAGCGCGGCCCGGATGCGCCGGACGTGCGTGGCGAACACCACGGCCGTGCGGACCCGCTTCGGAGCCCAGGCGAGTGCGGACGCCCAGCGCAGCCGCGACTGCATCGAGTCGATCACCGTCACCCCGCCCGCCTGCACCGGCGCGGTCTCGGTCCCGGTCAGCGCGTAGAGGCGGCTCAGCAGCGTCGACTTGCCCGCGCCCGGCAAGCCCGTGATCACCACCAGCGAGCCCGGGGGGTAGCTCAGCGGCTCGGCCGCCTTCCTGGTCGCGGGAACCGGGACGGTCAAAAGGTCACATCCTCCCTAGAAACGGCAGGAGTATAGAGGCACTGGCTCGTTGAGTTGAACTCAACTAACCTGGGAGGCGTGCAGGAGCTGTCCGAACGCGCCGCCGCCACCCGGCGGCGCATCCTCGAAGCCGCCGCCGCCGAGCTGGCCGAGACCGGTGACCTGGAGGTGGCCGCCGTCGCCCGGCGCGCCGGGCTCAGCACCGGCCTGCCCTACCGCTACTTCGGCACCCGCAGCGGCCTGATGAGCGCCCTGCTCGAAGACTTCTACGGCCGGCTCGTCGCCGAGACCGTGCTCGGCCACTTCACCGGCGACACCTGGCTCGACCGCTGGCGGGCCCAGGTCACCCGGTGGGTCGACTGGGTCTACGACGAACCGCTCGCCCCCGTCGTGCTCGGCCGCATGGTCGGCGACGCCCGGGTCGCCGCGATGGAAGCACGCTGCACCCGGCAGGTGATCGCGATCGGCGCCAAGCACGTCGCCGCCGGGCAGGCCGAAGGCGCCGTCACCCGCGGGCGCGACCCCGAGCTGATGTCGGCCGCCGTCGTCGGGGGCATGCGCTCCATCCTCGCCGTCGTCCTCGACCAGGACCCGCGCCCCGACCGGGCCGGCATCCGCGAGGAGATCTGGCGCTTCTCCACCGCCGCCCTCGGCGCCGGGGACCGGTCATGACAAGCATGTCGGCGCTCCACCGCGACGGCTACCTCATCCTGCCCGGCCTGCTCACCCCGCCCGCCTGCCGCGGCATCCGCGACGACCTCACCCCGCTGCTCGCCCCCGCCGGCCGCGACCCCTTCCGCTCCCGCCACGTCCGCCGCGTCTACGGGGTGCTGCACAACACCCGGGCCACCGACTCCCTCATCGACCACCCCCGCGTGCTCGCCCTCGTCGACCGGCTGCTGCTGCCCAACTTCCTGCTCTCCCAGCTGGAGGTCGTCGAGGTCGGCGCCGGCGCCCCCGCCCGCCCTCCGGCCCACGACGATCAGCACTACCCGCTGCCCAGGCCCCGCCCCGCGCTCTCCGTCGCCGCGCTGTGGACCCTCGACCCCGGCACCACCCTCACCCTCTGGCCGGGCAGCCACCGCTGGGCCGCCCGCCGCCCCGCCACACCCGGCGTCCCCCTCACACCCCCGCCCGGCTCCTGCACCCTCCTCCTCGGCACCCTCTGGCACGCCCGCCCCCCGCACCCGCCCGCGCCCTACCTGACCGTCACCGCCCACTACTGCGAACCCTGGCTCCGCACCCGCGAGGCCTTCACCCTCTCCCCGGGCAGGGACGTCGCCCGGCAACTCAGCGCCCGCACCCGCCGCATGCTCGGCTACAGCATCCACCCACCGGACACGGGCCTGGTCGACGGCGTCCACCCGCACCGTCTCTTCACCTGACCCCGAGCCGGTACGCGCCCGTTTCTGGTGAGTCACGAGAGCTCCCGGCGCGCCCGTTTCATCGGGTGTCTGAGTCACAAGCACCCCGCTCCGGAGTCACGTGCGCCCCCGGTACGCGCGCCGGTAGGCCGTCGGCGTGGTGGCCGCGTCCCGGCGCAGGTGGAAGCGGAGGTTCGCCGCCGTGCCCAGCCCGGAGCGCCGGGCGACCTCGTCCACGGGCAGATCCGTCTGCTCCAGCAGCCGCCGCGCCTCCAGGACCCGCTGGGCGGCCAGCCACCGATGCGGCGGCATCCCGATCTCGGCGGTGAACCGCCGGGCGAAGGTCCGCGCCGACCAGCCCGCCCGCCGCGCCAGGTCGGCCACGGTCAGCGGCTCCGCCAGGTGCCGCAGGGCCCAGTCGCAGATCGCCGCCATGCCCTCGCCGCTCTCGGGCAAGGGCCGTTCGAGGAACTGGGCCTGGCCGCCCTCGCGGTGCGGGGCCACGACCATGCGGCGCGCGACCCGGATCGCGGCCTCCGCCCCATAGTCCGTACGTACGAGATGAAGGCAGAGATCGATGCCGGCGGCGAAACCGGCGCTGGTCAGGGTGCCGCCGCCGTCCGCGTAGAGCGTGTCGGGGTCCACCTGGACGGTCGGGTAGCGGGCGGCCAGCTCGGGCGCGTCCATCCAGTGCGTGGTCGCCGGGCGGCCGTCGAGCAGGCCCGCGGCGGCGAGCGCGAAGGCGCCGGTGCAGACCGAGACCACCCGGGCGCCCCGCGCGGCGGCGGCGCGCAGCGCGTCCAGCACGTCGGCGGGCGGCTCCTCCAGCGGTGCGTAGCCCGGCACGACGACGGTGCCGGCGGCGTCGAGTGCGTCGAGCCCCGACGGGATGTGGACGCTGACGCCGGGGGTGGTGGAGGGCACGTGGCCGGGCGACGGGGTGCAGACGGTGAAGGAGTAGCCGTCGCCGCTGAACACCTCGGCCGGGATGGCCAGGTCGAACATCACCACCGCGGGCAGGGCAAGAGCAACGACGCGCTGCATGGCAGGATTTTTGCGGAAATAGGCATCTCTGTCACTCGCCGCCCCGCCGCCGATGGCCGAGGATCGGGCACGTCCGTGAACAGAAGGAGCTGCCGTGATCTTCCTCAACGCCCGTACCTTCAAGGCCGAACGGGCCTGGGGCGCCGCCGACATCACCGAGATCGACACCGCCACCGTGCGGTTGCACTGGACCGACGAGCCGTACGTCTGGCACGTCAACGACGGCCCCGAGGTCTTCGCCGTCCTCGACGGCGCGGTCGACATGCACTACCGCCGCGACGGCGAGGAACACGTCGAACGCCTCACCCCCGGCGTCGTCTGCTACGCCGAACCCGGCGACGAACACGTCGCGCACCCTGCCCCCGAGGCCCGCATCCTCGTGATCGAACGCAAGGGCAGCCTCTGACGGTTGCGCATAATATGAAGACCGGTCTATTTTGATCCTATGGGACGTAAGGGTGACCAGACGCGGGGGCGGCTGCTCGACGCGACGCAGGAGCTGATCGAAGCCGGGGGATACTCCGGCGCCGGGCTGAACCAGGTGATCGCCCTCAGTGGCATGCCCCGGGGGTCGCTCTACTTCCACTTTCCCGGCGGCAAGGATCAACTGGTCGCCGAGGCGCTGCGGCGGGCCGGGCGGGAGATCGAGCAGGCCGTGCGGGACCTCGCGGAGACCGCGCCCGACACCGCCGCCCTGGTCACCGGCGTCATCCAGCTGCTGGCCGAGCGGCTGCAAGGGTCGGGCTGGCGCAAGGGCTGCCCGGTGGCGACGGTCGCCCTGGAGATGGCGGCCGGTCATGACGAGCTCCAGCGGGTCTGCGCCGAGGTGTACGACTCGTGGGAGGCCGTCATCCGGGAACGGCTCGCCGCCGACGGGCATCCCGACGCGGACGACACCGCCACGACCGTCCTGGTCCTGATCGAAGGCGCGCTGCTGCTCGCCAGGGCACGGCGCAGCCGGGCGCCTCTGGACAGCGCGGCCCGGCGCATCATCGCACTGCTGTAAACCGGGCCGGCAATATGTAGACCCATCTATTTAAGCGCTCCCATAGAACCGGACTCGATCGTCTTCGGTGCTGCCGGGTTCGTCGGGCGTGCGCTGGTCGGGGAGCTCCTGCGGCGCGGCCACGGCGTCGCCGCCGCCGTACGCCTGAACATCCCGGAGGCGCGAGCGGTGAACGTCGCCGGGCTGCTGCGGCGCCTCCCCCGTACGATCACCGGAGCCGAGCCCGAGACCCTGTCCTTCCTGTCCTCCGACCGCTACGACACCGCCCCGGGGCGGGCCGTCGCCAAGCGCCCCATGCCACCGGTCGGACCGGCGCTCAGCCGCTGGGCCGACGACCTGGTCGCCACCGCCTTCGGCATCACGGCCCCGCCACCAGGACCGTACGGGTTCCGGCAGGTCGCGGGCAGCGCGACCTGGCTGAGCGGGGAGCGCGCGAACCCGTCCCACGTCCTGCTGCACGGGCTGCCGCTCGACTCCACCTCCTGGTCGGAGGTGATACAAGGGCTGGACGCGCCGGTTCTCGCCGCCGACCTGCCCGGGCTCCTCCAGGCGCCCGCTCCCCGGCTGTGGCGCTCCCGGTTCGCCGTGCCCGTGCTGCGACGCGTGACCTCCGCCCGCCTGGCCGGCGCCCTGGGCGTTCCGGAGAGCCCGGCCACCGCCGGCGCCGCGGCGAACCTGGCCCGCCCGGGCCACGCGCGCCGCGTCGTCGCCGCGCTGCGAGCCGCCCGCGACGACCTGGTGAGCACGCTTGCGCGGGTGACCGTCCCCGTGGAGATCGTGACCGGCTCGGCCGACCCGCTGACGGTGACCGTGGACAGGCCGGTGACCGTGATCGAGGGAGCCGGCCACTACCCCCAGCTGACCCATCCGGACGCCCTCGTCCGGACGCTTGGCACCTACACTCATCGATCATGACAAACCTAGACGCGCAGGGCAGGCCCGAACCCCCGGCCGCCGCCGACGAGGCAGGCACCCTCCTGGGCTTCCTCGACTTCCACCGCGCCACGTTCGCCTGGAAGTGCGCGGGCCTCGACGCGACCGGCCTGAACACCACCGCCGCCGCCTCCCCGATGACCCTCGGCGGCATGATGAAGCACCTGTCCTATGTCGAGGACCACTGGTTCTCGGTCGTCCTGCACGGCCGCGACCCCCACCCGCCGTGGGACACCGTCGACTGGCAGGCCGACCGCGACTGGGACTGGCACTCCGCCGCCTCCGACACCCCCGACCACCTCCGGCGGCTCTGGGAGGACACGGTCACCCGCTCCCGCACCGCCCTCGACGAGGCCCTGACCACCGGCGACCTCGGCCTCCTCGCCCGCCGCACCCTCTCCACCGGCGAGCACCCCAGCCTCCGCTGGATCCTCTGCCACATGATCGAGGAGTACGCCCGCCACAACGGCCACGCCGACCTCATCCGCGAATCCATCGACGGCACCACCGGCGAGTAGCCCCGTCACCCTTACTTTCACACCAGTGCCTTACTTTGAAGTGGGTACTTCTGCGCAGGTGAGACCGCTGCTTAGGCTCGAATCCGTCTGAATCGGGTCTTAGGGGGTCATCATGGGATATGTCGTCACCGGTGCCACGGGGCAGCTGGGCGGCCTGGTCGTGGACGGCCTGCTCGCCGCGGGCGTGCCGGCCGACCGGATCGCCGCGGTCGTGCGCGACGAGCACAAGGCCGCCCGGCTCCGCGACCTGGGCGTGGAGCTGCGCGTCGCCGACTACGACGACGCCGGGGCGATGCGGACCGTCTTCCGTACGGGCGACCGCGTGCTGCTCGTCTCCGCCAGCGAACCGGGCCGCCGGGAGCCCCAGCACCGCAACGTCATCGAGGCCGCCCGCGCCGCGGACGTCGCGCTGCTCGCCTACACCAGCATCCTCGGCGGGCCCGACGCCGACTTCATCCTCGCCGCCGACCACAAGGCCACCGAGCAGGTCATCCTCGACTCCGGCGTGCCCTACACCCTGCTGCGCAACGGCTTCTACCACGAGGTCTACACCGACACCATCCCGCAGATCCTGGAGCGCGGCGCCGTCACCGCCTCCGCCGGCGACGGCCGCCTCGCCACCGCCGCCCGCGCCGACTACGCCGCCGCGGCCGTCGCCGTCCTCACCGGCCAGGGCCACGAAGGCAAGGCGTACGAACTGAGCGGCGACACGGCATGGTCCTTCGCCGACTTCGCGGCCGAACTGTCCAAGCAGACGGGCCGGGAGATCGCGTACCACCCGCTGACCACCGACGAACACCGGAACACCCTGCTCCAGGCCGGACTCCCGGAGCCGGTGGCCGACCTGGTGGCCGACATCGACCGGGCCATCGAACGCGGCCTGCTCGCCCGTACCTCCGAAGACCTGCGCCACCTCACCGGCCGCCCCGCGACCACCCTCGCCGACGCCATAGCGACCGCCCTCAAGGGCTGACTCCTGTGCGAGCCGTCAGGACCTTGACGCGTCGTACTGCTCGCGGGCCGTCTGGACGGCGGGGAGGCTGCGCTGGGTCCATTCGGCCAGCTTGCGGACCTGGGCGGCGGCTTCGCGGCCGAGCGGGGTGAGGGAGTAGTCGACGTGGGGCGGGATGACGGGGCGGGCGTTCCGGTGGATCATGCCGTCGCGTTCGAGGGTCTGGAGGGTCTGGGCGAGCATCTTCTCGCTGACGCGGCCGATCGTGCGGCGTAGCTCGCTGAAGCGGTGGGTGCGCTCCTCCAGGGCGAGCAGGATGAGGACGCCCCAGCGGCTGGTGACGTGTTCCAGGACGAGCCGGTACGGGCAGGTTTCCTCGGAGGTCCTGTTACTTACTTTCACGTCTGTACCCTATTTGCGGACCGGGTTCAGGAACCGACCCCGGGTGGGGCGGTGCTGCCGCGGGGGACGAGGCGGGGGGCCTCGTCTTCGACGGGGGTGACCTCGTCGCCCTCGATGAGGCGGAGCAGTGTCCGCGCCGCGTGTGCCCCGTACGCGGGGATGTCGCGGGTGATGGCGCTGAGCGCGGGGCGGACGATCTGGGAGAGCGGCGAGTCGTCCCAGGCCACGATGGACAGGTCGGCGGGGACGCGGAGGCGCAGCTCGTCGGCGGCGGACATGCCGGCGACGGCCATGATGTCGTTGTCGTACATGATGGCGGTCGGGCGGGTGACGGCGCTCATCAGCCGCCGGGTGGCGTGGGCGCCCTCCTCGCCGGTGTAGTCGGTGTGGGCGATCGTGTGCCAGTCGAGGCCGCGCTCCTGGCAGGCGGCGGTGAAGGCCTGGTCGCGCAGGACGGTGTGGACGAGGTCGGGCAGGCCGGCGACGCGGGCGATGCGGCGGTGGCCGAGGGCGTGGAGGTATGAGACGGTCTCGCGGACGGCGGCGGCGTCGTCGGCCCAGACGGGGGTGAGCGCGCCGGCCGCCGAGGGGTCGCCGAGGACGACGGCGGGCATGCCGAGCTCGTCGAGCGCGGTGACGCGGGAGTCGGAGAAGCGCAGGTCGACGAGGATGGCGCCGTCGACGCGGCCCTCGCCCCACCAGCGCCGGTAGAGCTCGGTCTCCTGTTCGGGGGTGGTGACGACCTGGAGCATGAGGGCGTAGGAGCGGGGGGACAGCTCGGTCTCGATGCCGCTGATCAGCTCCATGAAGAACGGTTCGACGCCGAGGACGCGGGCGGGCCGGCACAGGGTGAGGCCGACGGAGCGGGCGCGGGCGTCGTTGAGGGCGCGGGCGGCGCTGTTGGGCCGCCAGCCGATCTCCTCGGCGATGGCCTTGATCGCGGCGCGCTTGGCCGGTGACACGCCGGGGCGGTCGTTGAGCGCGTAGGAGACGGCGACTTTGGAGACGCCTGCCCTGCGCGCGATGTCGGCGATCGTCGGTCGCTTCACCGAGCCCCCTTGGTGAACCGGTTAGCCAGGTACGTTTCTGCACCTTACTACCGGCCTGGGGGGCGCGCACCTGCGATTCTGTGTTTGGGAGCGCTCCCCAGGCTTAACCGAGCCGCATCTCAAACGGGTTACGAACCTTGACGGACTGGTGGCCGGATTTTACCGTCGCGGTACTTATCCGGTTCAGCGATAAGTCGTCCGGGCCATTTCGGGAGCGCTCCCAAAATGCCTGGTCGGCGCAGTACGGCGGCGTTTTGTCCCGGGCCGCCCAGTTTTCGGGGGTTGCACAGACGGTCGACCCTCCGCCGAGCGGCGGGGGAAGGAGAGCACACATGCAGACCCGGGCGCGGATTCTCATACCGCTCCTCGCGGCGGGCCTGGCCGCAGCCGCCTGTACCGGTGGCGGCGGCGCCGCCGCACCGACACCCGCAAACACCGAGGCGGCCAGCGCGCCCGCCGACGCCAACGCCGGCGGGTTGCCCCGTAACGAGACGCTCTACACGACCGGCACCCAGTGGGGCCCGCCGGCCAACTTCAACCCGATCCGCGAGTGGGACTCGGCCACCGGCACCAAGGGCCTGGTGTACGAGACGCTCTTCCACTACGACCCCAACGAGGCCAAACTCGTCCCCTGGATCGCCGAGAGCGGCAGCTGGGCCGACGACAAGACGTACGAGGTCAAGGTCCGCCAGGGCGTCACCTGGGCCGACGGCAAGCCGCTGACCGCCAAGGACGTCGCCTTCTCCTACAGCCTCGGCAAGATGGAGACCGTCCCCTTCCACAACATGTGGGACTGGCTGGAGAACGTCGAGGCGACCGACGACCAGACGGTCCGCTTCACCTTCTCCGACGCCCGATACCAGGAGTGGGACTACAACCTCTACAGCCGCGTCATCGTCCCCGAGCACATCTGGGGCGGCCTCTCCGAGGAGGACGTGCTCAACGGCGTCAACGAGAACCCGGTCGGCAGCGGCGCCTACAGCTACCAGAGCCACGACCAGGACCGCGTCGTCTGGGTCAAGCGCGACGGCTGGTGGGGCAAGGACGCGCTCGGCATGGACCCCAAGCCGAAGTACATCGTCGACGTGGCCACCCCGAGCAACGAGGTCGCCATGGGCATGCTGCTGCAGAAGGGCCTGGACCTCAGCAACAACTTCCTGCCCGGCGTGTCCAACCTGATCAACGGCAACTTCGGGATCACCTCGTACTACAACGAGCCCCCGTACATGCTGTCGGCCAACACCGCCTGGCTGGTGCCCAACACCACCAAGAAGCCGATGGACGACCCGGCCTTCCGCAAGGCGCTGGCCACCTCCGTGGACGTCAAGAAGATCGTCGAAGGCGTCTACGGCAACCTGGTCAAGGAGGCCAGCCCGACCGGCCTGCTGCCGCAGTGGGACCAGTTCGTCGACCAGGGCGTGGTCAGCTCCGACGGCTTCACGTTCAGCACCGACGAGGCCAAGAAGATGCTCGCCGACGCCGGCTACCGCGACCGTGACGGCGACGGCCTGGTGGAGAACAAGGACGGCTCGAAGATCAGCCTGACCATCGAGGTGCCCACCGGCTGGACCGACTGGATGGAGGCGGCCCGCGTCATCGCCGCCAGCGGCAAGGCGGCCGGCATCGAGATCACGCCCGAGTTCCCCGACTTCAACGCCCTGGTCGAGAACCGCAGCAAGGGCAACTTCGACCTCATCATCAACAACGAGCGCCAGCTGTCCAGCAGCCCCTGGACCTACTACGACTACATGTTCAACCTCCCGATCCAGAAGACGCAGAACACCGTCAACTTCGGGCGGTACGAGAACAAGGAGGCCTGGAAGCTCGTCCAGGAGCTCGACGGCGTCAAGACGGACGACATCGAGGGCATGAAGGAGGTCATCTCCAAGATCCAGAAGATCCACCTGGACGAGATGCCGATCATCCCGCTCTGGTACAACGGCCTGTGGGCCCAGTCCAGCAACTCCACCTGGAAGAACTGGCCCTCCTCGGCGGAAGGCGCCCCCAAGTACGCGGCCACGATGTGGCGCAACTGGATGGAGCTCGGCGGTTTCGAAACCCTGACCCAGCTCCAGCCCGCGGCCGACTGACCTGACACTTCGGCGCCCCCTCCGCCCCGTCCTCCCGGGGCGGAGGGGGCACCTGGGGAGATCTTCGTGCGCCAATACTTCGGCAGGAAACTGTTCATCTACGGCCTGACCTTCGTGGCCGCCGTCACGGTCAACTGGATGATCCCGCGCTTCATGCCCGGCGACCCGGTCGCGAGCATGCTGGCCAGGGCCCGAGTCTCGCAGCCCGAGGCCGTCGAGGCGATGCGGGCCTACTACACCAGCCTGTTCGGCTTCGACCAGCCGGTCTGGCAGCAGTACCTGAACTTCTGGGGGGCGATGTTCCGCGGCGACTTCGGGATCAGCATCTACGTGTTCCCGACGCCGGTGACCGACCTCATCCTGGGGGCCGTCCCGTACACGCTGGGTCTGATGATCCCGGCGGTGCTGCTCAGCTACTGGGCGGGCAACCGGCTCGGCGCCTTCGCCGCCCGCCGCCAGCTGCTGGACAACAGCGTGCTCCCGGTCGGCTACATCCTCACCGCGACCCCGTACATGTGGCTGGCCGTGCTGCTGGCCTGGGGGCTCGGCGTGGTGGCCGGGTGGTTCCCGGTGGCCGGCGGCTACGCCTTCTCGCTCCAGCCGAGCTGGTCCTGGCCGTTCATCGAGAGCCTGCTGCACCACTGGGCGCTGCCGTTCCTGTCGCTGTTCCTGGTGGCGCTCGGCGGGTGGGCGATCGGCATGCGCAACATGATCATCTACGAGCTGGAGTCGGACTACTCCACCTACCTGGCGGCGCTCGGCGCGCCGGCCCGCCTGATCCGCCGCTACGCCTACCGCAACGCCATGCTGCCCCAGATCACCGGCCTGGCGCTGCAACTCGGCGTGCTGGTCGCGGGCGCGCTGGTCACCGAGATCGTCTTCTCCTATCCCGGGATCGGCAGCCTCATCCTGAAGGCCATCCAGAACCAGGACTTCTTCCTGCTCCAGGGCTCGTTCATGTTCATCGTCGTCGGGGTGCTGGTGGCCAACTTCATCATCGACATCGTGTACGTGCTCATCGATCCGCGCACGCGCACCGGGATGGCGGGAGCACAGGCATGACCACCACCACACCGACGGCACTGCCCACCGAGGAACGCGTGGTCCGCCGCGAAGCCCTGTACTTCGCCGTGCGGAACCCCAAACTGGTGATCGGCTTCTCCATCGTGTTCGTGTTCGCCGTGATCGGCCTGCTCGGGCCGGTCCTCCTGGACGTGGACTCGCCCAACGAGTACGTGGCGATGCCCATGCTGCCGCCCTCGTCCGAACACTGGTTCGGCACCACCACGCAGGGCCAGGACGTCTTCACCCAGTTCGTGTACGGAGTGCGCACCACCTTCCTGGCCGGGGCGATCGGCGGCGGCATCGCGGCCGTCATCGCGATGGCGATCGGCTTCACCGCCGGCTACCGGGGCGGGCTGGTGGACGAGGCGCTCAACATGCTCACCAACATCGTCCTGGTCATCCCCACCCTGGCCGTGCTGCTGATCATCAACGCCTACCTCGGCATCCGCAGCGTCGGCATGCAGGCCCTGCTCATCGGCCTCACCTCCTGGCCGTGGGCGGCGCGCGCCATCCGGGCCCAGACGTTCTCCCTGCGGTCCCGGGACTTCGTCGACCTGGCGAGGCTGAGCGGCGTCGGCACCCCCAGGATCATCGCCCGCGAGATCGCGCCGAACATGAGCTCCTACCTGTTCATGACGTTCATCCTGCTGTTCGGCAGCTCGGTGCTGATCGCCGCCTCGCTGGACTTCATCGGGCTCGGGCCCACCGAAGGCGTCTCGCTCGGGCTGATGCTGCAGAACGCCACCCAGTGGAGCGCGCTCCAGCTCGGCCTCTGGTGGTGGTTCGTCCCGCCGGGCGCGGCCATCACCGCCGTCGTCGGCGCCCTGTACGTGGCCAACGTCGGCCTCGACGAGGTCTTCAACCCGAAGCTGAGGGAGACATGAGTCTGCGGGTAAGCGACCTGAGGGTGCACTACCGGACCCTCAGAGGAGATGTGAAGGCGCTCGACGGGGTCTCCTTCGCCATGGACGACGGGGAGATCCTCGGCCTGGCGGGCGAGTCCGGGTGTGGGAAGACCACGCTGGGCAAGAGCCTCATCCGGATGGACGGCCGGATGCGCCACATCGGCGGCTCCGTCGAGCTGGACGGCCGCGAGCTGCCGATCGGCGACGACCGGGCCATGAACGGGTTCCGGTTCCACGAGATCTCGCTCATCCCGCAGTACTCGATGAGCGCGATGAACCCGACCCGCCGGATCGGCAAGATGATCAACGAGCTGCTCCGCTCGCGCGGCGTGACGCTCGACCGCGAGGAGCTGGAGCGCCGGATCGCCCAGGTGGGGCTGCCGGTCGAGGTGCTCGGCCGCTACCCGATCGAGCTGTCCGGCGGCCAGAAACAGCGCGTGGTCATGGTCATCTCGACGCTGCTCGACCCGGCGCTGCTGATCGCCGACGAGATCACCTCCGCGCTCGACGTGTCCACCCAGAAGGCGGTGGCCAAGGCGCTGCTCGACTTCCGCGACCGCGGCTACGTCAAGAGCATGATCTTCATCACGCACGACCTGGCGCTCACCGCGCACATCGCCGACACGATCATGGTGATGTACGCGGGCAAGCTGGCGGAGAAGGCGCCCACCGAGGAACTGATCAAGGCGCCGAAGCACCCGTACACGAAACTCCTGATCAACTCGCTGCCGGAGATCGGCGTCCGGTTCGAGGAACGCAAGCTGGAGGGCATCCCCGGCAGCCCGCCGTCGCTGCTCAGGCCGCCGCAGGGCTGCCGGTTCCGGGACCGCTGCCCGCTGGCCTCCGAGCAGTGCGTCGAGGAGCCGCCGGCGACCGAGGTCGAGCCGAATCACTACGTCGCGTGCTGGAAGGCCGCCTGATGCTGAAAGTCGAGAACCTCACCAAGGTCTACAAGGTCGGGACCTTCGGCGGGCGGACGCTGAAGGCCGTCGACGCCGTGAGCTTCGAGGTGCCGCAGGGCGAGGTCGTCTCCCTCATCGGGGAGAGCGGCAGCGGCAAGAGCACGATCGGCAAGATGATCCTCGGTCTCATCCCGATGACCAGCGGGACCATCACCGTGGACGGCGTGCCGGTCAGGGCGGGCAGGGAGTACTACCGGACCGTCCAGGGCGTCTTCCAGGACCCGTTCAGCTGCTACAACCCGGTCTTCAAGGCCGACCGGGTCTTCCAGCTGATCAAGGACAGCTACTATCCGTCGGTCTCCGACAAGGAGTGGGCCGAGCGGGTCCACGTGGCGATCGAGGACGTGCGGCTCAACCCGCGCGAGGTGCTCGGCAAGTTCCCGCACCAGCTCAGCGGCGGCCAGCTGCAGCGCCTGCTGATCGCGCGGGCGCTCCTGCTGGACCTGAAGCTGCTGATCGCCGACGAGATCACCAGCATGCTCGACGCCTCCACCCGCATCGATGTGCTGAACCTGCTCGCCGAGCTGAAGACCCGCGGGCTGAGCGTGCTGTACGTGACGCACGACCTGTCGCTCGGCCACTACCTCGCCGAACGCACCGTCGTGCTGCGCAGCGGCACGATCGTCGAGATGGGCCTGACGCACAAGGTGTTCGACGGCCCGCTGCACCCCTACACCAGGCAGCTCCTGTCGTCCGTGCCCCGGCTGCACGCCCCGTGGGAGGACGCCGCGGCGGTGGAGACCTGCCTGTACCACGAGCGCGGCGGGAAGGGCGGCCTGTACGAGGCCGAACCCGGTCATTTCGTGGCCTGCGCCCAGCTCGACGACTGCCAAGGAGAACCTTCTTGACCTCGTACCGACCGCTGCACGACGGCTGGGTCCTGTCGGCCCCCTCGCGGGACCTGGCCGGCGTGCCCGCCAGCGTGCCCGGCTGCGTCCATACCGATCTGCTGGCCGCCGGTCTCATCGACGATCCGTACCTGGACGACAACGAGAGCCGGCTCGGCTGGATCGGCCGCACCGCGTGGACGTACACGACCTCGTTCTCCTGGTCGCGCGACGAGCACGAGCGCACCGACCTGGTGTGCGCGGGGCTGGACACGGTCGCGGAGGTCACGCTCAACGGGGTGCGCGTCGGCGCCACCGCCAACCAGCACCGCTCCTACCGGTTCCCGGTGCGGCACCTGCTGCGCGAGGGTGAGAACACGCTCACCGTCACCTTCTCCTCCGCCCTGGAGTACGCCGAGGAGCGGCAGGCCGTGCTCGGCCACCGCCCCGGCGCGTACCACTCGCCTTACGCGTTCATCCGCAAGATGGCCTGCAACTTCGGCTGGGACTGGGGGCCCGACCTGGTCACCGGCGGCATCTGGCGCCCGATCGGGCTGGAGAGCTGGAGCGGCGCCCGCCTCGCCGCGGTCCGCCCGCTCGCCGACGCCTCCGGCCGGGTGGACGTGCACGTGACGGTCGAGCGCGCCACCGAGGCGCCGCTCACGCTGACCGCCGAGGTGGCCGGGGTGTCGGCGGAGGTGCGGCTCGCCGCCGGCCAGCGCACGGCCGTCGTGCCGCTCACCGTGCCGGAGCCGCGGCTGTGGTGGCCTCGCGGGTACGGGGAGCCGCACCGCTACGGCCTGACCGTGCGCCTCGGCGACGCGTCGTGGACCGGGAAGATCGGCTTCCGCACGGTCGAGCTGGAACGGGAGGAGTTCCGGCTGACGGTCAACGGGACGCCGGTGTTCGTCCGGGGCGTCAACTGGATCCCCGACGACTGCTTCCCCTCCCGCATCACCCGCGACCGGCTCGCCGGCCGCTTCGGCCAGGCGATCGACGCCGGGGTCAACCTGCTGCGCGTATGGGGCGGGGGCCTGTACGAGAGCGAGGACTTCTACGACCTGGCCGACGAGCTCGGGCTGATGGTGTGGCAGGATTTCCCGTTCGCCTGCGCCGCCTACCCGGAGGAGGAGCCGTTCCGGACGGAGGTCGAGGCCGAGGCGCGCGAGCAGGTGACCCGGCTCTCCGCCCATCCCAGCCTGATGCTGTGGTGCGGCAACAACGAGAACCTGGAGGGGTACGCCGACTGGGGCTGGCAGGACAAGCTGGAAGGCCGGAGCTGGGGCGCCGCCTTCTACCGCGAGCTGCTGCCGTCCATCGTGGCCGAGCTCGACCCGACGCGGCCGTACATCCCCGGCAGCCCCTTCTCCGCCGACCCCGCCGACCCGCCGCAGGACCCGTCCACCGGCACCATCCACATCTGGGACGTGTGGAACCGGAAGGACTACAGCCACTACGCCGCCTACACGCCCCGCTTCGTCGCCGAGTTCGGCTTCCAGGGCCCGCCCGCGTACGCCACCCTCCGCCGCGCCGTCTCCGGCGACCTGGCCGCCGACGCCCCCCTCGTCCTCCACCACCAGAAGGCCATCGACGGCCACGGCAAGCTGATGCGCGGCCTCGGCGACCACCTGCCCGCGCCCGCCACCTTCGACGACTGGCACTACCTGACCCAGCTCAACCAGGCCCGCGCCCTCACCTTCGGCATCGAACGCTTCCGCGCGCTCATGCCGCACTGCATGGGCACGATCGTCTGGCAGCTCAACGACTGCTGGCCGGTCATCTCCTGGTCCGCGGTCGACGGCGACGGGCGTCGCAAACCCCTCTGGTACGCGCTGCGCCGCGTCTACGCCGACCGCCTCCTCACCGTGCAGGGCTCCTCGGTGGCCGTGGTCAACGACTCGGGGACGGCCTGGCGGGGCGACCTCGTCGTCACCCGCCTCACCCTGGACGGCAAACCCCTCGCCGAGCAGGTCTCGCAGGTGACGGCGGACCCCCGCTCGGTGGCCCGGCTGCCGATCCCCGCCGCCGTCGCGACGTCCGACGACCCTTCCCGGGAACTCCTCTCGGTCCGCCTCGGCGACCAGCGCACCCTGTCCTTCTTCGCCGAGGACCCGGCCGTGGCCTTCCCGCCCGCGGCCTACGACGCCACCGTGGACCGGGCGGACGGCGGCTACCGCGTCACGGTCACCGCCCGCACGATCCTCCGCGACCTGGCCCTCTTCCCCGACCGCCTCGACCCCGCCGCCTCCGTGGACACCATGCTGCTCACCCTCCTACCAGGCGAAACCGCCACCTTCCACATCACCACCACCGCGCCCCTGGACACGACGGCACTCACCACCCCCCCGGTCCTCCGCTGCGTCAACGATCCATGACCCGTTCAAAGGTCAGGACTGGTGGCTGACGACGTTGACCACCTTGCCGTCCGGGTCGCGGGCGAAGAAGCGCCGGACGCCCCAGTCCTCGTCGGTGATGGGGTGCACGATCTCCGCGCCGGTCGCGCGTACGGCCTCGTAGACGGCGTCGACGTCCTCGACCTCGACGCTGAGGTCCGGGTTCACAGGTGCCGCCGCGTCCTTGGTGATGAGGATGACCTGGGCGGTGGGGTTGGACGGCGAGACCAGGTTGACGACCCAGCCGAGGTTCATCTCCTCGCGGAAGCCGAGGAGTTGGTAGAAGGCGCTGCTCGCGGCCGGGTCGGAGGTCGTGATGTCGGGTACGGAACGACGAATGGTCATGCGCCGGACGCTAACACCCACCCGGCCCTAGACCATGTCAAGGAGCTCTGACCGCTGTGGCACGCCCATCGAGCCGATCGGCCGCAGACAGGCGAGAAGTCCGGCCAGCACCAGCACCGACGGCAGCGCCCACCGCAACGCCACCTCCCCGAACGAGCCCAGGTCGGCGAGCAGCGGCGTCAGCACCGGAGTGCCAGCGAAGTCGGAAGGCGACTGGGCCGGACTGTAGAACACGGTCATCCTTCGCACGTCCTCCGGCGGGTGCAACTCCCGCCACAGCTCCCACCGCCACCAGGAGGGCAGGAAAGCAGCGACGGCAGCGAGAGGCCAAGTGGCGAGGAGAGGACGCGGTAACGGGAGCATGATCACAAACGGTACTGCCTGTAGATCACCAAGAGGGACGGTTAGGGAATGTCGAACTCTCTCTTGCTCGCGCCATCAAGGAACGCGTCCCATTCCCGGTGGCTGAAAACCAGTACAGAGCCATCAGGGTCTTTGCTGTCGCGTACCGCCACGATGTCGGGCAGGTTCAGAGCGACCTCCACACATGCCCCACCCTGACCGTTGCTCTTGGAAGCCTTGCGCCAACGGGCACGCGACAGGTCCGGCTGCGCCATCTAACCCTTCCTCTTCTGCGTATGGGATCCGCTACTCACGTAGATCATGGGCAATCTGCTTGATGAGTGAGCAGGAGTCACTCACCGAGAGCGCTGTAGCGCGGAGATGGTCGAACTTCTGTAGGTATCGCCCTATTTCGTGTGCCTTCTCCAAATAGAGCGTACCTGTGTGGTACTCGATGTACACGACGCTGGGGTCTGCCGGCTCGAAGCCGAGCACGTGAAACGCCCCGTCCATGGACGGATGAGCGCCGGCTGTGAACGGAAGTACCTGAAGTGTGACGTTGGGCAGTTTCGTCGCCTCAAGCAGTCGTTCGAGCTGCGCCCGCATGATCAGAGGACCGCCTACGACGCGTCGGATGACGGCTTCGTTGACCACCATCCAGAGCTTCGGAGCGTTTTCACGGGTCAGGAGCTTCTGCCGGGTCAGCCGTACGGTCACCCGCTGCTCGATGTCTTGATCATCGGCGTCTACGAGTGTGGCTCTGTGAACCTCGCGAATGTAGTCCTCGGTCTGGACGAGACCAGGGATGAACTCGCTCTCGTAGATCTGCAACGAGGACGCTGCTGCTTCCAGGCCCAGGTAGACCTTGAACCCTTCAGGGACCGCCTGTCCATACGCGTGCCACCAGTCCCGCTGGCGTGCCTCGCGTGCCAGGACGAGCAGGTTGTCGCGGTCCGCTCGGTCTACCTGATAAACGTCCAACAGCGCTCGGACGTCGCTGGGCTGGATTGCCCTGCGAGCCGTCTCGAACCGGCTGAGCTTCGTCGGATGCCAATCGAGATGGCCGACGACTTGTTCGATGCTCAGGCCACGCTCTTCTCGTAGCTCACGAAGGGCGCTTGCCAACTGCCGTCGCCGCACGGTTGGACTCCGGGTCTCGTGCGCCATCGGATCACTTTCCAATCTCCCAGCCGGGGGTACAACCCGCACTAGTCGGGCAGTTGCTGTTGGGCACTTGCCAATTTACATGTGCCCGTTGGACACTTGGCCGTGATGTCGCCGGGGGACCGGCTTCTGTCGGGCTAGGTTAGGTAGCTGAAAGTAGTGGGTCT
The DNA here is from genome assembly GCF_040675175.1 of Nonomuraea sp. NPDC049649. NCBI lineage: Bacteria > Bacillati > Actinomycetota > Actinomycetes > Streptosporangiales > Streptosporangiaceae > Nonomuraea > Nonomuraea sp. NPDC049649. The sequence continues at coordinate 86,765 of NZ_JBFAOH010000013.1, forward strand.
GCTACGAAACCGCTAAGTGATCTCGCTGCCAGGACGACGGCCCGGTTACGCAAGAGTTGGAGACAGGAATCGGGAGGCGGCGTGGTGCACGAAAGATTCCTTGCCGAGGTGGTGCTGCCTGGAGCCCCGCGATCAGTCTCAGTGGCTCGACACTGTGTCGGCCGAGTCCTGATGGACGCCGGACATCGCAACGTGGACAACGTGCTCCTCGCGGTCAGCGAACTGGTTTCCAACGCCGTACGTCATACCGTCTCAGGTTTGGCCGGTGGGCTGATCACGGTCGACGTCAGAGAGATCGGGGACGCCATCGCCCGGATCTCCGTCATTGATCAGGGAGCCAAGACCGTTCCTCGGCTGCGCGAGCCCGAGGAGATGGAGTGCACAGGTCGAGGGCTCCGCATCGTCCATGAGATCTCGGCCCGCTGGGGTGCGGAAGACGACGCGCTCGGCGGGAGGGCGGTGTGGGCTGAAGTGTTCACGACGGGGACCTGACTGAGGTGCCCAGAAGTCGGTCGTGCAGCAGCTGCCCGTTTCGGTCCACGAACGACCAGAGGGCGTCGGCGGTCAGCCACAGGACCCCGTACTCGGGCCACAACACGGCGACGGGGAAGAGCAGTGCCCGGAGCGCCGCCTTGCCCGGTGTGGCGCCTTCCACCCGGAGTCCGACCAGGCGTTTGCCCACGGTCGTGCCGCGCGGGATCCACACGTACAGGAACATCAGCGCGACCACGGCCAGGTCGGTGCCCACCGGCAGCGGCCCCGCTTCCACATGGGAGAGCAGCCCCCGGAAACCGGCGAAGTCGAGGAAGTCGTGGTTCTCGTAGAGCAGCGGCACCACCAGGCCGAGCGCCACGCAGAAGATCACGTAGTCGGCCAGCAGCGCGGCGGCCCTGAGCCCGAACCCGTCAGAAGTGGCACCGGGACGGTGGGGCATGCGGAGGGAGGCGACCAGCACCAGCGCGGCGGCGAGCAGGTAGCAGACCTGGTCGCGTCCCCAGACGCCGGCCATGGCTACGAACCACTGCGGGCTGAGGATCGTCAGCGCGAAATCCTGCGCGAGGGTCGGCACCGCCGCCGCCACCACCAGCCCCCAGGCGACCCGCCGCGCCACCGCCTCCGGATCGCCCTGTCGAAGGCAGCCAAGGAACCCGGCCAGCACCAGCACGGCCGGGAGCGCGCAACCGTACGCCACGTTCGAGACCACGCACAGATCGTTGACCAGTGGAGACAGGACCGGCGTCGGGTTGAAGCTGTCGAACGTGCGCACTACGCCGTAGGTGACGACGTAGTACCGCTCCTCGAAGATCGGCTCTGGCCCCCACCCCGACAGATCGACACCTTCCACCAACGGGCGCAGCGCATCCGACATCAACCACCCCTCCCACATCCACCAGGTGGGGACGAAAGCAACGACGACGGCGGCCGACCAGGCGGCGATGACGGGGCGCGGTAAAGGAGGCACGACCGCGAACGCTACCGGCTGTAGATCACCGACAGGAAGCGGATCAGGATCGCCTCTCGGCCGGGAGTATCCGCCTAGTGGCCGGCCTGCTCCAGCAGGTGCAGCCAGTGAATATCGGGTGGTGGGCTTTCCGATCGTGTCGGATGCTGGGGTCATGATCAGGATTCCGCCGCGTACGGCTACCGACGCCTACTTCGCCAAGCAGGGCGGGTCGAGGCAGCTCGACATAGTCTTCGACATCGATCTCGGGGAACTGTTGGAAGGCCACCATGTGGTCGCCCGCGGACTGGAGCTGTCGGACGTCGGCGGCGTGCTGCACTACGAGTTCGTTCCCGGATTGTGGGAGCACGAGAAGGAAACCAAAGGACCGTTCTTCTGGTATTGGATGCTGTCCACCGAGGATGACCTGGGCACCCCCTACGACGACGACAACCGTGGTGCTTTCGATTCAGAGGGCAAGACGGCTGCGCATGGAACTCGCTACCTCGGCGGGCCGGTTCCCCACGAGGCCCGCCGGCTTCGGGTGAACTTCACGCCGGCCGAGGGATGGACGCCGACGCGATCTTGGTGTCGGCAGCTGAATATCGCACTGCCGGGCGGTCGCGTCACCGAGACGTGGACCGACCCGAAACGGGACGCCCGATAGACGCCCGATAACGGTCAGGGCACCGGCCCGCGCCCGGCGGAATCCAGTTCCGAACCGTACTAGGGGAAGTCAGCAGGCGGGCGCGGTAACGAGGATGGGTGCAAACCGTACTAGCTGTAGATCACCGACAGGAACCGGATCAGGATCGCCTCCCGCAGCGGGGCCGGGAGCGCGTCCAGGACGGTGTTGACCACGGCCATCCGGGGCTGCCCCGATCCGGGCCGCAGGTCGACGCCCACCGAGGCGGCCAGTTCGGCGAAGGTGGCGTCGTCGAGGGCGTCCAGGTCCAGGCCGGTGATCAGTTCGACCAGGCCGTCGGGGACGGCGGGAGGGCCGAGCCGCCTGGCCGCCTCCGTCGATTCGGCGATCACCTTGAGCATCGCGTCCACCCCGGCCAACGTCACCCCCGTGACCGTGATGTGCAGGTTCGCCGGGATCCCTGCGTACGAGAGCTGGGGTTGCAGGAACCAGCCGCGCGCCCGCGCCTCGTCGGCGAGCACGAACACGTCCACCTCGTCGGAGGCGAAGGCCACCAGCGTGGACTCCGGCGAGCCGAGCACCCGCAGCCCGCCGATCCCGGCCAGCCCGGCGCGCAGCCGGTCCGCTGCCTCCAGGGTGGCGCGGCCCAGCTCGACGTAGCCTTCGCGGCCGAGGGCCTGGAGGGTCGCCCAGGCGCCGCCGAGCGGCCCCGCCGACCGGGAGCTCTGCACGGTCGCGTTGATGATCGTGTAGCCGGGCCAGGCCGCCGACGCGAAGTAGGCCCGCCGCCGCATCGCCGGGTCGGCGAAGAGCACCACCGACGCCCCCTTCGGTGCGTACCCGAACTTGTGCAGGTCGCAGGAGATCGACGTCACCCCGGGCACCGACAGGTCGAACGGCGGCACGTCCGCGCCCGCCTCCCGCAGCCACGGCAGCAGCCAGCCGCCCACGCACGCGTCCACGTGGCAGCACACCCCGGCCTCCGCCGCGATCGCGGCGATCTCGCCGACCGGGTCGATCACCCCTTGCGGGTACGAGGGAGCGGACGCGACCACCAGCACCGTGTCCTCGTCCACGGCGTCGGCGACCGCCCGCACGTCGGCCTTGAACGTCTCCAGGTCCACCGGCACCGGCCTGACCTCGACCCCAAGGTAGTGGGCCGCCTTGTGGAAGGCGGGGTGGGCGGTGACCGGCAGCACCAGGTTCGGCCTGGACCGGCCGGCCGCGTCGCGGGCCGCCTTCACCGCCAGCATGATCGACTCGGTGCCGCCGCTGGTGAAGACGCCGTGGCCGCCGCCCAGCACGTCCGCCACCGCCCCGACGACCTGCTTCTCCATCTCCACGATGCTGGGGAACGCCGTCGGGTCGAGACAGTTGACCTCCAGCATCGCCGCGTAGGCGCGCGCCGCCGTGTCGTGCACCTCCGGCCGTCCCGTGTCGTACACATAAGAGGTCACCTGGCCGCCCCGCACGGGCAGGTCGTGCTCGGTGAGCCCGGCCAGCTCGGCGAGCAGATCCTCGGCGGTCCTCCCGGTCTCGGGCAGATTCAACGCGCACTCCTCAGTCCCGTGGATCGTTTCACCGAAGGGTAAAGCGCGGAACCGGAATTCGCCCTGTTAGCGTTATTGCAAAAAAGAGGGGGTGAGCGCATGGCCGGTAAAGGGGACGCTTCCGAGGCCCCGCGCAGGCCCGCCGTGCTGGGCGATGTGGCGGCACTGGCGGGGGTTTCGGCGATGACGGTCTCGCGGGTGCTCAACGCACCGCATCGGGTGCGAGCCGAGACCCGCGAACGCGTGCTCGCCGCCGTCCGCGAGCTCGATTACTGGCCCAACCTGGCCGCACGCCAGCTCGTCACCGGCCGTTCCGGCGTGCTCGGCGTGGTCAGCATCGACACCACTCTGTACGGTCCCGCGTCCACGCTCTACTGCATCGAGCAGACGGCCAGGCTGAGCGGCTACAGCGTCAGCATCGCCAGCCTGAGCATGCTCAGCAGGAAGTCCATCGAGGAGGCGATCCGGCGGCTGCGCGCCCAGGCGGTCGACGGCGTCGTCATCCTGGCCCCGCACGAGTCGGCCGCCGACGGGCTGCGCCACCTGCCGCTCGACCTGCCCGTGGTCGCGGTCGACGCCGGCGAGGACATCCCGGTCCCGGTCGTCACCGTCGACCAGCGCGCCGGGGCCGCCCGCGCCACCCGCCACCTCCTCGACCTCGGCCACGCGACCGTCCACCACCTGGGCGGCCCGGTCAACTGGCTCGACGCCAACTACCGCATCGACGGCTGGCGCGAAGTCCTCGCCGCCGCCGGCCGCCCCGCCCCGGAGCCGCTGCGCGGCGACTGGAGCCCCCGCTCGGGCTACGAACTCGGCAAACGCCTCGCCGCCGACCCCTCCGTGACCGCGATCTTCGTCGGCAACGACCAGATGGCGCTCGGCCTCAAACGCGCCCTCCGCGAGGTGGGCCGCCGGGTGCCGGACGACGTGAGCGTGGTGGGCTTCGACGACATCCCCGAGGCCGCGTACTTCTGGCCCCCGCTCACGACGGTGCGCCAGGAGTTCGCCGAGGTCGGCCGGCACGCCTTCCACCTCCTGCTCGACCGCATGGCCGGCCACACGGAGCCGGCCCGCCGCCTGGTCGAACCCCAGCTGATCGTACGAGAGAGCACCGCTCCCGCTCCCCGATGAGGGAGCTCGTCGGGGGTCTTATTCGTCGGGGTCGGCGATCTGGATGATGTGCAGCGGCTCGTCCAGCGCACTGGATGGCTCGTCCCACCTGGTCCGATCGAGGGTCAGGATCGGGCACACGGATGCGTCCGCCACAGCGGCGACGTGCGCATCCCACGGGGGCAGGCCGGTCCGAGAGATGACGTCCGCCAGGTTGGCGGCCTGCTCGGGGCCGGCGAGCGGCGCGACGGTGACCGCGTCAAGGAGGTCCAGCCCGGCCAGCAGGTCGTCTGCTTCGTCGCTGCGCGCGTCGAGTGAGGCGCCGGCGAGCGCGAGTGTGGGCACGACGAGCGGCTGGTCACGGGAGTCGAAGGTCTGTATGAGCGTGATGAGGCCCAGGTCGCCGCGGGCGATTTCGGTGAGGATGCCCGTGTCGATGATGTAGGGGGTGGGGGTGTGGGTGCTCACAGTTGGCGCTGGCTCTCCACGTGAGCGATCATGCGGTCCACCTTGGCCGTCACGGCGGGGTCGGCCTTGGCTTCTGCGACCTTCGACTGCCAGAGAGCGCGGAGGCGGCGCTCACGGTGGACGCGGTCGGCGAGGGCTTCGTTGACGTACGCGGACACGTTGTCGGCGCGGCTTTCCGCGTAGTCCAGAAGATCGGCGTCCACCGTCACGGTGACGGCGCGCTTACGGCTCTTGCTCATGGTTGAATCATATGACGCTCATATGATGCCGTCGAGGACGCACGCGGAACACTCCGAGCCGAGCACCCGATGTATGGAGACTCGGAACGTTGCAGGGTGCGGGCCGATCAGCACGCCCGCGTCCCGCATCCTGCCTCGCCGGTCGGGATCAGGAGCTGACGGTGACCTTCCATTCGCCAGGGTCGGGATCGACGTTGGAGCGCGAGGCCTCCGAGGTGGTTTCGCTTGAGGGACCACCTCGGAGGCCTTGCTGTCAGGACAGGTGGATGACGTTCCAGCTGACCGGGGGCAGGAGGACGCGCAGCGGGTCCTGTTCGACGTTCTCGTTCGTACGGGGGGAGACGCGGTCCGGGTCGTCGGCCGTGTTGCGGGCGTAGACGTCCGGGTCGGTGAGGGTGGTGGCGGAGGTGATGCGGGCGTCGCCGAGGGCGCGGGCGTCGAGTTCCAGGGAGAGGGGGGCGTCGCTGGCGCGGTTGATGGCGAAGATGGTGACGCCCTGGTCGGAGTGGGTGGCGACGGCGTGGAGGAGGGGCTGGTCGCCGTAGTCGGCGGTCTCGTACATGGGGGAGTCGGGCTCTACGCGCAGGACGTCGCCGGCGGCGTGCCGGCTGGCCTGGGCGAAGGGGTGGAAGGTGGTCTGGCGCCAGGCGCGGCCGCCGGGCTCGGTCATGATGGGGGCGATGACGTTGACGAGCTGGGCCAGGGAGGCGGCCGTCACGCGGTCGCTGTTGCGGAGCAGGGTGATGAGGAGGCCGCCGAAGGCGACCGCGTCCGCGAGGTGGTAGTGGTCTTCGAGGAGCGGCGGGGCGATCGGCCAGTCCGCGGGCGGTTCGGCGGACTGGAAGCGCGACAGGTACCAGACGTTCCACTCGTCGAAGGAGATGTCGATCCGCTTGCGTGACTTGAGCTTGGCGCCGACGTGGTCGGCGGTGGCGGCGACGGAGCGGATGAAGTACTCCATGTCGGCGGAGCAGGCGAGGAAGCTGCCGAGGTCGCCGTCCTTCTCCTCGTAGTAGGCGTGGCAGGAGATGTAGTCGACGACGTCGTACGTCTCTTCCAGCACGGTCGCCTCCCACGCGCCGAAGGTCGGCATGGTGGAGCCGGAGCTGCCGCAGGCGACGAGTTCGAGGTCGCGGTCGACCATGCGCATGGCGCGGGCGGTCTCGGCGGCGAGGCGCCCGTATTCGTGCGCGGTCTTGTGGCCGGTCTGCCAGGGGCCGTCCATCTCGTTGCCGAGGCACCACATGCGGATGCCGTGGGGTTCCTTGGCGCCGTTGGCGATGCGCAGGTCGGACAGGGCGGTGCCGGAGGGGTGGTTGCAGTATTCGAGGAGGTCGAGGGCTTCGGCGATGCCGCGGGTGCCGAGGTTGAGCGCCATCATGGGTTCGGCTCCGGCCTTGCGGCACCAGCGGACGAACTCGTCGACGCCGACTTCGTTGGTCTCGGTGCTGTGCCAGGCGAGGTCGAGGCGGCGGGGGCGGTTCTCCTTGGGGCCGATGCCGTCTTCCCAGCGGTAGCCGGAGACGAAGTTGCCGCCGGGGTAGCGGACGGTGCTGATGCCCAGCTCGCGGGTGAGGTCGAGGACGTCGCGGCGGAAGCCGTCCTCGTCCGCGCCGGGGTGGTCGGGCTCGTAGATGCCGGTGTAGACGCATCGGCCCAGGTGCTCGACGAAGGTGCCGAAGGTGCGGCGCCGCACCGGCGCCACCCGGAACGCGGGATCGATCGTGAGGCGGGCGTTGTGCACGGAGGGCTCCTTGCGGTTGGTGGTGCTCCTGTGATTGTTAGCGTTATCAACGCGCGGGTCAAGGGTCCGGCAAGCGCTTGCCGGACAAGCCTTGACAGAGGTCGTGTTACCGCTAACACTCGGGTCACCCAGCCCTCAGTGCCCCTGTGTCCGTGAGAACACTCCTCGTCGAAGGAAGTGGCCACTGTGCAAGACCCCCCATTCATCACCCGCCGGCATCTGCTCGGCGGAAGCCTTGCCCTCCTCGGCGCCGCCGCCTCCGGCTGCGCCATCCCCGTGGGACTCGGTTCGTCCCAGACCCGTGTCAAGTACTGGCACTTCCTCGGCGCCAGCGACGGCATCATCATGAACCGGATGGTCGGCGCGTTCGCCCAGGACAACCCCGGCATCTTCATCGAGGAGAACGTGCTCGCCTGGGGCGAGCCGTACTACACGAAGATCGCCATGGCGGGCGCCGGCGGCCGCTCGCCCGACGTCGCCACGTTCCACCTCGCCCGGCTCGCCGGCATCGGCGCGGGTGAGCTCCTCGACCCGATCAACCTGGACCTATTAGCGGAGGTCGGGCTCCAGCCGTCCGACTTCAGCCCGCCCATCTGGGAACGCGCCCACTACAAGGGCACGCTGTACGCGGTGCCGTTCGACGCGCACCCGATGGTGCAGTACTACAACACCGACCTCTGCGAGCAGGCCGGACTGCTCGGCCCCGACGGCAAGCTCCAGCCCACCACCGGCCAGGACCAGCTCCTCGACCAGCTCCGCAAGGCCAAGCAGGTGCTCGGCGGCAAGCCGCCGCTGGTCTTCGACGCGCTCGGCCTCGGCACCGTCGGCCCCTGGCGGGTCTGGTACTCGCTCTACCCGCAGAGCGGCGGCACCCTGCTGTCGGAGGACGGCAGCCAGGTCACCATCGACGACCAGAAGGCGCTGGACGCGCTCCGGTTCATGCGCCGCCTCGGCGAGGAAGGGCTCTGCGACCCGACCACCGACTACGGCGCCTCGGTGGCGAAGTTCACCAACAGCGAGGCCGCGTTCCTGTGGAACGGCGACTGGGAGGTCACCGGCCTCAAGGAACGCGGGACGCCGTTCAGCATGGGGCGCTTCCCCAGCGTGTTCGGCAGCGGCGCCGCCCAGGCCGACTGCCACGTGTTCGTCCTGCCGCACCAGCGCGACCGCGACCCCGAGGTGGAACGGGCGACCTACCAGTTCATCGCCTACCTGGTGAAGAACAGCGCCGACTGGGCCGTGGCCGGGCACGTGCCCTCCTACCTGCCCGCCCTCCAGGAACCCGACTACCTGGCGCTCCAGCCGCAGTCGGAGTACCGCTCGGTCATCACCGACGTCGCCCTCGACCCTCAGGTCTGGTACACCGGCTCCGCCTCCCGGCTGTGGATCGAGTTCGGCGGCGCGTTCTCCCCGGTCATCAGCGGTGAACGCACCCCGGAAGAGGGGCTGGCCGCCGCCAAGGCGGCGCTGAACCGGCTCATGTCCGCCCCGAACCCCTTCCCCGCCGAGGAGCGATGATGACCACCACCGTCGCCGCCCCCGCGACCACATCCCCCGCCGAGAAAGCCCAGGTCAAGCGGAGCTGGACGCAGCACGGCCTGCTGTTCGTCATCCCCTTCCTGCTGATCTACGTCGCCTTCCTCGTCTGGCCGACGCTGCTCGGCTTACGGATGAGCTTCACCGACGTCAACATCGCCGGCAGCAACGACCGCTTCGTCGGGTTCGCGAACTACGTCGAGGCGTTCGCCGACCCGCGCATGTGGCGCTCGCTCTGGAACACGCTCGTCTTCACCGTGCTCAGCACGGTCCCGCTGGTGATCCTCGGCCTGGCCCTGGCCCTGCTCGTGCACCACCTGCGGTTCATGCAGTGGCTGTGGCGGCTGTCGTTCTTCGGGCCGTTCCTGCTGCCGTCCGCCGTGGTGTCGATCCTCTGGCTGCAGATGATCTACCCGCCCGAGTACGGCCTGCTCAACGGCACGCTCGGCACCGACATCCTCTGGCTGGGCGACCCCTCCCTGGCCATGTGGTCGGTCGTGCTCACCACCGTCTGGTGGACGGTCGGCTTCAACTTCCTGCTCTACCTGGCCGCTCTCCAGTCGATCCCGCAGCACCTGTACGAGGCCGCCTCGATCGACGGGGCGTCCGCCTAGGACAAGCTCCGGTCGATCACCCTGCCGATGCTCGGTCGTACGACAGCGCTGATCATCGTGCTGCAGCTGCTCGCCTCGCTGAAGGTGTTCGACCAGATCTACCTGATGACCGGCGGCGGGCCGGAGGACGCCACCCGGCCGATCATCGAGTACGCCTACGACGTGGGCTTCACCGGTTACCGCATCGGCTACGCGTCCGCCGTCTCCTACATCCTCTTCGTCCTGATCGTCATCGTGTCCCTGGCGCAGCTCCGGCTGTTCCGCAAGCGTGCGGAGGTCTCGTCATGACCAAGCGGTTCAGCGTGAGCCAGCTCATCCTGCTGGTGGTCGCCCTGGTGCTGGCGGTCATCTGGATCGCGCCCATCGCCTGGGCGGTGGCCACCTCGCTCAAGCCCGAGGACGAGACCACCAAGCTGCCGCTGGAGTGGTTCGGCAGCCGCGTCACGCTCGACGCCTACGAGCTGGTGCTGGGCACCGGCGGCATCATCAAGTGGGCCGTCAACTCCACCGTGACCGCGGTGATCGTCACGTTCATGACCGTCCTGCTGTCGGCGATGGCCGCGTACGGGTTCGCCCGTACGCAGTTCAAGGGGCAGCGGGCGCTGCTGGCGCTGATCCTGGCCGGGATCATGGTGCCGCCGCAGGTGCTGATCGCGCCGCTGTTCGCCGAGATGGTCGCGCTCGGGCTGGTCGACACCTGGTGGGCGATCATCCTGCCGCAGGTGGCGGCGCCGCTGATCGTCTTCATCCTGTACAAGTTCTTCCAGGACGTGCCGGCGGAGCTGGAACAGGCCGCGTTCGTGGACGGGGCCGGGCGCTGGCGGGTGTTCTTCCAGATCGTGCTGCCGCTCTCGCGGCCGGTGCTGGCCGCGGTGTCGATCTTCACGTTCATCACCACGTGGAACAACTTCCTCTGGCCGTTCCTGGTCTCCACCGACCCGAACACGATGACGCTGCCGGTCGGCCTGGCCAACGTGGTGCAGGGCACCTTCGGCCTCCGGTACGCGCAGATCATGGCCTCGGTCGTGCTCGCGGGACTGCCGCTGATGGTGGTGTTCGTGCTGTTCCAGCGCCAGATCGTGCGCGGCGTCGCGCACACCGGACTGGCCGGCCAGTGACCGGGTGCTCGCCGGCGAGCACCCTTACCCGCCGCCGCCGTGAGGTGATTGTCACGGCGGCGGCACAGCCGTGAGGTCAACCCGTCACCCTCTTCTCTACGTACAGGTTTCGACAGCGCCCGGGACCGTTTCAGGAGAGGGACGACATGGCCACCCTGAGATCAGCTCCGCAGAGCCGCACCCAGTACGCGTGGCCGCTGCCCGGCGACGCCCGCGCGGTGGCCAGCGCCCGCGCCGACGCGCGCAAGGCACTGGAAGGGCTCGGCCTGGACGCCGAGGCGGTCGACGACGCGGTGCTGATGGTGAGCGAGATCGTCACCAACGCCCTGCTGTACGGGGACCCGCCGTACGAGATGACGGTCCGCGCCGACCCGGCGGAGATCGTCTGCGCGGTCGTGGACAGCGGCCGGCCGCTGCCCGCGCCGCGCTCGCCGGGCAGCGGCGACGAGCGGGGGCGCGGCCTGCACATCGTGGCGATCCTGTCGGACGGGTTCTACGGCTGCCACCCCCAGCGCTACCTCGCCTGGCCCGCCCGCCTGGGCAAGGCGACCTGGTTCGCCCTGCCCCGCGGGACGGAGGCCGCCTGATCAGCGTTCCAGGGTGATGCCTTCCCTTCGCAGGTCCTCGATGACGCCGTCCACCAGGCGGGTGCTGACCGTGTGGGAGAGCCGGCCGGTCTCGCGGAGCTCCCGGACGGCCGGGACCGGGTCGGGGTCGGCGAACAGGCGCTCGTCGGTGTGGTCCGCCGGCCTGCCGGTCGCGTCGAGCGCCCACCAGGACGCCTCCATCGCGATCCCGTTGGGGTCGCTGAAGTAGATGGAGCGCAGGAAGCCGTGGTCGATGACGTCGGTGACCTCGCAGCCGTGCTCCTTGAGCCGGTCGCGGAGCCGGACCAGGGCGTCCTCGTCGGGCAGGTGGAGCGAGAGGTGGTCGAACTGGGAGGCCTTGGCGTACGGGACGCCGGCGGGCTTGGCGAAGCTGTCGATCTCCTGGTCGGTGTATTCGAAGAAGGCGACCGTGCTGCCGGGGCCGACTTCGAAGAAGTAGTGCCGGAACGCGGGGATGGCCAGCGTGGCGACGAGGCGGGCATCGAGGACGCCGTGCCAGAACCTGACCGTGGCGTCCATGTCGGCCGTGATGAGGGCGAGGTGGTGAACGCCCCGCCAGTGCACCGTTTCTGGGGTTGCAGCCATGCCGCAACCGTACGCGTTTCAACTACTTCCGGGTAGTCACGTACCGGTGAGATCCATTGGCGCCGTCGTCGGCTGGGCGCGCAGGCGGCGCACCTCCCGCGGACCGGCCCAGCGGGTGATCGCCTCCTCGTCGGCGAAGGCCACCGCGCGCAGCATGTTGCCGCCGTCCGTCGCCTCGACCGTGCGGCGCAGCCGCTCCCGCAGCCGCTCCGGCAGCTTCGTGGTGCCGGCCTCGATCGTGTCGCCGTAGAAGGGCGCGAATCCCACCCCCGCGAAGCCGGTACGGCGCAGCAGCACGGGCAGCGTGTCGGCCGAGTAGAACATCAGATGGTTCCTGGTGAAGCCGCTCCACGCCGACCCGTACGCCTTGAGCAGCAGCGAGTTGGCGTTGACCGTGAGGATCATCAGCACCCCGCCCGGCGCCAGCAGCTCCCGGAACCGGCTGAAGTCCTCCAGCGGCCGGGGCAGGTGCGCCAGCACCGACCAGAGCGTGATCACGTCGAAGCCGCCCGCGGCGATCTCCGGCACGTCCTCCGGCGCGCCCAGGTACGCCCGCGCCCGGGACAGCCGCTCGTTGGCCTGGGCGACAGAGTCGGGCGACAGGTCCACGCCCACCGCGTCGAAACCGCGCTCCTCGGCCAGCTCCAGGAACAGCCCCGCGCCGCAGCCGAAGTCGAGCAGCCGCCGCCCCGCGCCGTCGTCGAAGACCGGGGAGAACGCGTCCATCGTGAGCTGGTAGCGGCGCTGCCGGTTGGCCGCGTACTTGCCGGTCAGGAACTTGCTGTAGCCCTTGGCGTACAGGTCGCCGAGCCGTTCGGGCAGGATGTTCGGGTCGCGGTAGAGGAAGCCGCACGAGGGGCAGCGCACCACCCGGTAGCGCCACTTGTCCCCGTCGCCCACCGGCTCGAACAGCGGCTGCACCCGCGGCTCGCCGCAGAGCATGCAGTCGACGAACTCCTCGATCTCGCGCAGCGGCACGGACGCCCGGTAGTCCTCCGGCTCCACGATCGGCGACCGTCTCAGCAGCCTGCGCCACTGCGCCTCGCGTGCCAGCCGCTCTCCCGGCCGGACGTAGACCCGCTGCGCCCACGGCACCTTGTCGTAGCGCGAGCCGTAGACCAGCTTGGCGAGCAGCCGTCGGGCCGAGACCATGGCGAACCCCTAACGCAGACGTATGCGCGGGATTTGCCCTACCTCATTTCCGACTATTCCATTGCTGAAGTCAGCAAGCCATCACCAAAAGGCCAAGGCGGGCGCTTGGTGACGGATTGACAAGGCTGCCCTGGGAGAGCAGGGCCGCGAACGGAGAGCGCTCTCCCAGCACAAGGTCACCGGCGGGCCGCGCGGGCCAGCACCTCCTCCGTCGTCAGCGGCGCCCGCGGATGGTGGCTCAGGCACATCGGCACCCGGGCCTTCGCGAACGCGCTCCCCTCCGGCGCCACATAGAACTCACCCGAGGACAGCCGGGCGATGTCCGGCGTCGAACCGCCCTTGGCCCGCGCCATCTCCCTGGCCGCCTCGATCTGCGCCGGCGCGTTCAGCAGGCCGAAGAACTGCGTGGCGGCGTTGCCCGGGATCTGGTTGTGCAGGCCCTTCGGCGCCTGGGTGGCGAACACCAGGCCCAGCCCGTACTTGCGGGCCTGCGACGACAGCGCCAGCGTGCTGTACGTGCAGGCTGTCACCCGGCCGTTGCCCGGCGCGAAACTCTGCGCCTCGTCCATCACGAACAGCCCGCCCAGCGGCCGGTCACCCGCCGGGTTCTTCTTGATCCAGGCGAACAGCGCCATCTGAAGCTGACTGACGAAGCTCTGCCGCTGCTCGTCGTTCGGCAGCCCGACGAAACTGATCACCGACACCCGCGCCCGCTTACCCGGCGACGGCGTCAGCAGCAGACCCGGATCCACCGGCTCGCCCCCGCCGCCGAACAGCGGATCGTTGTCCATCGCCGCCTGCAACGACTGCGCCACGTCCGCCGCGATCCGGTGCGCGTTCGCCAGCTCGCTCACCCCGTCCGGCAGATCGGCCAGCAGCCCGATCAGCCCCTTCAGGGTCGACCCGCCGCCCCGGCCGTAGTGCTCCAGAGCCTTGCGCAGCACCGCCTGCCCGAACCGCGCCTTCTGCGTCTGCGCGTCCAGCCTCGCCCGCGGCACGATCGACGTCACCGCCGACTCCACCGCCTCCGCGAACTCGTCCGGATCGTCGGCCACCTGCGCGAAGTCCGGCAGCGGCTGGAAACTCAGCGGCCTGCCCGCCTCGCGGCGCGGCGTCCACACCACCACCTCGGTGCTTTCGAGGTACTCCGCGGCCTTCCGCTCGTCCCCCTCCAGCCAGCCCTGCGGCCGCTGCGGCCATCCGTCACCCAGCCGGGCCAGGTCGTTGTTCGGGTCCAGCACGATCGCGGACACGCCGAGCAGCGCGCACTCCTCGACCAGCCGCCTGATCAGCACCGTCTTCCCCGAACCGGAGCCCGCGAAGATCGCCGTGTGCTTCCGCAGCGCCTCCAGCGCCACCCCCACCGGCTGCCCGCCCTCGACGGTCCTCCCCAGCGGGACGTACGGGACGGCCTTCTCGACTCTCGCCGGCTGCTCCGGCCGTGCGGCCGTTCGCGGATCCCGGCCGACCGGCGGAAAGGGCTCCTTCCGTACGGGAGCGTCCCCGACCCGGGTGAGCGGATCGCTCAGGGCCTCCGTGAGGAAGCTGACGGCACGGGTGGGACGGCGGGAAGCCAGCCAGGACGCCAGCCCGGGCGGCCCCTCCGCGATCAGGTCCTTGAGTGCGGCCAGAACACGCAGGTCGTCATCCGTATAGGACAGGGTTTTTCCGCCCGCCCGCTCGAAGGCCGCGATCACCTCGCGGGTCCGCGCCCCCTTCGACCAGTCCGCGTTGCGCAGCAGGAAGAGCCGCCGCTTGGGCACCTGGGCATCCAGACCCGCCGCCAGCGAGGCCTTCCGGATCCGGTTGAGCGCCGAGACCGCGTGCCCGGCGGTGACCGCCCGGAACGCCCAGTGCGCCTCGTCCTCCGTGGCCTCGTCCAAGGTGCGCCGGAGCCGCGCGTGCAGCGGCGGCTTGGCGCTGGGCGGCGGGTCGACGCTGAACGACGCCCCGTGCGCGCCCTGCTCGGTCACCCACGCCGACAGCCCGGCCGCCAGCAGCGGCGGCATGAGCACGTCCTCGGTGGCCTGCTCGATCTGAGGCGCGGCACCGGCGTCGCGGAGCGTGGCGAAGCGGGCGTCCAGAGCGGCGTGCGCCGCCGCTGTGGGTTCGGCCCTGGTTTGTTCCGGCCTGCCGGCCGCTGGTTCGCGCCGGCCCTCGCCCGCCGGAGGGTACGGCTGGGCGGTGAGGCTGGTCAGCTCCCTGGCCTCGCCGCTGAGCAGGCAGCCCCGGACGTGCTTGTCGATCGCGATGAGCAGCTGCCGCGCGGTGAACCCGGGCGCCCGGTCGAACGCCTCCGGCCTGACCGGCCAGGTCGGGTACGGCGGCTCGACCCCGGCGGCCCCGTACTGCACGCCGAACCGCTTGGCCACCAGCTCGCGCGCCGTCTCCGGGTCGGGGATGGTCTTGAGCTGCACCGCCGTACGGAACCGGTCGCGGACCGTGTCGACCGCCTCCCGCTCGATGAGCGTCCAGGTCTGCGGGATGCAGGAGACGACCGTCAGCGTGCGCCGGGTGTTCTCGCGCAGCGACATCAGGCCGCCCGCGATCCGTTCCAGGAGCAGGACGTCGCCGTGGCCGCCGTCCGTGACCGCGTCGGTCGAGGTCCAGGACTGGGCGACCAGCGGGTCGATCTGGTCGACCGCGATGACCGTCGGCCCGGTGAGCGCCAGCAGGTGGGACACTTCCCTGACGATCTCCTGCGGTGTCTTCCTGATCGGCCGGATGCCCCAGCGGGCGCGCTCACCTTCCTCACCCTCGGGCATCGCGTACAGGAACGACTCGCCGATGTCCTGCAGCGCCGGCTCGGGGGAGGCGTAGAGCACCAGCGCCCGCGCGGTGTCCTGGGCGCCGCGCCCGACCGCCTCGTTCATCTGCCGCAGCGAGAGGATGAACGCGTCCAGCTCCTCCCGAGAGAGCGTTTTCTTGCCCGTCACCGCCCGGCGCGGCATCCGGGACAGGTCGGCGAGCGCCGCCAGCCGCGACAGCAGGACCCTGAGCTGCGACTCCCGGCCCACCCCCGGACGCGAGAAGCTGTCGAGGAGCGACACCATGACGCTCTCCCAGAAGCCCTTCGCGTCGAGCAGCCCGACCAGGACGAAGTAGCCGCCCTCGCGCTGGACCACCTGCCGCAGCCAGCCGAGCAGATGCGTCTTCCCGGTGCCGCGCTGACCTTGGACGACCACCCCGATGGGGCTGCCCGCGTGCTCCCCGCTCGCCTGGGCCAGCCCGTCCAGCATGATCTTGGACGACTGCCCGTGCAGACCCTCCACGTGGTACGGGGAGTCCTGCCACACGTCGTCGGCCGCTTCGGTGTAGTGGAAGCTGAGCGCTCTGAGGGCGTCGACGCCTGGGCCTGTCATGCTTCACCGATCCACAGCAGGTGCTTCTCCTGATCCCCGATGATCACCCCGGCTTCCCGGTCTTCGGGGGTGAGGGTCTTCTGGTTGGACTCCGGGACGATGTTCACGTCGGGAAGCCGTTCCATCCGCGTGAGCGCGGCGTCAACCTCGTCCCGGGGCGCGTCGCCCAGCAGCGGCCGGAGCCGGGCCAGCCCCACCCAGGAGCCGGGTGCCGGAGCCAGCTGCGCGTACGCGGCGCGGATGCGCTTTTCCAGGTCGCCGGGCGGCGGTTCGAGGGGTGCGGACACGTCGGCGAACGTGAGCCGGGAACGCTCCATATATTTCTGCAGCCAGCCGACCAGGCCACGGGCGACGACCGCCGGCGAGCCGGTCATCGCGGGAAGCCTTCCTTCGCGCAGGTCGTCCTGGAGGCGAGCCCAGCCGCTGTCGGTGAGCACGTGTACGAACCCTCGGCCCTTTTTCCAGCTGTCGACCAGCTTCAGGTCGTTAAGATCGCGGCGTTTGTCGCCGTCGATGGTCAGGCCGTACCGCTCCTTGAGGACAAGGTTGGTGACCTCGGCGTTCTCCATGGCCAGCGCCATCAGCGCGGCGAATTCCGGGAGCGACAGCTTGCGCTCAGACATGTTTCATCCTTCTCGTGAGGCACGGCGGTTCCGCAGGAAAAGCTCGATCTGTCGGACCACTGCCTGGGGATCGGTCAGCACCTGGACATCGGTGAAACGGAGCACGGCGTAACCGGCGATCTGAAGCCGCACGTCACGGGCCCTGTCGTCGGCGAACTTCTCCGGGGTCCGGTGATCGGATCCGTCCACTTCGACGATGCACCGCTCGTCCGCCCAGAGCAGGTCCACCCGTACAGGAGAGGCGAGAGCACTGGGACAGAGCGTCTGGTTCCACGCCCGCCCGGCCGCCCACGGGCACCCGCGCAGCGCGGACTCCAGCGCGTGCTCCACGGCGCTCGCCGGATGCGGCTTCCCGGCCACGGGCGGGTGGCTTTTCGGCGGTGCGGGCTGGGCGATGAGGACGGTTTCCACCCGGTCCACCGCCGGGAGCGGCCCGGAGAGCCAGACGCCCAGCCCGGCGCGGTGGGCGAGCCATTCACCGGCCGCCACCAGGGCTTCCTGACCGGCGGGTGAGAGCCCTTCCGGGACGTCCACCAGGAGGGCCGCGCCGGGACGGGAGAAGGCAGCGGCCAGCGCCCTGGCCAGCCCGACCGCCCGCACCTCCGACGGGAACCGGCTGGGCCGGATCTCGGGCGCGAGGCTGGCCCGCAGGTCCGGGAGCGAGCCGGGGCGGGCGTGCAGGGCGCGTTCCGCCAGTTCGGCGAGGAACGGTCCGAAGTGGGCGGTGGTGGCGGCGGTGCGGAGGGCGAGGGCGCGTACGGCGGGCAGGCCCGCGCCGCCTGGGCCGTCGATGCCCCGGGCGTCCGGCAGCCAGGCGGGGAACAGGCCGAGCACCGTGGCGTCCAGTTCGTCCAGGATCGCGGAGACCAGCGCCTTCGGAGAGCGCGCCTCGCGGACGGCGCAGGTGAGGATCGCGGGGGCCTCGCGGGGCAGGGAGTCGGCGGCGAGCGGCAGCGCGCCGGCGCCTTCCAAGCGTACGACCTTCCCCGTCGGTAACGCGACCCAGGACCGCACCGCTCGCCTCCGTCATCGGACAGTGGTGGCGACGTTATACGGCGGTGCGCGTGGCTGTCCCGCTATCGGCCGTTCTGGCCAGGGTCGGCCGCGAAGACGATGGCGCCGAGGTAGCCGTCGCCGTCGGGGGTGACCTTCATGAGCATCTCCTCCCGGAAGATGCCGTCGGTCTCGTTGCGCGTGTTCCGGTCGCCGCGGGCCGCGTACGGGTTCTCCGCCAGGACCCGGTCGTTGAGCGCCTCGTCGAACATCACCTGCGTGGTCAGCACCCGGGCGTCGCTGATGTGCACCATCGCGTGGATGTGTACGCATCGTCCCGGGTACCAGCCTGGCCAGATCGTGGTGAACTCCACGATCCCGTCGGCGTTGGTGACCTGGGCGCCGCGCAGGTAGCGCTGGTCGTCCTGCGGGGTCAGGTCGCCGGAGCCCCGGGACATCGCCTCGGCGCCCGAGTACAGGCCGCCCGCGTCGCAGTGCCAGATCTCCACCACCGCGTCCTTGATCGGGGTGCAGCTCCCGCTGTCCTGGACCTTGACGGCGACCCGCAGCCGGACGCCCTCCCGGTCCTCGCGGATGTCGGAGCGGACCTTGTCGGCGTCGAAGTAGAACGGGCCGGCAGTCGTGGCGGGGGTGAGCGTGCAGGTGTTCGCGCCGTCGAACAGCGAGGTGAGGTCGTCGGCGGTGGTCGCGCGCGGGACGACGGTCTCGCCGGTGGAGGTGGTGACCGGCTGCCCGCCGGACGTGCAGGCGGCGACGAGAGCGCCGAGCCCGAGGGAGCCGACGCCCGCGATCAGCCTCCGCCTGCTGACCCGCTGGCCTTCATGATGCATGTCGTTCCCTTCGGCGGGGTTTCGACGCTAAAGGGCCGACATGAACGTCTCCTGAGAACGGGCACGCCGATTGTCGGTGGCCTCCGCTAGTTTTCCGGTCGTTGATCGTCGCCGAACCGGCTGGAGGTCGTTCATCATGCCCGCGGACCAGACCGCGTGGGAGCAGAGCAGCGTGACGTGTGTGGTGCCTCCAGTCCAGCCGCGCAAGCTGGCCAAGGTGCCGTTCGTCGAGCTAGCCGACGGCAGGCTGCAGGGGGTCGTGTCGAGCGGATCCGACATCGCTCGCGTGTACGTCTCCTCCATCGCCGCGGAATCCCACGCCTTCAACTGCAGCACCAACAACAACCGCCCGTGCGGGGGCCTGCGCGGCTCGCTCTGCAAGCACCTGCGGTCCCTGGTGGACGAGGCGGTCGTGCAGTACGGGGCCGAACGGGTCGCCCGATACCTGCGGGTCGATGCGGCCGAGACGGCGGCGTCCGGGGCCGACCTGGTGGCCCGGCTCGACGGGTCGCCGGAGCCGCTGCCCGCGGCCGTGGTGTTCAGCCGCTTCCTCCGCCATCTGGGCTACCTGGAGCTGCCCGTCACCACCGCGCCGCTCCCCGAGATGCACTGGTTCCCCGGGACGGTGCGCTGATGCTGGGAGTGCAGCTGAACGAGCTGGTCGGCGGGCTCCCTGCTGGCCTCGCCGAGGCGCTGGAGCTGGTCGACGGCTTCGACGAGGCCCTGTCCCACGGTCTCGGGCGGATGAGCGAGCAGCGGGCCGCCGCGATCGGCGCGCTGGCGGGCGCGGTCGCGGCCACCCCGCTGGGCGACCGGGTCACCGAGGCGGCCGCCAAGGTGTCGGCGGGGTCCGTCGGCGGTGAACACCTGACGGCGCTGGCGGCGGCGCGCGCCGCGCTGCTGGGCGCCGCCCACGACGCCCTCCTGTCCGGCTTGGACGAGTCCCTGAACAGGCAGCGAGACCCCGGTCCTTCGGCGGAGCAGACCGACGGTGATTCGTCGGAGACGCCTGACGACGCCGGTGGGTCGCTCGTACTCGAAGGGCTGCTCGCCGGGTGCCGGTCGTGGCTGCACGAGCTGGCCATCACCGGCTGGCGGGGGGTGAGCCACGACCTGGCCTCCGCCGGTGACCAGGCGATCGAGAGCGCGCTCGCCGAGCCGAGGCTGCGCCGCCTGGCCGTGCTGCTCGACGGGCTCGCCGCCGAGCTGCGGGACTCGTCGCCGGTGTCCACGATGGAGCGGCTGCCCGTGCGCCGCTGGGCGGACCTGTGGATGCGGGCGACCTTGCTGGCCGAACCGGGCTGGCCGGCGTCCACGCGAGGCGGGGAAGGTGCCGAGTCGGTGTCGGGGCGGCTGCTGCCGCTCGGGGCCGATGTGCATGAGCACGGCACCGCCGTACAGGTTCAGCTGCACGCGGTGCTGGAGCCCGCCGGCGGTGGGACGCCGCGGCTGGTACGGGCGAACGTCGCGGCGGGCAAGGTCGACACCATCACCGGGCCTGCCGTGTGGGGGCTGTTCCAGGCTTATCCGGTGCTGCTGGCCGCGCTGGCGAAACACCTGGCCGTGACGGTCGACGGCATGACGTTGCTGCCCGGCGGCGACCTGGTCTGGCAGGAGGAGAAGGCCGCCGCGGGCGAGCTGACGAACCCGTTCGCCACGGCCCGGCTGATGCTCTCGGGCGCGCTCGCCCCGCCGGTCCCGCCGCTGGACCGTCACCCGGCGCGCGTCGCGGAACCGGTCCTGGTCGAGGGCTATCAAGCGACGAAGACCGACGACGGGGTCACACTCACGCTCGACGGCGCCACCCTGCCGTTCACCACCGGCCGCCTGCCTGGGTGCGGCCCCCTCACCCCCGAACTGCTCGCCGCCTCCACCGCCTGCGTCGGACTGCTGCGCTGGGACGCCGGCGGATGGCTGCTACAGCCGCTCGCCGTCCAGGCCACGGTCAAGAAGAAGCCGGTCGCCGTCCACAACGGCGACTGGGCGCTGGGCACCACCGACCCCAAGGCGGCCAAGGCCACCGCCAAGACAGGCGACCCCGTAAGCGTGCTCCGCGAACGAGCAGGACGGTTGCTCCGCAAATGACCACCCCCGAAACCCCTACGAGCAGTTCCGTCACCACTCCGGACGGGACTGACGCCCACGACATCACCGCTCCTGAGGGGACCGCTCGCGGCGCGGTCAGCGAGAGGACACCGCAGGACATCGCCGAGGCGAATCGGCGGCAAGTGCTGCTCTGGCGGTTGCTGGCCCGGGTGTTCGGCGCCGAGGAGCAGCCGTCGCTGGAGTCCGCGAGCGTGGCCGTGGTCGACGATCTCGGGCTGCCGGCCCAGGTGCTGGATCCGTCCGTGTCCGTGGACAACCTGGTGCAGCGTTTCCCCGAGCTGGCCGACGAGTTCCGGGGGCTGATGACGGGTGATGACGAGCGGGACCGCGCCCGTACCGCCGCGCTCGCCTCGAAACTGCTGCTCAACCTGTTCGCGACCGGCCAGGGGAACGTGAGCGCCACCCAGCTGGCCGCCTGGCAGCGGGACGCGGGCTGGTTCGAGCAGGCGCTCGGCTGTCAGCCCGGCGAGCTGCGTGCCCAGGCCGGTCAGGACGAGCTGGGCGGGATGCTCGCCGGTCTCGAAGGCGACCTGGTGCGGCGGATGCGGCTGCGGGAGGTGCTCAAGGACCCGGCGCTGGCCAGGCAGCTGACGCCCAGTATGTCGCTCATCGAGCAGTTGCTCCGCGACAAGGCCAACCTGTCCGGGGTGGCGCTGGCCAACGCCAAGGCGCTGATCCGCCGTTATGTGGACGAAGTCGCCCAGGTGCTGCGTACGCAGGTGCAGCAGACGAGTGTGGGCACGGTCGACCGGTCCGTGCCGCCGAAGCGGGTCTTCCGTAACCTCGACCTGGACCGGACGATCTGGAAGAACCTCACCAACTGGAACAGCGAGGACGAGCGGCTGTACGTGGACCGGCTCTTCTACCGGCACACCGCCCGCCGCACGACCCCCGCCCGCATGATCGTGGTCGTCGACCAGTCGGGCTCGATGGTGGACTCGATGGTCAACTGCACCATCCTGGCCTCGATCTTCGCCGGGCTGCCCAGGGTCGACGTCCACCTGATCGCCTACGACACGCGGGCGATCGACCTGACACCGTGGGTGAACGACCCGTTCGAGGTGCTGCTCCGTACCAACCTCGGCGGCGGCAACGACGGGCCGGTCGCGATGGCGATGGCCCGCCCCAAGATCACCGATCCGCGCAACACCGTGATGGTGTGGATCTCCGACTTCTACGAGTTCGACCGGTCTCAGCCGTTGTTCGACGGCATCCAGGCGGTCCATCGGTCGGGGGTCAAGTTCATCCCGGTGGGGTCGGTCAACAGCTCAGGCCGGCAGAGCGTGGAGCCGTGGTTCCGCCAGAAGTTCAAGGACCTGGGCACGCCCGTCATCTCGGGCCACATCGACAAACTCGTGTTCGAGCTCAAGAGCTTCCTCACCTAGGAGATCCCATGACGGAGATGCTGCGCGCCCCCGCCGAGGTCAAGTACGCCGAAGAGCTCGACTGGCTGGAGTCGGTCGACGACGGGCCCAAGCCGTTCTCGTGGCGGCTGAGCCCGCGCATGGTCCGGCTGTTCGTGCTCGGCTCCGAACGCTCCGACGGGCTCGACCGGGAGATCCCGCAGAAGTGGTTCGGCGACCGGAGCTTCGTCGAGCGGGCCATCGTCACGCTCGCGTCCGACCGGGGCCTGCTGCTGATCGGCGACCCGGGCACCGGCAAGAGCTGGCTGGCCGAGCTGCTGTCGGCCGCCATCTGCCGCAACTCGACGCTGGTCGTGCAGGGCACCGCCGGCACCACCGAGGACCACATCAAGTACTCGTGGAACGTGTCCATGGTGATCGCCAAGGGCCAGTCACGCGAGTCGATGATCCCGTCCCCGATCATGACGGCGATGGAGCAGGGCGTGATCGGCCGGTTCGAGGAGCTGACCCGCGCCACCAGCGACGTGCAGGACGCGCTCATCTCGATCCTGTCGGAGAAGTACGTGTCGATCCCCGAGCTGGACGACGACAACATCGTCTTCGCCAAGCCGGGCTTCTCCGTCATCGCCACCGCCAACAGCCGCGACCGGGGCGTCAACGACCTGTCGTCGGCGCTCAAGCGGCGCTTCAACTTCGTCCGCATCCCGGTGGTGACCAACAAGCGGAGCGAGGCGGAGATCGTCCGCTTCCGCACCACCGAGCTGCTGCGCCGGCACCGCATCGAGCTGGAGGTGCCGCCGACGCTCCTCGACATCCTGCTGCAGAGCTTCGCCGACCTGCGGGCCGCCGCCGAGTCGGCGACCGGCGACGACGAGCGGCTGGAGTCGGCGCTGTCCACCGCCGAGCAGATCGGCGTGCTGGAGGACGCGATCCTGCACAGCAACTTCTTCGGCGACCGCACGCTCCGCGCCGGCACGCTGGCCGGGTCGCTGGTCGGCTCGCTGGCCCGGCGCAGCCCCGAGGACCTGGCCATCCTCAACAAGTACTGGCACGGCGTGGTCGAGCCGCGCAGCAAGAAGGAGGGCGGCGCGTGGCCCGAGTTCCTGGAGGGCGGCCGCCAGGCGATCGAGACCCTGTCGTGATGCCCTCCCCACACCCGGAGGCGGGGTCCGCTGTGCCCAAGGAGATTCGATGAGCCCGTTCGCCGCGCTGCGCGAGCAGTTGCACGCCGCCGCCGAGGAGTTCGCCGACGGGCCGGGCGTGCTGTCCGGCATCCTGTCGGGCATGGTCGACGACGTCGACCGGGCGCTGGCCGAGCCGCTGGAGATCTTCCCGGTCTGCCACCACTCCCCGGCGTCGGCGCTGGCCATGGCCCGGCGGCTGCGCGAGAAGCAGCCCGAGGTCATCTATCTGGAGCTCTGCGAGGACCTGCGGCCGGTCCTCGACGAGCTACGCAACTGCCGGCTGCCGGTCGCGCTGCAGGCGTTCGCCACCGAGCTCGACGGCTTCCCCGCCGACTGGGGCCCGCTCAACGTGATCGCGCCCATCACCGAAACCTCCGCCGAGTACCAGGCCATCGCCTACGCGCTCGACACGCCCGGCGTGGAGCTGGTGCTGGTGGACCGCTCGGCCGACCACGTCTACCAGTGGCTGCCGAAGGAGCGCCCGGAAGAGCCCGTCGGCATCGAGATCGGCGACCTGCGCCCGCGCTTCGCCGAGCTGGAGGAGCACCTGCTCCACCACGCCAAGGTCCGCCACTGGTCGGAGTGGTGGGACCAGTACGTGGAGCAGCCGCTCTCCGGCGCCGACTACGACACCTACCGGCAGGTCATGGTGCTGATCGGCAGCCTGTTCCGGCGGCTCACCCCGGAGGGCTCGCCCCGGCTGGCCGGCGACGAGGAGCGCGAGCGCCACATGTGGACGCGCATGCGCGAGCACCTGGCCTCTTCCGGCGCCGACCCGTCCCGCTGCCTGTACGTGTGCGGCGCCTTCCACGCGGCCAGCCGGGTCGCGGAGTTCGGCCTGCGGCCGGAGAAGGCCGAGTACGAAGTCACGCCGCGTACCGGCACCACCTGGCAGTACGGCGTCGTCCCGGCCAGCCACTCCGCCATCGAGGCGCAGTTCGGGCTGGCCCCCGGCTCGGTGTCGATCGCCGCCGCCACCTTCGCCAAGGCGGTCACCCGAGGCCGAGTCAGCACGTACCGGCTCAAGGGGCAGCCCGCGAAGGCCGGAAAGCGCAAGAAGGCCCCCGCCACGCAGGAGCCGGTGGCCGACCGGCTCACCGGCTACCTGTCCAGCCCGCCCGCCCTGGACGAGCTGGACGAGGCCGAACTGCTCGGCTGGTGCGTCGACATCGTCCGGCTGGCCCGCCGCAACGGCTACCTGGCCAGCACCGCCGACGCCATCGCCGTCTTCGAGACGTCGATCCTGCTGGCCGGGATGCGCAACCGCGCCAGGCCCACCCCGTACGACTTCCAGGACGCGGCCGTCACCTGCATCGAGAAGGAGGCCGTGCCCGGCCGCAGGAACGTGGCGCAGCTCTGCGAGATCCTGCTCGGCGGCGACCGGATCGGCGAGGTCGGCTACGCGTCGCTGCCGCCGCTCGCCCAGGACGTCTACGACCGGCTCGAACCGCTCGGCGTCGACCTGCGCAAACGGGCCGTGCACCGGGTGCTGCTCGACTTCGGCGCCGACCCTGACCTGCTGCCCTGCTCCCACCTGCTGTGGATGCTGCACCGGCTGCTGCCGCAAGGCGCGGTGCGGCCGATCATGGGCACCCGCGCGCTGGGCGAGCGCTCCCGGCAGGAGAGCTGGGACGTGGCCGTCGGGCACCACCAGCGGGCGCTCATCGAGCTCGGCTACGAGGGCGTCACCGTCGAGCAGGTGCTGGAGCAGCGGCTCCGCGCGATGGTGACCGACCCGAAGGCGACCGCCGCCGTCGCGCTGCAGGCGGTGGAGGAGTCGATCGTGCTGCTGGGCAGCCCCCGGTTCACCGAGGAGCTGGGGGCCCGGGCGGTGGAGCTGCTGGCCGCCGAGCGCAGCGTCGACGACGCGCCCGACGTGCTGCGCCGCATCCGGCGGCTGCTCGCCCACTACCGGTCCGCCGAGCCCGCGCTGCCCGGCTGGGCCGAGCGGTTCGTCACCACCGGATACGCGCAGTACTGCACGCTGCTGCCGACCGCTTTCGTGGCCGACGACACCGGGGTGCGGCAGGTGGCGGCCATGCTCGGGTTCCTGGCCGGCATGGAGAGCCTGGCGATCTCGCTCGGCTGCGACCGCGCCCAGCTTGAGCTGGCGGTCAAGCAGTCGCACCCGACGGCGCCGGGCAAGGTGGCGCTGCTGTGGGCGGCCCGGTTCCAGCTCGGCCTGCTGACGCTGGGGGAGCTGCGGGAGCGCTGCGCGGAGCTGCTGGCCAACCCGCTGGTGGTGCCGTCGTTCCCGGCCTATCTGAGCGGGTTCGTGCAGGCGCTCGAACCCGCGCCCACGCTGACGCCGTTCGTGGTCGAGCTGATCTCCGACGCCTTCGCGAACCTGCCGGACAGCGTGCTGCTGCCGTGGCTGCCCAAGCTGATCACCACATTCAGGGACGAGGCCGCCGAACTGGTTCCGGTCCTCGTACGAGAGGCGGGCCGGACCTTCCCCGGCACACTCGCGGCGGTGGATTCCTGGACCCCGCCCTGGAACACCCCGCCCACCCCATCCGCACCCGCCCCTTCGAGCGGACCGGTAGCGGACCTGCTCACCGCCCACCCGGCCACGACCGACGCCCTGGCGACCCTCCTCGGCTGCGAAGGCACCTGGCCCGAGACAGGGAACCCGGCGTCCACCCTCCTGACCCGCCACCCCGCCACAGCCGAAGCCCTCGCAGCGCTGCTGACGGTCGGTGAGGGAACGTGAGTGAGCGGCCCCGGCGGCTTCGGAAGCCGGGAAACGCGGACGGACCGCAACGGTGTCGATGCACGCCGTGGGCGGGCCGCCTGCAACTGGCGGGACGAGGGCATACCGGGCGGGCGATGACGTCCGGCGGGGGTAGGGCCAGCACTACCCCCGTTTCGCCCGCTCACGGGAATGATCCGGAGGCCGCTGCTCCCTAGCGTTGCCGGTATGACTCCCCTCCGCCGGCGCATCGCCATCGACTCTCGTTATCTGCTCCTGTCCTTCCCCACCGCCCTGGTCTCGTTTCCGCTGGTCGTCGGTGGGGTGTCGGCCGGACTGGGCGCCGCGGTCGCTTTCGTGGGGCTGCCCGTGCTGGCCGCGACCGCCGCGCTGGCCAGGAACGTCGCCGATGTGGAGCGCGCGTCGCTGCCCGCCGTGCTCGGCTACCCGGTCGCCCGCCCCCGCTACCGGGAGGCGCCCTCCTGGGCGGGCTGGTTCCGCCGTACGATGACCCCGCTCACCAGCGGCCAGGCGGTCATGGACCTGCTGCACGCGATCGTGTCTTTCCCGATCTCGGTCGCGGCGTTCGTGGTGGCCGCCGTCTGGTGGACGGGCACGCTGGCGGGTCTGACCTTCCCGCTGTACGGGTGGATCATCGCGGCCATCCCCGGGGCGATGGAGGGGTCCGTGCTCTGGTTGCTCGGGCTCGGCGGCGACCCGGCGCTGTTCGTGGTCTGCCACACCGTGCTCGGCCTGCTGTTCGCCATCACTCTGGCACCCGTGCTGCGCGGCACCGCGCTGGTGAAGGCTAGCCTGTCCGCACTGATGCTCACCAGGCGCGATCTCTCGCGT
Source organism: Nonomuraea sp. NPDC049649 (assembly GCF_040675175.1). Classification (NCBI taxonomy): domain Bacteria; kingdom Bacillati; phylum Actinomycetota; class Actinomycetes; order Streptosporangiales; family Streptosporangiaceae; genus Nonomuraea; species Nonomuraea sp. NPDC049649. The sequence continues at coordinate 113,603 of NZ_JBFAOH010000013.1, forward strand.
CCCGGGGCCGTGACCCCTATCGTGGACCCGAGGATCACAGCCTGATTCTTAAGGAAAACCCGTGCGCAGCCCCATCTTCGGAAACCTCACCCCCCAGCAGTTCCCGCCCGGTTTCGCCCTGCAGAACGCCAAGATGCTCCGTGTCGACTTGCCGGAGGTCCTGGCCAAGCAGGGGTCGATGGTCGCCTTCCAAGGCGACTGGGACTTCGACTACGAGGGCGCGGGCGGCCTCAGCAAACTACTCAAGAAGGCGGTGACCGGCGAGGGCACGTCGCTCATGCGGGTGCGCGGTCAGGGCCTGCTCTACCTCGCCCACAACGCCGAGGACATCCACCTGTTCTACCTGGAGAACGAGGGCCTGACCGTCAACGGCCGCAACCTGCTCGCCTTCCAGCCCGACATCGACTGGGACATCCGGCGGGTCCAGGGCGCGGGAGTGGCCGCGGGCGGCCTGTTCAACACCACGCTCACCGGCACCGGCTGGGTCGCCGTCACCACCCACGGCACCCCGGTCCTGCTCGACGCCGGCGCGATGCCGACCTTCGCCGACAGCCAGTCGGCGGTCTGCTGGAGCTCCAACCTCCAGGTCGGCGTCAACCGGACCTTCAAGGTCGGCGCCCTGATCGGCCGGGGCAGCGGCGAGGCCGTGCAGCTGGCGTTCCGCGGCCAGGGCTTCGTGCTCGTCCAGGCCAGCGAGGGCCCGCCGATCCCGCAGTCCTCCTGAACTTGACCGATCGTTCTGGAAAGGGTTAGCGTCTGAGGCGTGGCGAGGAGCAAGGAGTTCGACCCCGACGTGGTGTTGCAGCGCGCCCTGGAGCTGTTCTGGGAGCGCGGCTACGAGGCGACGTCCATGGCCGACCTCGTCGCTCATCTGGGGATCGCGCGGGCCAGCATCTACGCGACCTTCGGCGGCAAGCACCAGCTCTACCTGAAGGCGCTGGAGCGCTATCTGCACAACATGGACCCGGCCGTCCTGGACGCGCTGTCCCAGCCGGGGCCGGTGCTGCCGGCCGTGCGGGCGCTGATCAGGTCGTACGCGGCCGAGTCCGGCGGTGACGACCGGCGCGGGTGCATGGTCGTCAACGCCGCGGTGGAGCTGGCGCCGCGCGACCCGGCGGCGGCCGCGTTCGTGGAGGCGAGCTGGAGTCACCTGGAGACCGCGCTGACCTCGGCTCTCATCCGGGCGCGGGCCCAGGGGGAGCTGAGTCCCGACAAGGATCCGCGGGCCGTCGCGCGGATGCTGCTGGTGCTCATGCAGGGCATCCGGGTGCTCGGCAGGACGCCCGGCGGGGCGGCCCGGCTGGACGACGCCGTCGATCAGGCGCTGTCCGTTCTGGGCTGACCCGGCGTTTTTTTATGCCCAAATACTAGACCGATCGTTCTGAAAAAGAGGTTCTCATGCAGGGCAAAGTCGTTCTCATCACGGGTGGTTCCGCCGGTATCGGCTATGCGACCGCTCGCGCGTTCACGAACGAGGGCGCGACGGTCGTGATCACGGGGCGGGACGAGGGCCGGCTCGCCGACGCCGCCAAGCGGCTCGGCGCCGACTGGATCGCCGCCGACGTCTCCAGTGCCGCCGACTGCGCCCGCATGGTCGCCGCCACCGCCGACCGGCACGGCGGCCTGCACGTGGCCGTCAACAACGCGGGGATCCTCGGCCGTCCGGGCCCTCTCGCCGACCTGGATCCCGCCGACTGGACGTCGGTGCTCGACGCCAACCTGACCGGCGTGTTCCACACCATGAAGTACGAGATCGCGTACATGAAGGAGCACGGCGGCGGATCCATCGTGAACGTGGCTTCCAACATCGGCGCGCACCTGCGCATCCCCGGCATGGCCGCCTACGCCGCCTCCAAGGCCGCGGTGAGCGTGCTGTCTCGCGCGGCGGCGCTGGAGTACGCGGCCGACGGCATCCGGGTCAACGCCGTCAGCCCGGGCGCCACGGACACGACCATGACCTACCTGCCCGGCGAGACCACCGCCGAGCGGGACGCCAGGCTCGGGCCCGCGATCCCGCTCGGCCGGGTCGCCGACCCCGACGAGGTGGCCGCCGCCGTGCTCTGGCTCGCCTCGGGACGGTCGAGCTTCGTCCTCGGGCACGACCTCGTGGTGGACGGCGCCGCCAGCGCCTAGGCGAAGAACAGGTGGGCGGCGGGCAGCCCCGAGATCGTCATGATCCCGACCGCTGCCAGGTAGGGCACCATCGTGGCGACCTCCAGCACGCCCGCCGTCAGCCCGAGCACCACCATCGCCCGCGGCCCGCCCATCCGGGGGCGCAGCCGCGGGCCGGTGGCGCGCTTGCCGTCGAACCGGAAGCTCAGCGCGAACAGCCCCACCCCGAGAGCGAGCTGCACCCAGGAGGCGGCCCGGCTGTGGAGCGCGTCGCCGAAGTTCTCCACAACTGTGGACAACCGGATGAGCCCCACGCCGTGGTGAGGTAGAGCAGCAGCCGCGTACATCTGTCTGCTTACGCCGGCGTCCGCCGCGTACCGACCGGAGCGTACGAAGGAGCCGCCCCTCGGGCGACGTCCGCCGCCGGACCTCGCTTCTACGGTCGGACGATGCGGAAGAAAGACTCTCTCGGAATGCCGTGGATCGCGATCATCGGGCTGGCCGCGCTCGGTGTGCCCCGGGTGGTCGCGCACGATCTGGGGCCGGTCGGCCCGGCCGTCAACGCGGTGCTGGTGTTCCTGCCGGTCGTGGTCTGGCTCGGCGTCGTGCTGTGGAGGCGGGTGCCGAACCCGTTCCTGACCCTGCTGGCGGTCGGCGGCGTCTATGGGGTGCTGCTCGCCGTCACCCACCAGCTGCTCTGGTCGGCGGCGTACGGGGGCGAGCCGCCGCGGCTGGGCGGGAACCTCGCCGGGGCGCTGTCACCCGGAGCGGAGGAGGTGCTGATGCGGACGTTCGCGTTCGGCAGCAGCCTGCTCACCGGGGTCGTGGTCGGCGCCGTCGTGGGGGCGGTCGGCTGGGCGCTCGCGCGGGCGGTGCCCGCGTTCCGGCCATAGAAACGCGTTCCCGGCCCTGAAAAGCGTGTTCCACCCCTGGGAAAGCGCCGTGCGCGGCCGCGGCCGGGGAACGGCCGCGCACGGGTGGTGCCAGCGGACGGCGGGACGGCGCCGCTGCGACCCCGAACAGCAGATGCACGATGTTGTGCGGGATGGACACCTGGAACACGCCCAGGAGCATTGCCGGGATCCGTCAGTCCTTCTTCATGGCTTTCCGGATGACGTCCTTGACCCGGTCCATCATCGCCATCGGGGTGCCCATGAGCACGTTCTTGGTCGCCGACTCGACGCCGGGATGCGGGTGGGTGGGGGCCATCGCCTCGGCGGCCTTGACCCCGGCGCCCAGCGCGCGCCGCTGCGCCTCGCTGGTGTGCTGGATGATCTTGGAGAACTCGTACCGCTCCTCGGCGCGGGCGTGCGCCTCGACGGCGGCGCGCAGCACCTGGAGGTTCTCCATGAAGTCGGGCGCGTCCACGCCGGCCTGGTCCATCTGCTGGAGGAGCTGCTTGGCCTCGTTCTCCTCCTGGAGGCGGTCGTCGACGACGGCCGAGCCGCCGTCCATGGCGGTGCGGGCGAACGGGTGGAGGATCTCCTCCTCGGCCGTCTCGTGCACGGCCAGCATCCGTACCAGCCGGGTGAAGGCCTCCTTGCGCTTGTCGGGCGCTGCCTGCTCGACGTCGTCAAACATGTTCCTGATCACGCCGTGCTGGGCGATCAGGAGCTCGATGACGTCCGTTTCCTGCATTCTTTCCGGAGCCGTCTTCGTCATTTCTCTCTCCTTCCGAAGTACCGCGGGTGCCTACCCGGGGTCCGGCTGGTCACGCCTGCGCTTACCCTTTCCGGGCGCTCCGGCGGTGACCTGAGGAGATTGCTCCCCAACTCCTCGGGTAGGCCCGATTTCGTCGCCCGCCCCCGGCGCACCACGGTTCAGGAGGGGAAACCGCGGGCGTGCCGGCGCGGCCGACCCGGGCGCGGGGCCCAGGCCCCCGCCGAGTCGAGCAGCTCAAGGAGCGCAAGCACATGACCTTCAATCCGTTGCAGGAGCGGGGCATCCCGCTGGACAAGCAGCTGCGCAACTGGCGCGAGCTGAACGTCATGCCGATCGACCCCGACCACGCGGACCCGTACACTCGCTGCCGCGTCATCACGATGAACGGCATCGAGACCGAGGCGATCTTCTTCAGCCACCACATGGCCCGGCACTGCCCGAGCATCGACATCAAGCAGCAGCTCGCCCGCGTCCGGTACATCGAGGCGCAGCAGCAGAAGGCGGTCAACTGGCTGCTCCCGGGCGTCGCCTCGGTGCTGGAGACCACCATCGCCTACGAGCAGGTCGCCGTGGACCTGACCGCCTGGGTGGCCCGCATGGAGCCCGACCCGTACCTCAAGCAGGCCTACCAGTTCGGAGTCCTGGAGGACTTCGACCACCTCTACCGGTACTCCAACCTGTACGAGATGATCGAGCACCGCAAGGCCGAGAAGATCGTCGACAACCTGACCGAGATCATGCCCGGCCGGCCGACGTACCTCCACCACCGCGACCCGATGGACAACGTCCGCGAACCGTACGACAAGTCGTCGGCGGAGCCGATCTCGAAGCTGCACGCGCTCACGATCATGTCGACCGAGCAGCAGACGATGAACTTCTACATGAACGTCGGCCCCACCTACATGGAGCCGATCGCCCGCCAGCTCTACCAGGAGATCGGGCTGATCGAGGAGGAGCACGTCACCCACTACGAGTCGCTGGTCGACCCGGGCGAGAGCTGGTGGGAGATGCTGCTCAACCACGAGTACAACGAGTGCTACCTGTACCACTCGTTCATGGAGACCGAGTCCGACCCCAAGGTGAAGAACATCTGGGAGCTCCACCTCAACATGGAGCTGGAGCACCTGCGCCTGGCCGCCGAACTGTTCAAGCGGCACGACGGCCGCGACCCGGAGCAGGTGCTGCCGCCCGCGCTGCCGGCTCCGATGACGTTCGAGCCGAACAAAGCGTTCATCCGCGAACTGCTCACCACCCAGATCGACTACACCACGCTCGGCACCGGCTACGTCCAGGAGGCCCACGAGCGGTTCGAGAAGTTCCAGGAGGCCATCATGGGCGGCGAGCGTGCGCCGTCCGAGCTGGTCATGGAGGAGAACATGCACAAGTCCGGCGAGGAGTACCGGCTGGAGACCGAGGGTCCCCATCCGGTGCCCAGCCTCCGGCTTGGCCGCTGACCTGGCGGGGGCGCTCTCGGAGCTGGGGGCCCGGCTGCGCCGCGGCCGGGCCCTCCATCCGCGGGGCCGCCTGCTGTCCGGCACTCTGGAGGTGACCGGTGCGGGCGATCTCGGCGTTCCGGTGCTGGACGAGCCCGGCCGGTACGAGGTGATCGCCCGTCTGTCGAAGGGCGGCTCCCTGCCCGGCCGCCTGCCCGACGTGCTCGGCCTGGCGACGCGCCTGCCCGGGCCGCTCGACATCCTGCTGTCCACCTGCGGGGCGGCGCCGTGGCTGCTGTGGCCGAGAGCCGGGTTCACCGCGGGCCCGTACTCCAGCGTCGTGCCTTACCTGACCCACGCGGGACCGGTCTGGCTGGTCGCCATGCCGGAAGGGGAGAACGTCCCGGCCCGCCCGGCCCTGCTGCCGGAGGCGCTGGCGCGCGGCCCGCTCCTGTTCCACCTGCTCGCCGCCCGCCGCGACGCGCCCGCCCGGCACCTGGCGACGCTCACCGTACGAACGACGCTGCCGGAAAGCACCGACCTGTCCTTCGACCCGATACGACACGGCCACCCGGCCCTGCGCATCGGAGGCACGCTCGCCCGTCTCCGCCGCCACGCCTACGGCGGCTCCCGAAGAGGACGCCACGCCCGCTTGGACGAGGGGCTGTCAGGGGCGGAACCCGCCAGGGCCTCGGTGGAGCCGGCTCGGGCCGCGGATCGTCTGTAACACCGGGGCCGCCGATGTCATTGAGCACCTGCGGGCCGCCGGCCGCAACGCGCGCCGGCCCGCCCCGGTCGATCAGCCCGGCTTGCGGCCGATTCCGGCGGCGATCCAGGTCTTGGCCGCCTCCGCGTCGGAGACCGGGGCCTCCGGACGCCACTGCCTGACGTAGACGAAGCCCGGCTCGATCAGTTCCAGCCCGTCGAAGAAGCGCTCGGCCTCGGCCATCGTGCGGGGCTTGCCGGTGGGGCGGCCGAGCGCTTCGCGGTAGATGTCGGCGACCGCCTCGGCGATGTCGGGCCGGGTGTCGAACACCGCGTGCGTGATGGCGACGTGGCTGCCCGGCGCGAGCCGGTCGGAGAGGGCGGCCACGCTCTCGTAGATCCCGTAGTCGTCGGGGATGTACTGCAGCATGCCGAACAGCAGCACCATCACCGGCTGGGAGAGGTCGAGCTGGCGCCGCGTCATCGGGTGTTCGAGGATCTTGTCGGGGTCGAGGATGTTGCCCTCGGCGACCCCGGTGCGCTCGTCGGTGGCCAGCAGGGCGCGGGCGTGGTTGAGGGCCACGGCGTCGTCGGCGACGTAGACGGTCCGCGACTCGGGCGCGAGGTCCTGGGCGATCTGGTGGACGTTGCGCGGGACCGGCAGCCAGGCGCCTATCTGGAGGAACTGCCGCACCCCCGCCCGGATCAGGTGGGTGACGGACCGTTCGCGGAACGCCTGGACGTGCACCCCCATCTCCTTGGCCTCGGGGGCCAGGGTGAGGACCTTCTCGCCGATCGCCCGGTCTATGGCGAAGTTGTCCTTGCCGCCCGCGAAGTAGTTGTTGATCCGAGCGACGCTGGGCTTGCCGGCCGACACGCCCGGGACCGGCGGCTGGGGTGCATCGCTCATGGGTGATCTCCTGTTCGCGGAGCGCTACCCAGCACGGTAGCGGGTTCTCAACGTACGGACAGGACGATCCGGCCAGAAGGAGCGCCCGCCGCTTGACGCTGCCATGCTTTCCCGGTGTCGTCGAGCGGCATTTTCTCATGATCCACCGACAGTGCGCCCCGGGCCGCGTGCCCGGCGATCTCGGCGACGGCGGCGGCGCGCTGGGCGGGCGTCAGCTCGTTGTTGGTGTAGCCGAGCAGCCGCAGCGACTTGCCGCGCAGGGTCGAGGAGTCGATGGGGGAGCTCTCGGAGGCGGAGCCGCCGAGGTTGACGAGCCGTCCGCCGGGGCGGAGCACCCGGGCCGCCGCCGCGGCGGGCGCGCCGAAGAGCGGGTCGAGCACCAGGTCGGCGGGCCCGTCGAGGGCGGCGGTGAGCCGGGCGGCCAGTTCGCCGACGTCCTCGGTGTCGAGCGCGACCACCGCGTCGGCCCCGGCCTTCGCGGCGCGTTCCCGGCCGGTGGCGGACCGGGCGGCGGCCACCACCCGGCGGGCGCCCCCCAGGCGGGCGAGCTGGACGGCTGCCTGGCCGACGGTCCCGCCCGCGCCGAGCACGACCACCTGCTCGCCCGCTGTCAGCTCGCCGCGCCAAACGAGCGCCATGGACGCGGCGACGGCCGACAGGCCCAGGGCGGCCACGACCACCGGGTCGGCGCCGGCCGGCAGCTCCACCAGGTCGTTCTCGGGCACCGCGGCCAGCTCGGCCATGCTGCCGTCGCCCGGCGCCATGCCCGCCGTGGTGGGGAACCAGACGGTCCGGCCGCCGACGGTGCCCACCCCCTGGACGCCCGGCACGTACGGGGTGGGCGGGGTGCCGAAGTAGGACGTGCCGGTCGCGCAGAGCAGGTCGAGCGGCGTGACCGGGGCGGCGACGACCTCGACGAGCACCTGGCCGGGGCCGGGCGCCGGGGCGGGGCGCTCGGCCACGACCGGCGGCTCGCCGCAGGTGCGGATCTGGGCTGCGCGCATGGTCACGTGGCGATGTCCGGGTAGGGCAGGCTCATGTGACCGAGTTTGCGCGCGTACTCCTTCTGGAACCCGAGAGGCTCCTCGTAGTCGCGCTCGAACATGGCGATGAAGAGCGTGAGCGTCAGGAACGGGTGGGCGCCCATCTCGAACAGCTTCACGTAGTCGTGGGAGGCCAGCGCCTCCCGCTCGGCGTCCTCGAAGCGCAGCCAGGTGGACGCCTCGCCGCCGTGGCAGTTGAGGATGAGGTTGGCCTGGGTGGACTCCCACCAGTCGACCGTGCCGCGCGGGTCCTCGCGGTAGCGTTCGACCAGCTCGGGGTCGCGATCGACGGTGAACAGGAACTTGTTCAGCAGATACTTGCTCACGGCCGGCCTCCGCGCGGGTACCAGGTGAAGTACGCCTCCATGGTGTGGAACAGGTCGTAGGTGTCGACGTAGTCGGCCTTCTCGCCCTCGCCCGCCACGCCCATCATGAGCATGAAGTCCATGAAGCCGTGGGTGGCGTTGCCCGGCTTGTGCAGGCTGTCGAGGGTGACCTCGGCCAGGCAGCCCTCGATGTCGCCGTTGGCGATCCACTCGACGGCCTTGGCGTCGAACTCGGGGTCGGGCCCGTGCGGCCCGAACTGGCGCGGCCCGCCCAGCTCCAGCGACAGGTGGCCGGTGCCGATGACCGCGACCCGCAGGTCCGACGGCCACGACTCGACGAGCTGCCGGATCGTCCTGCCCAGCTCCACGAACCGCTTCGGGCGCGGCAGCGGCGGCGCGAAGATGTTCGTGTAGATGGGGACGATCGGCAGGTCGTTCTCCGGCCGCAGCGTGATGATCGGGCACGTGATGGAGTGGTCGATCCGCAGCTCGTTGGAGAAGGCCAGGTCGAAGCCCGCGTCGATGCCCTCGCGCAGGATGTGCTCCGACAGGTCCTCCTGGCCGGTGAGGAGCATCCGGGGCAGCCCGAACTCGCGCTCCTCGTTGTACCAGTTGGCGTCGTAGAAGGGCGCCTTGCCCACGAGGAACTGCGGCATGTTGTCGAGCCAGAACTGGTGGAAGTGGTCGGAGCCGACCATCACCAGCACGTCGGGCCTGGCCCGGGTGAGGGTTTCGCGGAAGGCCAGCACCTTGCGCACCCACTCGTCGGCGAACGGCGGCCTGTCCTCGCCGGTGGCCGTGCTGGCGCGATAGTAGAACGGATGGTGCGTGGACGCGATCACGGCGACGAGTTCAGCCATGCGTGCCTCCAGGGGGGTACGGGTCGGGGGCGACGGACCGGTTGTTGAGGTCGACCGACAGGAAGATGTCGTTGGCCACCGGGTGACGCAGCTCCTCGGCGAGCTGGCCGATGAGCCCGGCGGTCCTGGCGAGCAGGGCGAAGCCGCGCAGCAGTTCCAGCGGCAGCCCCAGGTCGGCCAGCGCCGCCCCGCAGGCGCCGGCCCCGTTCAGCGGCAGCGTCTTGCCCAGCACCTGGGGGTGGACGCGGCCGATGGCGGCGAAGAGCGACAGGTGAGGCCCGAAGAGCCCCTCCTCGGCGGCGATCCGCATCAGCCGCGGGGTGCGCGGGTCGCCGTTCTTGTGCACGTGGTGGCCCAGCCCGGGGACGAACTTCCCCAGCTCGCGCTGGGCGCGCACGGTCTTCAGCGCGAGCGCGTCCCACCCGGCCTCGTCGTCCGGCCGCTCGTTGGCGGAGAGCACGTCGTGCAGGAACCGGCCGCAGTCCTCGGTCACGCCGAGGAACCGGGACCCGCCGCCGAGCAGCCCCGCCGCCAGCGCGCCCTGCACCGAGTCGGGCGCCGACAGGTAGGTGAGCCGGGTGACGATCGCGGTGGGCGTGAACCCGTGGTCGGCCAGCGCGGCGAGCACGGCCTCGAACACCCGGGTCTCGCCGGGGGAGGGCCTGCGCTGGGTGGCCAGCCAGAACGCCAGCTCCCCGAAGCCCACCTGGCCCATCACGTCCTCGGCGAGGTCGTGGCCGAGCAGCGTGATCTTCTCGACCGATGAGGCACCGAGCGCCGTCGGATACTCTCGCTCAGTCACGGTCGTCCTCCTTCTCGGCCAGCCAGGCGCGCAGTTCCTCGCCGTGCTCGTCCAGCTCGGGCGGCGGCAGCTCGTACGTGAGCGTGCTCTCGGAGAACCGGATCGGGTGCCGTGTGGTCGGCACCGCCCGCTCGCCCTCGCCGACCTCCACCACGGGGTCGAGCCCGAACCGCTCGGCCATCGCGAAGCCGCCGTCGACCGTGTTGATCGGCCCGCTCGGCACCCCGGCCTCCACCAGCAGGTCGAACCACTCCACGGCGGTCTTGGTGCGCAGCCGCTCGACGAGGATCGGCCGCAGCTCCTCGCGGTTGGCGGTCCGGCCCGAGTTGCGGGCGAAGCGCGGGTCGTCGGCGATCTCGGGGATGCCCAGCACCTCGCAGAGCTTGCGGAACTGGCCGTCGTTCCCGGTCGCCACGATCAGCTCGGTGTCGGCGGCCGGCAGCGGCTCGTACGGGAACACGCTCGGATGCGCGTTGCCCATCCGGAACGGCACCACCCCGCCCGCCACGTACGCCGAGCTCTGGTTGACCATCGCGGTCAGCGCCGACGACAGCAGGTTGATCTCCACGTGCTGCCCGTTGCCGGTGGCGTCGCGGTGGCGCAGCGCGGCCAGGATGCCGATGACCGCGTGGTTGCCCGCCATCACGTCGAACACCGAGATCCCGGCCCGGTACGGCGGCCCGTCGGGGTCGCCGGTGAGGCTCATCAGCCCGGACATGGCCTGAACCATCAGGTCGTATCCGGGCACCTTGGCCCCCGCGCCGGAGCCGAACCCGCTGATGGACGCGTACACGATGCCGGGGTTGGCCTCGCGCACCGCCTGGTAGCCGAGGCCGTACTTGTCCAGCCCGCCCGGCTTGAAGTTCTCGATCAGCACGTCGGCCCGCCGCGCCAGCTCCCTGGCCAGCCCGGCGTCCTCCTCGTCGCGCAGGTCCAGCGCGATCGACCGCTTCCCCCGGTTGACGCCCAGGTAGTAGGTGGCCGTCTCGCCGCGGGCCGGCGGCATCCACGTCCGGGTGTCGTCCCCCTGGGGGCCCTCGACCTTGACCACCTCGGCCCCCAGGTCGGCCAGGAGCATCGTGGCGTACGGGCCCGCCAGCACGCGGGAGAAGTCGGCCACCAGCACACCGGACAGTGGTCCTGCTGTCATCCGGCTCCGCCCTCCAATATCCGTTCAGCGGACAAACGTCCGTGGCGCTCATTCTCCCCATCGAACTGCACCAGCGTCAACCATTGACAGGCCGGGCGCTCATCATCAGAGTGTCCTCTATCAGCAGTGACCGTACGACGGACAGTCGTACGCTGTAATCGGGGTGAGGGAGTCCAAGATGACGGAATTCGAGGCCGGACGCCCCGTGGTGCTGCGCGGCGGCACGGTGCTGCCGATGAACGACAGCCGCGAGGTGCTGGCCGGCGCCGACGTGCTCGTCGACGGCGACCGCATCGCCGCCGTGGGCCCGGAGCTGGCCGTCCCCGACGGCACGATCGAGATCGACGCCACCGACGGCATCGTCATGCCCGGCATGATCGACACCCACCGGCACATGTGGCAGACCGCGATGCGCGGCTACGGCGCCGACTGGACGCTCACGCAGTACTTCGTCTGGTACTACCTGGAGCACGGCAAGCTGTTCCGCCCCGAGGACGTGCACGCGGGCAACACGCTGGCCGCCATCGAGGCGATCGACGCCGGCGTCACCACCGTCGTCGACTGGTCCCACGGGCTGCAGACCGTCGACCACGCCGACGCCGCCGTGGACGCCCTCCAGTCGGTGCCGGGCCGGTTCGTGCTCGCGTACGGCAACATCCAGGCGCCGCCCGCCGAGTGGACCGCCGCGCCCGAGTTCCGCGATTTCGTGAACCGGCGCATCACGGGCGACGACATGCTCGGCTTCCAGATCGCCTTCGACGTGCTCGGCGACCCGTCCTTCCCGGAGAAGCCCGCCTTCGAGGTCGCCCGCGACCTCGGCGTGGCCGTCACCACCCACGCCGGCGTGTGGGGCGCCACCAGCGACGAGGGCATCAAGCTCATGTACGAGCACGGCTTCATGACGCCGGGCACCGTCTACGTGCACGCCGCCACGCTGGAGGCCGACTCCTACCACCGCATCGCCGCCACCGGCGGCTCGATCTCGGTCTCCACCGAGAGCGAGCAGAGCGCCGGCCAGGGCTACCCGCCCACCTGGGCGATCCGTCAGCACGACATCCCGGTCTCGCTCTCCATGGACACCAGCGTCTGGTGGAGCGGCGACCTGTTCTCCGCCATGCGCACCACGCTCGGCGCCGACCGCTCCCGCGCCCACCTGGAGGCGCACGCCAAGGGCGAGACCGTCACGCACTGCGCGCTCCGCGCCGACCAGGTCGTGGAGTGGGCCACCAGGGGCGGCGCGCACACGCTCGGCCGCGACGACCTCGGCAGCCTGGAGCCCGGCAAGAAGGCCGACCTGGTGCTCATCAAGAACGACCGCTCGCCGGTGTCGTTCCCGCTGCTCAACCCGTACGGGCACGTGGTGTTCCAGGCGCAGCGCGGCGACGTGCACACGGTGATCGTCAACGGCCGGGTGGTCAAGCACGAGCACGAGCTGATCGGGGTCGACCTGGCCGCCGCCCGCCGCGGGGTGGAGTCGACCATCGAGTACCTGCGCTCCACGATGGGCGAGGAGACCTGGATCAAGGGCATGAACCCCGACATTCCGGAAACCAAGATTCTCGATAACCCGTACACGTACACGGACTACCGAAGCTCCGCCACGCGCGACCGTTAAAGTTCCTACCCGTGACCCCTGTTGAGCGAGGCGTCGATGGCACGCGCTGACACCGGACCCGATTTCATCGAGGCCCTGGCCCGCGGCCTCGACGTGATCAAGGCGTTCCAGCCCGGCCGTCCCGTCATGACCCTGACCGAGGTGGCGACCGCGACCGGGCTGGCCCGGCCGACCGCCCGCCGCATCCTGCTGACGCTGACCGAGCTCGGCTACGCGCGCTCGGAGCAGAACGGGTTCGCGCTCACGCCGCGGGTGCTGGAGCTGGGCGTGTCGTACGTACGATCGATGGGGCTGTGGGAGGTCGCCCGGCCGCATATGGAGCGGCTGGTGGCCCAGACGCACGAATCGTCGTCGATCGCCCAGCTCGACGGGTCCGACGTCGTCTACGTGGCCAGGGTGGCGGTCCCCAAGATCGTCACCCTGTCGGTGCAGATCGGCACCCGGTTCCCGGCGCTGCAGACGTCGCTGGGCAAGGTGCTGCTGGCCGCGCTGCCGCCCGGCGAGGTGGAGCGGGTGCTGGCCGAGCCGAGCCGGTCGGGCATCACCCCGCGCTGGCGGCCCGGCCGCGAGGAGCGGGAGGCCGCGCTGCGCGCGGTCCGGGCCAAGGGCTGGGCGCTCACCGACGAGGAGCTGGCGCTCGGCATCAGGTCGGTGGCCGCGCCGCTGCGCGACGGCGAGGGCAACGTGATAGCCGCCGTCAACGTCAACGCGCACGCCGCCGAGACCTCGGTGGAGAAACTGACCGAGGAGCATCTGCCGCTGCTGCTCAAGACGGCGAGCGCGATCAGCGCCGACTGGGCGCACTACCAGGCGGTGCCGCAGGTCACCGCGTCTTGATGACGCCCTCCCTGACCAGCCACTCCACCGACTCGCGGATCGCCTCGAAGGGCGTGTAACGCGGCCGGAACCCGAGCAGCCGCTCGGCCTTCTCCATGCTGCAGTGCGGGCTGTGCAGGATGTGGTCCCAGGTCGCCTCGGCGTCCTCGGCGGAGACCGTCTCCTTCCACCGCTCCCACGGCAGGAACGACAGCTTCGCCTCCTGGCCGAACCAGCCCGCCGCCGTCTCCGCGTACCCGCGCAGCGTGACCGCCGAGGCGGAGACGGCGTGGAACGCCTCACCCACGGCGGCCGACCGGTTGGCCAGCGCTGCCATGAACAGGCGGGCCACGTCGTCGGCGTGCACGTGCTGCACGGTCTCCAGGCCCAGGTTGGGCAGCGCCAGCTCGCCGCCGTCGGCGAGCACCTGGAAGGCGGCCGGGTTGACGTTGCCCGCCGGGGTGACCGGCACCCAGCCGGGGCCGACGATGTGGCCGGGGTGGATCAGCGTGGCGGGGAAGCCGTCGCGCTGCGCCCGGTCGAGCAGGTACGCCTCGATCGCGGCCTTCTTGACCCCGTAGTCGCCGAACGGCCGCCTGGGCGCGTCCTCCCTGGTCGGCACGTGGACGCTGGGGCCGTGGACCCAGATCGTGCCGCAGTGCAGGAAGTGGCGGACCCGGCCCGCCAGCGCGTCGGCCAGGTGGCGGGCGCTGGACTCCTCGAAGCAGATGAGGTCGATGACCGCGTCGGGCTCCAGGGCGGCGACGCGCTCGCCGAACGTGCCGGCCGCCTCCTCCGCCACCCGGTCGGCGGTCACCGTGGTGACCCGCCGCCAGGCGCCGTGCGGGGTGTAGGGCTTACTGGTGCCGCGGCTCACGGCGACCACGTCGTGGCCCGCCTCCACCAGCCGGGGAACCAGGTACGTGCCGATGTGCCCGCTGGCACCGATGACCACTACTCGCATGGCGCAAGCTTAGATCCCGGCCCGGTTTGGCGATATCCGGCCGGGGCAGCCGCCGGACATGGCCGACAAGTACCGCCGCCGCCTCGACGCCGCCCGGCTGGCACGCGCGCAAGGAGTGTTCAACATCGCCTGCGGGCTCTGGCCCGCCGTCTCCATGTCCAGTTACGAGCGGGTGTTCGGGGTCAAGAAGGACCAGTTCCTCGTCCGTACCATCGGAAGCCTGCTCGTCGGGATCGGGCTCAACCAGCTCCGGGCCGCCGCCCGCCCGGAGGGGCTGCTCTACGCCCGGCGCATCGGCACGTCGGCGGCGATGACCCAGCTCCGCCTGGACGTGCTCAACGTCTTCACCGGGCGGGTCCCGCCCACGTACCTCCTCGACGCCGCCGCCCAGGCGGGCTGGCTGTACGCGTGGCGGCGCTCCACCCTGCCGCCCGCGCCGCCCGGGCCGGGGGTGCGGGCCGCCGCCGTGGCCGGGGTGGCGTTCACCGGGATGGCGCTCGGCGCCGGGCTGGCGGTGGCCGGGGACGCGTTGCAGCGGCGGCTCACCCGTGCCCGCGAGCGGACCGGGGACGGACGGGCGCCGAAGGCGGAGTTCGAGCCGGTTTGACCGGTGCCGCCGAGGTCAGAGGACAGGGGAGACGAGGGGGACACCATGAGCGAGCAGCCAGGATACGAGGCCGAGCGCGACATCATCGAGGGCGAGGACCTTCCGCGCGGCGCCACTCCCGGGGTCGAGGACAGCATCGACGAGCACGAGCTGCGCCGGCTCACCGAGCTCAACCCCGACGACTTCGAGTAACCCAGCACCACCTTTTCTCGCCGGACGGTTGTCAGGCCGCCCGCGAGGACGGACGATCCCGCGTGTGTAAAGGCCGGATGAAACGGCAGTTTCCTGGCAGATGGTTCGCATCGCGCGGGAGGGTCCATGACGACGGGGAAGAAGCCCGAGCCCCCGGTGACGGCGGCGGTCCGCGTGCTGTTCTCGCCGGGGAACATCTGGCGGTCCGGGCTCGTCGTCGTCGGCGTCGTGGCCTTCGCGATGTTCCTGCGGTTCGTGCTGATCGACGCCGGCTCGTTCCTCCTGCTGGTCGTGGTGGCCTGGTTCCTGTCGCTGGCGATGGAGCCGGCGGTGAGCCGGCTGTCGGACCACATGCGGCGCGGCGCCGCGGCGGCGCTGGTGATGGCGGGGCTCGGCCTGTTCGCGGTGGCCTTCCTGGTGCTGTTCGGGCAGCTCTTCGTGGAGCAGGTGGCGCTGCTGGTCGGCGGGCTGCCCGACGTGCTGACGGCCGTGGTGGAGTGGGTCAACCGGCAGTTCGGGACCAACTACCAGGTCTCCGACATCCTCGAATCGTTCAAGCTGACGCCGCAGGAGGCCGCCGGATACGCGCAGGGGCTGCTCGCGGGCGTGCTCGGCGTGCTGGGCACGCTGGCCGGGCTGGTGTTCAACGCCTTCTCGCTCATGCTGCTCACCTTCTACCTGTCGGCCGACGGGCCGCGCGCCCGCCGGTGGCTGGCCCGGCTGCTGCCCGGCCGCTCCCAGCAGGTCTTCACCAGCGTGTGGGACATCGCGCTGGCCAAGACCGGCGGGTACGTCGCCGCCCGGCTGATCCTCTCGCTGATCAACGGCGCCCTGTCGACGCTGGTGTTCCTGCTGCTCGGCATGCCGTCCTGGCTCGCGCTGGGCGTGTGGACCGGGGTGGTGGCCCAGTTCGTGCCGACGATCGGCACGTACATCGCGATCGCGCTGCCCGTCGTGGTCGGGCTGGTCTCCGACCGGCCGTGGACCGGGCTGGCGGCGCTGGCCTGGGGCATCCTCTACCAGCAGGTGGAGAACCTCACCCTGGAGCCCAGGATCAGCGGGTGGGGGGTCAACATCCACCCGGGCGTCTCGTTCTCCGCCGCGATCACCGGGGCGCTGCTGTTCGGCGTGACGGGGGCGCTGCTCGCGATCCCGATCGTGGCCATGCTGCTGGCGCTGCTGGACACCTTCGGCACCCACCACAAGCTCGAACCGCCGGTCAAACCACCCCCGGCGAAGCCGCCGCCGCCTGAGAAGAAATGAGGCGCGCACCAAGGTCATCTGTGCCAGCATGATCCGTTGGCTGATCGTCTCAACCGACAGTCATCAGATCGTGAAAGGACTACTGCGTGCGTAAGCCCGCGACCTACACCACCGCCAAGCTCTGGGTGAAGGGCCGGAGCAAGGCCTACACCGACTCCGGCAAGTACAGGTACTACGCCGCCGTCATCGCCTCGGCCGGGGGCAAGTGCGTCAAGTACCAGGGCACCACCCGTGACACCCGCGTCGACTTCCGCGAGGCCAAGGGCGGGCGTTCCAGCTGGGGCAACTGCGGCTGATCCTGCGGGTACGCTTCGGCCAAGATGCTGAAGCTCGATCGGTTGGTCAACGTTCTGGGCGGGTACGGGGCGCGCCTGGTGTGCGCCCCGTCCTCCCGCGACGTGCCGCTGCGCAGCGTGGTGGTGCACGATCCGACCGATCCCGCGCCCGCCACCGGCGACGTGTTCCTGGCCGTCGGCGTCGAGTCGGCGGCCGAGGCGGTCCGGCTGGGCAAGGCCGCCCGCGCCGCCGCGGTGCTGGTGCGCGACGAGGCCGGCGGCGCGGCGGCGCGCGAAGGGCTCGCCGCCGGGCTCGCCGTCCTGCTGGTCGACCCCGCCGTGTCCTGGAGCCAGCTGCTCGGGGTCGTGTACGGGCTGGTCCTCGAAGGGCGTGAGACCGAGGCGGGACGCGGGCCCACCGACCTGTTCGCGTTCGCCGACACGCTCGCCGGAGAGCTGGGCTACCCGGTCACCGTCGAGGACCAGTCGTCGCGGGTGCTCGCCTACTCCGGCTCGCAGCAGACCGCCGACCCCGTCCGGCTGGAGACGATCCTCGGGCGGCGGGTCCCCGAGGAGATGCGCGGCCTGCTGGAACGCAAGGGCGTCTTCTCCCACCTGGCCGCCTCCGACGAGCCGCTGTTCGTGAAGCCGTCGCCGGAGCACGGGCTGCGCGGCCGCATGGTGGCGGCCGTCCGGGCCGGGCGGGAGCTGCTGGGGTCCATCTGGGTCGAGTGCGAGCGCCCGCTGACCGGCAGGCAGCGCGACCGGCTGGCCGACGGGGCCCGCGCCGTCGCCCTCCACCTGCTGCGCTCCCGGGTGAGCGCCGACCTGGAACGGCAGGTCGAGTCGGACCTGGTCATCCAGCTCATGGAGGGCACCGCCGACGCGCACGCCCTGATCAGCAGGCTCGGGCTGCCCGGCGGCCAGTTCCGGGTGATCGCGCTGCAGGCGCACGTCGGGGCGGAGCGGCACGCGGCCGTGCTCACCGCCTTCGAACGGGCCACGACCGGCTTCGGCTGGTCCCGGCCGGGCCGCAGCGCGCTGTTCGGCAACACCCTCTACACGGTGCTGCCCTGCGGCAACGACGCCGCCCCGGCCCTCGACTGGGTGCGCGCGATGGTCTCGGCGCTGCCGCGCGGCGTCACCGTACCGGCCGGAGTGGGCGGGCCCGCCGGGCCCGCCGAGCTGCCCGCCAGCAGGCAGGAGGCCGACGAGAGCCTGGCGCTGCGCGCGGCGTCGCCGGGCGGTCCCGTCGTCTACGACGAGTCGTGGGACCGGATCCTGCTCCAGCGGCTGCGCACCGCGGCGTCGTCCGGCCGGGCGCCCGCCCGCGGCCCGGTCGCCGAGCTGACCAAGCACGACGCCGAGCACGGCACCCGCTACGTCGAGACCCTGCGCGCCTGGCTGGAGGCGCAGGGCGACCTGGCCGCCGTGGCCGCCCGGCTCGGCGTCCACCCGAACACCGTCCGCTACCGGCTGCGGAAGATGGCCGGGATCACCACCCTGGAGCTCGACCGGCCGGAGAAACGGCTCGCGATGATCATCGCGCTCGCGGTCCAGCAAGAGTGACCTTTGTCGCAGCCGGACAAAGTACCCCTGAGTGGTTGTCCTCACAGCACAGCGTTATTTAGCGTGGTAGGGGCGATCCTTCCTCATATCCAGGAAGGAGATGGCAGTAATGGGCATCGACGGTGGGCCGCGTACGGCAGTGGTGATCGGCGCCGGTGTGGTGGGCTTGTCCACCGCCTGGTTCCTCCAAGAACGCGGTGTGGAGGTCACCGTGGTCGACCGCGACGGCGTCGCCGCGGGGGCGTCGTGGGGCAACGCGGGCTGGCTGTCCCCGGGCCTGGCCATCCCGCTGAACGAGCCGGGCGTGCTCCGCTACGGGCTGCGCTCGCTGCTCGACAAGGACGCCCCGCTGCACGTCCCGGCCACTCCCGACGTGGGGCTCTGGTCCTTCCTGACGCGGTTCGCGCTCAACTGCAACTGGCGCGCGTGGGGCCGCGCGGTGCGGGCCAACATGCCCTTCAACGAGGAGTGCCTGGAAGCGTTCGACGTCCTCACCGGCAACGGCGTCGAGGCGCCGACCATCGACGCGCCGATCATGGCGGCCTTCGGCAAGCAGAAGGAGGCGGTCGCGCTCCTGCACGAGCTGCGCCGCATCAACGACACCGGGCTGCACATCCCGTACACCGCCTTCGAAGGCGAGGAGCTGCGCGCGCAGATGCCGCAGCTCTCGGCCGCCGCCGTCGCCGGTGTGCGGCTCGACGGCCAGCGCTACATCGACCCCGGCGCGTTCACGCACGCCCTGGCCGACGCGGTCCGGGCGCGCGGCGCCGAGATCCGGTCCGGCTTCCGGGTGACCGACGTGACGCGCGAGCCGGGCGGGCTCGTGGTCAAGTCCGGCGCCGGCGACGCGGTCAAGGGTGACGTCGTGGTCCTGGCCACCGGCGCGTGGCTGAACCAGCTCGGCAAGCAGTGGGGCGTGCGGACCCGGGTCCAGGCCGGTCGCGGCTACTCGTTCACGGTGCCGACCGACGAGCCGGTGCCGAACCCCCTCTACCTCGCGGCCGTGCGCGTCGCCTGCACTCCGTACCAGGGCAAGCTGCGCGTGGCGGGCACGATGGAGTTCCGCGACGCGGACGCGCCGCTGTTCGAGAGGCGGGTCGAGGCGATCATCAAGTCCGCCCGGCCGCTGATGACCGGCGTGCACTGGGAGGAGCGGACCGACACCTGGGTCGGCGCGCGGCCCGTCACCCCGGACGGCAAGCCGCTGGTCGGCGCGACCAACATGCCCGGCGTCTACGCCGCCGGCGGGCACGGCATGTGGGGCGTCACGCACGGCCCGGCCACCGGCCGGATGCTGGCCGAGCAGATCACCACGCGCAAGACCTCCCCGGTCCTGCGCGAGTTCGACCCCACCCGCTGACACGCACGACGGGCCACCGCCAGGCGGCCCTAACAGATCACCACTGCGCGAGTCCGGCACGCACGACGGGCCACCGCCAGGAGAGGCGGCGGCCCGTCGGGGCTTCTGAAGTCAGAGACCGATCGACTGGTTCTTCAGCCGGTAGCCGTTCGGGCAGTTGAGCACGTTACGGCGCCCATTGAACCGCTCGGTGAGCTCGACGGAGATGGGGCCGTTCTCACACCGGATCCAGTGGACGTACTTGTCGCGGTAGCGGCAGTTGGCGAGCGAGGCGTGGCCCCGGTCGACGCTGCCCAGCTTGCACTCGAAGCGCTGCGACGGCGGCGGCGGCGCGGCGGCGGCGCTGGCGCTTCCTCCCATCGCGAGAAGCCCGGTGGCGAGCATGGCAGGGACGGCAAGCGAGATGAGGGTCCGCTTGAGCATGTAAACCTCCTGAACGAGGCGACACCTGGTGATGTCGCACCTTTCGTGACGGCGCGTTCACGCCGCGTAGCCATGCTGGTCCCATCCGCACGTCAGGTGGGGGAGCGGCAGGGCCGAAGAGGTTCAAATTCCCGTCAGATCCACCGGCGATGACGGGCATAGCATCGGGAAACTTTCCTAAAGGGGAAGACGTACTCGATCTCACGAAATCGGTAGATTCGCCGATGTGCGACCCGCGGAGCGCACCTAAGGTCAGCGGACCTGACCGCGTCCTCCTCGAAGGTTGGTCCATGCGCTCGCTGACCGCGTTCCTCTCCACCGTCCTGCTGGCGACCGCGCTCACCGCGCCCGCCGAGGCGGCTCCGAAGAAACCCGCGGGAGGCGCCGCCGACGTCGTCTTCAAACGGGCCGACTTCACCGCCGGGACCGGCGAAGGCACCGTCGCGGGCGACGGGCTGGCCTTCGCCGCCGCCGCGGGCACCACCACCTACACCGACGCGCTCGGCACCAGGACCTGGGAGTACGCCCGCTGGACCGGCCCCGAACGGTCGCTGGAGTTCCCCGCCACCGAGCTGATCGCCTCCTGGACGGCCGACGTCCCGGCGGGCAGCTGGGTGCAGATCGAGGCGCGGGCCCGCAACGCCACCGGCCTGACCCGCTGGTACGTGCTCGGCCGCTGGGCCTACGGCGAGGGCGACATCCGCCGCACGTCGGTGCCCGGCCAGCGCGACGACGACGCCCGGGTGGCCGTCGACACGCTCGTCGCGGCCCGCAGGATCTCCGCCTACCAGCTCCGCGTCACCCTCTACCGCACCCCCGGCTCCTCCGTCGTGCCGCGCGTGCGCACCCTGGGGGCGATGGCCTCGCACGTACCAGAACGCGAGAGCGTGCCGGTGAGCCCCGGCGGCGGCGCCTGGGGCACCGAGCTGGACGTGCCGCGCCGCTCCCAGAGCGTCCACGCCGGCCACTACCCCGAGTGGAACGGCGGCGGCCAGGCGTGGTGCAGCCCCACCTCGGCCACGATGGTGCTGGGCTACTGGGGCCGCTGGCCGAGCGAGGAGGACACCTCCTGGGTGGACCCGTCCGACCCCGACCCCGAGGTCGACTACGCCGCCCGCCACACCTACGACCACGCCTACGGAGGCGCCGGCAACTGGCCGTTCAACATCGCCTACGCGGGCCGCTACGGCCTGGACGGCTTCGTCACCCGGCTGCGCACCCTCACCGAGCTGGAGCGGCTGATCAGCGCGGGCATCCCGGTGATCACCTCGCAGTCGTTCGAGGAGCACGAGCTGCCCGGCGCCGGATACGGCACGAACGGCCACATCATGGTGGTGATCGGCTTCACCGGCGACGGCGACGTCATCGCCAACGACCCGTCGTCACCCACCAACGCGGCCGTCCGCCGCGTCTACCCCCGGGCCGCCTTCGAGAACGTCTGGCTGCGCAGCTCCAGCAGCGGCGGCATCGTCTACCTCATCCACCCGCCGGGCCACGAACTGCCCGCCACCACCCCGGGCCTGCCCGCCAACTGGTGATCACTTGTAGTGCCCCTTCGCCTTGCCCCGCGGCTGGGACTTGCCCGGGGTCTTGGTGCGGACCCGCCCCTGGTTCTGGGCCGCGCGCGTGGCCCTCGTGGCGGGCGCGGCGGTGCGCTTCGGTGCGGTCTCTCTCGCGGGGGCCTCTCTCGTGGTGGTGCGCTCCGTACGAGTGATCTCGGTACGGGGACGCGCCGAGGAGGGCTCGGAACGGAGGACGGCGGTGGGGGAGTCGCTCGCCGGCCGCGGAACGGGCTGGGCATGCCGCCGCGGCTCGGTAGCCGCGTGCAGAGAGACGGTGGCGATCACGGTGGCGACCAGGGCGGCCGTCGCGGCGGCCTCCCGCCACCGGGAGGCGACCAGCCGCAGCACCCGGGGCGCGACCGGCGCCCGCGGCGCGGCGGGCCGCACGCCCTTGGCCCGGCCGGGCACCTGCCGCAGCAGCTCCTCCACCCGCGCCGCGTCCGCCCGCTCGGCCGGATCCTTCACCAGGATGGCCCGCAGCACCGGCTCCAGCTCGCCGGCCCGCTCGAAGGGTGCCGGATCGCGGGTCAGCACCGCGTTCAGCGTGTCGAGCCGGCCGCCGCCCTGCCCGAACGGCGCCCGCCCCTCCACCGCCGTGTAGAGCGTGGCCCCCAGCGACCACACGTCGGACAGCGCGCTCGCCCGCCCGCCCGCCGCCCGCTCCGGAGCCAGATAGGCGGGCGTCCCCATCACCATGTTCTGCTGCGTGAGCGCGGCGCTGTCGTCGTCGATCGTGGTGGCCAGCCCGAAGTCGGTCAGCACCGCGTGACCGTCGGCGGTGAGCAGGATGTTGGCCGGCTTGATGTCGCGGTGCAGCACCCCGGCGGCGTGCGCGGCCCTCAGCGCCGCCAGCACCTCCAGCCCGATCCTGGTCACGGTCGGCACCGTCAGCGGGCCCCGGTCGTAGATCTCGTCGGCCAGGCTCCGCGACCGCACCAGCTGCATGACGATCCACGGCCGCTCGTCGGCCAGCACCACGTCGTACACGGCGGCGATGCCGGGATGGTGCAGCCGCGCGGCGATCCGCGCCTCCCGCATCGTCCGCTCTATCAGCACCTCGCGCTGCTCCGGCGGCGAGGACGGCACCGACAGCTCCTTGACCGCCACCTCCCGGTCCAGCAGCTCGTCGTAGGCCCGCCAGACCGTGCCCATGCCGCCGCGGCCCAGCTCGGACCGTATCCGGTAGCGTCCGCTCAGTAACGTTCCGTCGTCGCGCGCTTCGGGCATGGCAGCAGACTTACCCGATCATCCCCGCCGCACAACGGGCCCTCCGCACTCCGTTTGAATATCGTTGTCATGCCCGCAGGACGCGGCCGCGGCGCTCGCCGGTGAACTCTGTGGAATCCACCACCACCTGCCCTTCCAGCAAGACGTGCGTGACTCCGGACGGCCGGGCGTCCGGGGCGGCGTAGCTGCCCGCGTGGCCCACCTCGGCAGGGTCGAAGACGCAGACGTCCGCGTACGCTCCCACGCCCAGCCAGCCGCGCCCGCGCAGCCCGAACTGGTCCGCGGTGGCCGAGGTCGCCTTCCTGATCGCCTCGGGCCAGCCGACCACCCCGCGTTCCCGTACGTATTCGCCCAGGAAGCGGGGGAAGCACCCCCACGTGCGGGGATGCTCCAGGCCGACAGGCGGGCCGTTGTCCGAGCCGATGCCGATCAGCGGGTCGCCCATGATCTCGACCACGTCCTCCTCGGCCATCAGCTCGACGACCATCTGCGCGGCCGGATCCGCGGCCACCAGGTCGCAGAGCGTCTCCCACGGGTCGCCGCCGCCGGCCAGGTCGGCCAGCGAGCGCCCGGCGGCCGAGCCGCCGGCGTGCGAGGTGACCAGGACGCCGGCCGGGGTGGAGTCCTGCCACAGGCCGGCGCCGGTGCCGCCCGCTTCGGCGACGGCCCGCAGCCGGGCCCGCTCCGCGGGGGAGCCGAGCAGTTCGCGCACGTCGCCGCCAGCCATCGCCGACGGGGGCAGCAGCGCCGCCAGGACGGTCGACCCGGCCGTGTACGGGTACTGGTCGCCGCGCACGTCCACTCCCGACACGCGGGCCTCGCGCAGCTTGTCCAGCAGTATCCCGGCTCCGCCGTGGTTGCGTCTCCCGGCGACCTTGCAGTGCGACACCTGCAGCCGGACCCGGGCCCTGCGGGCGATCTCGATCGCCTCGTCCAGCGCCCGGCCCAGCGCCGAGCCCTCGTCGCGCAGGTGTGTGGCGTACGGGACGCCGTAGCGGTGCGCGACCCGGGCCAGCTCGACGAGCTCTTCGGTGTCGCCGTAGCTGCCGGGCGGGTAGATGAGTCCGCTGGACAGCCCGCACGCCCCGGCCTCGAACGCCTCGGCGGCCAGCTCGCACATCCGCGCCAGCTCGCCGGGGCGCAGCTCCGGGCGGAAACCCGCCACCGCGCCGCGCAGCGTCGAGTGGCCGACCAGCGTCGCCACGTGGTTGGCGGGCCCCGCTTGGGAGATCGCCGCCAGATACTCGGCGAACGTCCAGTCCGGCACCGGCTCGCCGGTCAGCTCCTCGATCCCGGTCGCGTCCGGCGCGTACGAGAAGCCGCAGTTGCCGTTGATCTCCGTGGTGACGCCCTGCAGCAGCTTGAACGGCTGCGGCTCCGGCATCAGCGGCACCAGGTCCGAGTGGGCGTGCGCGTCCACGAAGCCGGGAGCCACGATCAGTCCGGTCACGTCCAGCACCCGCCGGGCGGCGCCCGGGTCCCCGCCGACGGCGACCACCCGGCCCCCATCGATCGCCACGTCGGCGGTCACGCCCGGGGAGCCGAGCCCGTCGTGCACGGTCCCGCCCCGCAACACCAGATCGATCATAACGACCACCCAACACGTGAAAAGTCTGGATATCTTGTGATGACCGACCCAAGAGGGTGACTCCTGTTGGTGCGAAACGACGATGAGCGCCGTACGGACCACCGCCTAGCGTGCGGGCATGACCAAGAGGCTGGCTGAACTGATCGAGGAGTTCCGGGTGCCCGGGGCTTCCTTGGCCTACTGGCACGGGGGCGAGATCCACCAGGAGGCGGCCGGGCTGCTCAACCGGAGCACTGGAGTGGAGGTGACGCCCGAATCCCTGTTCCAGATCGGCTCGGTGACCAAGATCTGGACGACGGCCCAGATCATGCTCCTGGCCGAGCGGGGTGAACTGTCGCTGGACACCCCGGTCGCCGACGTACTGCCCGAGATCGGGCACGGCATCCGGATCGAGCACCTGCTCTGCCACACCAGCGGCCTCGACGGGGACTTCTTCCACGACACGGGGCGCGGCGACGACTGCCTGTCCGCGTACGTCACCGCGCTCGCCGCGCGGCCGCTGACCCACCCGGTCGGCGTCACCCACTCCTACAGCAACGGCGCGTTCTCCGTGGCCGGTCGCGTGATCGAGGTGGTCACCGGCCAGGTGTGGGACGCGGCGCTGCGCGAGCAGCTGATCGAACCGCTCGGGCTCACCCACACCTGGACGCTGCCGGAGGACGTGCTGCGCTTCCGCAGCGCCACCGGCCACCTGGGCGAGGCCGGCGAGCCCACACCCACCTGGGCCATGCCACGCTCCAACAGCCCGGCGGGCCAGATCTGCTCCACCGCCGCCGACCTGGTGCGCTTCGGCCGCAGCTTTCTGGAGGCCAGGGTGCTGGACCGGGCGAGCGTCGAGGCCATGGCACGGCCCCGAGTCGAGCCGCCCTGCCACGTCTACGGCAGCCACTGGGGGCTCGGCTGGATCGTCGACGCCTGGGACGGCGCACCTGTCTGGCTGCACGGCGGCAACACGATCGGGCAGGCCGCCATGCTCTGGGTGGTGCCCGACCTCGGCACCGTCGTCGCCCTGCTGTGCAACGGCGGCGACAGCGACGGCCTCATCCAGGCCGTGGCCCGCGGCCTGTTCCCGAAGCTGTGCGGGCTCCGGCCGCCGGCGCCGCCCGCGCCCGGCCCTCCGGCGGGAGGTGGTCTCGATTCGTACGAGGGCGTCTACGAGCGTACGGGCGTCCGGCTCACGGTCGGGAACGGGCGTCTCACGTACGAGAACATCGGTGAACTCGCCGACCTGCAGCCGCCTCTGCACTTCGACCTCGTGCCGGGCGACGGCGGCGGTTTCCTGGCCCGGCGGCCCGGCGACCGGGTCTGGGCCCGCGGAGCCTTCTACAGGCTGCCCGACGGCACGCCGTACCTGTACTTCGGCGTACGTTCGACCCCCAAGGTCTCGTGACGCTCTCCGTCGCCGAGCTGACCGCGATCGACGAGCACCAGAGGGGCGCCGAACTGATCGGGAGGATCTGGCGCAGGGAGATCCTGGAGGCGGGGCTGATCCGTACCATCGCGCACGTCGGCGGGTACGTGGCGGGCGCCCGGTCCGGCGGCGAGCTGATCGGCGTCTCGGTCGGCTTCTTCGCCGCCGACGGCCACCTGCACTCGCACATCACCGGCGTGCTGCCCGATGCCCGCGGCGGCACCGGATACGCGCTCAAGAAGCACCAGCGAGCGTGGGCGCTGGCCCGGGGCGTCCACCAGGTGTCGTGGACGTTCGACCCGCTGGTCAGCAGGAACGCCTACCTCAACTTCCACAAGCTGGGCGCCCGAGCCGGTGCGTACCTGCCGAACTTCTACGGCGCCATGCGCGACGCGATCAACGCGGGCGAGGCCACCGACCGCATCTACGTCGAGTGGGACCTGGCGGCCGAGCCGGGCCCGCGGCCGGAGCCGGACCTGGCCCGCGCGCTGGTCCTGCTGGACCGGGACGGCGAGGAACCGGTGCGCACCGGCGCGAAGCCGGAGCCGGGCATGCGGCTGGCGGTGGCGATGCCGCGTGACGTGGAGCGGCTGCGCGCCGAGTCGCCCGCGACCGCCCGGCGCTGGCGGTACGCCGTGCGCGAGGCGCTGCTCACCGCCTGGGAAGCGGGGCTGGTGATAGTCGACGTGGCCCGGGACGGCTGGTATGTCCTGGGGGATGGGACTCGGGTTGACGACTCTCGGCCGCATACTTGACGACCTCGGCTCCACGCTGCTGGAAGTCGTCGCCTCCGCGGGCGACGTGGAGGTCCAGGTGTCCACGGTGCAGATCTACGACCCGCTGGACGACCCGGAGGTGCCGCCGGGCACGATACTGCTCGGCGTGGGAGTGGAAGGCGGCGACCGGATCTGCGCGCTGCTGTCGGCGCTCGGCGCCGCCGGCGCCGCCGGCCTGGTGGTCAAGTCCCCGGTCGCGGTGGACGAGGCGGTGCGCGCCAAGGTGCTGGAGACCGGGGTGGTGCTGCTCGGCCTGACCAGGGCCGCGTCCTGGGCGCAGGTGGCCGCTCTGCTCCGGTCGCTGCTCGCCGAGGGCGACGTGGGCGACCCTGGAGACCCGGCGGAGATCGCCGATGACCTGTTCACGCTGGCGAACGCGGTGTGCGAGCTGCTCGACGCGCCGATCACGATCGAGGACCGGTCGTCGCGGGTGCTCGCCTTCTCTGGCCGCCAAGACGAGTCCGACCAGGCCCGGGTGGAGACCGTGCTCGGGCGCAAGGTGCCCGAGAAATACCAGCGGATGCAGGAGGAACGCGGCGTCTACCGCGAGCTCTACCAGAGCCGCGATCCGATCTTCTTCGACCTGGGCGGCGGCATGCTGCCCCGCACCGCGATCGCGGTGCGGGCCGGTGACGAGATCCTCGGCTCGATGTGGGCGACCGTGCCGGGGCCGCTCCCCGAGCACCGGCGGCGGGCGTTCGGCGACGCCGCCAAGATCGTGGCACTGCACCTGCTGCGGCAGCGGGCCGGCGCGGACGCGCAGCGGAGGCTCCGCGCCGACCTGCTCTCCACGGTGCTGGAGGGCGGCCGGGACGCCGCCGACGCGGCCGCCCGGCTGGGCATCGCCACCGAGCGGGTCTGCGTGCTGGCCGCGGGGCTGGACGAGAGCGCTTTCGAGGACGCGGCCGGGCGGGAGGGGGAGCGGCAGCGGTTCTGCGACGCGCTGGCGCTGCACGTCGGCGCCATGCACCCGCACGCCGCCGCGGCCCTCGTCGGCGGCATCGCGTACGCGGTCCTGCCGCTGCACGCGCAGGGGGCCGACGCCGAGCAGCGGGCGGTAAAGGTGGCCGAGAGCTTCCTGGCGCGGACCGGCCGGCGCTTCCCCGCCGCGATCGGCGTGGGCCGGCTGGTGGGCACCCTGGCCGAGGTGGGCAGGTCACGGGCGGACGCGGCCCGGGCGCTGCGCGTGCTGCGGGCGCGGGGTGCGTCCGGGGTGGCCGCCTCGTACACCGAGGTGTACTTCGAGTCGCTGCTGCTGCAGCTCGGCGACCTGGTGGCGGCCGAGGAGCAACCGCCCGCCGGCCCGTACCAGAAGCTGGTCGCGTACGACGCCGAGCACGGCACGGATCTGGTCGCCACGCTCAAGGCGTATCTGGACTGCCTGGGTAACGTGCAAGCCGCCGCCCAGGTTGTCCGGGTGCACCAGAACACGTTCCGCTACCGGCTGCGCCGGCTGGCCGCGATCTCCGGGCTGGACCTGGCCGACCCGGATGCCAGGCTGGCCATGGCCCTGCAGTTACGCCTGTACTCATGACGAAGGCGCCGCGCCCTTCTCTGAAGGCACGGCGCTCCTCCGTCCTACTTGTTCACCATGCGGATGGTGCTCGGCGCGAACGCGCCGCCCAGGCGGCCGAACTCCGCGCCGTTGCCGTACAGCGGGCTGGTCATGTCGGCGAAGGGCACGATGTCCGCCTTGGCGAACAGCGCCTTCTCCGCGTCGTTCCACGCGGCGCAGCTCTCGTCGCCGGTGGTCCCGGCGGCCTCCGCCACCAGCCGGTCGTAGTCGGCGTTCTGAATGGACGACCAGTTGGCGCCCTTGGGCGGGCCCTCACCGGACAGGAAGGGCACGATCATGCTGGGCAGCGGCACGTTCACCTGGATCCACCCGGCGTCCCAGTCGGTGGAGCCGTCGTTCACGCCGCCGAGCTGAGAACTGGGGATCTGCGACAGCTCGGTGGGCACGCCCAGCTCCGTCCACTTCTGCTTGATCAGCTCCGCCGCCGACTTGCCGGGGTCGCCGTGCTCGGTCAGGTAGAGGAAGGTGACCTCCAGCTTCTCGCCGTCCTTGGCCCGGACGCCGTCGGCGCCCTTGACCCAGCCGGCCTCGTCCAGCAGGGCCGCCGCCCTGGCCGGGTCGTGCGCGGGCAGCGCCGTGGTGGTCACGTCCGGGCAGATCCGCGGCTGCATGCTCAGCCCGTCCGGCCGGACACCGGTGCCGCCGGTCGCCACCCTGGCGAGCTCGTCCAGGTCCAGTGCCGCGGTCAGCGCCTGCCGCACTCTCTCGTCCCGGGTGGGCCGGCCCTCGGCCTGGTTGAACGTGTACTCGCCGAACATGAGCCGGATCTCGCTCTTGAACAGCTGCTTCTGGTCCAGCCGCGCCCGGTCGGGGCCGATCACGGCGGCCGCGTTGAGCTGGTTGCCCAGGAGCAGGTTCGCCGCGGTGGTCTCGTTCTTGACCACCTTGAGCACGACCTGCTCCGGCAGGCCCGGCTCCTCGGCGGTGACCCCGCCCGGGCCCCACGTGTACTCGGGGCGCCGGGTCATCGTGTAGTGGTCGTCGGCCACGGACTCGGTGATCTGGTAGAGGCCGGTGCCGTGCTTGCCGGCCTTAAGCCCGTCGGGGTCGGTCAGCCCCTTGCCGCAGACGATGAACACCGACGACAGCCTGCGCAGCAGGAACGGATCCGGCGTCTCCACCGTCATCGTCACCTTGCCGGCCGCCTCGTCCGCGGTGGCCTTCATGTCGGCGGGCACGTACAGGCCGCGGAGCTGGGACGAGTTGGCCTCGTCCGCGATGAAGTTCACGCTACCGGCCACGTCCCCGGCCGTCAGCGGCGAGCCGTCGGCGCAGGTGACGCCCTTGGCCAGGGTGAACTCCACCGACGTGGCCGTGTCCTGCCACTCGGTGGCCAGGCCGGGCAGGACCGTGCCGTCGTCCTGGTACGAGACGAGCGTGTCGTACAGGAAGGAGGCGACCTGCCGGGGTTCGGACAGGGCGGTCATCAGCGGGTTCAGGTCGCCGGGTTCCAGGATGGCCATCGTGAACGTGGCGCTCTCGGCGTAGCGGCCCGTGCCCGCGGGCGCGGGCTCCTCGCCGGACCCGGAGGTCCCGCACGCCGCGGACGTCAGGGCCACCGCGCACAGCAGCCCGAGCAGGCGAGCGCGCATATCGTCTCCCATCCAAGTGTTGCGGATACGGGCCAGCGTGGTCCCGTGGCGAGAAGTGGTCATCGTGGGATCCGACGAAGCCACGAAATATCCCGGTGGATATCGACGAGTCCTTGTGACACCTGACATATCGGGGTTCCATCTCTGGGCGAATCCCACGATTCCCCCAGGGGAGGCGGCTGACAGGATGCCCGCCATGGCCATCCAGACGAGTCATCCCTGGGCCGCTTACCTGGGCAGGCGCCTGATGCGCTTCCTGCTCTCGCTGGCCCTGCTGGTGACCGCCACGTTCGGGATGGTGCACGTCATCCCCGGCGATCCGGTCAGGGCCGCGCTGGGCGTCACCGCCTCACCGGAGCTGATCGCCGCCCGTACCGCCGAGCTCGGCCTGGATTTGCCCATCTGGGAGCAGTACGGACGCTACGTGACCGGCCTGTTCACCGGGGAGCTGGGCCAGTCGATGGTGTCCGGGCTGCCGGTGGCCCAGACCATCGCCGACCGGCTGCCGTACACCGCGCTGCTGGCGCTGGTGGCGTTCGCGGTCGTGATGGTCACCGCGGTCCCGGTCGGGATGGCGCTCGCCGCGTGGACCAGGGGCGGCCGGCGGCGCGGCCTGGAGCTGGTGTTCACCGGGGTGAGCGGTCTCCTCGCCGTGGTGCCGGAGTTCCTGCTCGCGGTGGCGCTGATCGTGGTGTTCGCCGTCACACTGGAACTGCTGCCGGTCGCGGACGTCACCGGGGCGATGGGGCCCGAACACTACGTGCTGCCCGCGCTGGCACTGGCCGCCGGACCGGCCGCCGCGCTCGCCCGGATCGTCCGGGTGGAAGGGCTCGGCGTCCTCTCGTCCGACTACCTGCGCACCGCGCGGGCCAAACGGCTGCCCGCCCGGCTGATCCACCTGCGGCACGCGCTGCCGAACCTGCTCACCGGTGCGCTCACCATCGGCGGTCTCCTCATCTCCGGGCTGATCGCCGGAAGCGTGCTGGTGGAGAACGTGTTCGCCTGGCCCGGCCTCGGCGACGCGCTGGTGGAGGCGATCAAGGCCAAGGACTACCCGGTCGTGCAGGGCGTGGTGCTCATCTACGGCGGGGCCGTGCTGCTGGTGAACCTCGCGGTCGACGTGGCCCTCGGCAAGCTCGACCCCCGTTCCACGATCCGAGAGGACTGACATGCGCAGGCTGCGCACCCCGCTGGGCTTCGCGGCGGTCGCCTCGCTGGCGTTCCTGCTGTTCATGGTCGTGCTCGGACCGATCATCTGGGTCGGCGAGGCGGTGCGCACCGACACGATGGCGCTCAACCAGGGGCCCTCCGCCGAGCACCTGGTCGGCACCGACGGGCTCGGCCGGGACGTGCTCGCCCGCGTCATGGTGGCCTCCCGGCTCACCGTCGGGCTGGCGCTGCTCGCCACCGCGATCGCGGTCGGCGGCGGCCTCGTGATCGGCGGGCTGCCAGCTGTGCTCGGCCGCCGGGCAGGGCGGCTGATCAGCGGCTTCATCGGGCTCGTGGTGGCCTTCCCCGGGCTGCTGATCGCACTGGTGCTCGCCGTGGTGCTGGGCAGCGGCGGCACCTCGGCGGCGCTGGCCATCGGGCTGGCGAGCGTGCCGGCGTTCGCCCGGCTCACGCAGACGCTGGCCGCCTCGGTGGCCGGGCGGGACTTCGTCGCCGCGGCCCGGGTGCTCGGGGTGGGCCGGGTGCGGATGCTGTTCCGGCACATCCTGCCGAACATCGGAGAGCCGCTCATCGTCCAGGCCACGCTCGGCGCGGGCGGCGCGCTGCTGGCCTTCGCCGCGCTGTCGTTCCTCGGACTGGGCGTGCAGGCGCCCGACTACGACTGGGGGCTGCTGCTCAACGAAGGACTCAACCGCGTCTACCTCAACCCGGCCGCCGCGCTCGCGCCCGGCGCCGCCGTGGCGCTCGCCGGGCTGGCGTTCAACGTGCTGGGCGAGTTCGCCGCCCAGGTGTTCGGCGGGCGGGCCACCGCCGCCCCCGCGGCCGGCCGCTCCGCCCGCCCGGCCCCCGGCGACGCCCTCACCGTCGAGGACCTGCGGGTCGCGTACGGCGACGCCGAACCGGTCAAGGGCGTGTCGTTCAGCCTCGAGCCGGGCGAGCGGGTCGGCCTGGTAGGCGAGTCCGGCTCCGGCAAGTCGCTCACCGCACTGGCCGTCGCCGGGCTGATCGAGCCGCCCGGCGTGGTGCACGGCACGATCAGCTCCGGCGAGACGGCGATGGTGTTCCAGGACCCGATGACCTCGCTCAACCCGGCGCTGCGGGTCGGCACCCAGCTCGCCGAGGTGGCCCGCGTGCACGGGCGGCTGTCCCGCAAGGCCGCCTGGGAACGGGCCGTGACCCGGCTCACCGACGTGCACATCGCCGCCGCGGCCCGGGTCGTCCGGCAGTACCCGCACGAGCTGTCGGGCGGCATGCGGCAGCGGGCCATGATCGCGATGGGACTGATGGGCAGCCCGCGCGTGATCATCGCCGACGAGCCGACGACCGCGCTGGACGTGACCGTACAGAAGCAGATCCTGGACCTGCTCCGCGAGGTCAGCGACCGTTCCGGGGCGGCCATCCTGCTCATCTCGCACGACCTCGCCGTGGTGGGTCAGCTCTGCTCGCGGGTTCTGGTCATGTACGCGGGCGTCATCGTCGAGGATCTGACCGTGGAGCGCCTGCGGGCTGGGCCGGCTCACCCGTACACGCGGGCGCTGCTGGCCTCGGTGCCGGACATGGCGGCCGACCGGTCGCAGCCGCTGGCCACGATTCCGGGCAGGATGCCGTCACCGGCGGAACGCCTGCCCGGCTGCGCGTTCGCCCCCCGCTGCCCGCTCGCAGACTCCCGCTGCCATGCCTCCCCTCCACCGCTTGAGAACGGGGTCCGTTGCTGGCATCCGGTTGCCGGGGAGTCGGTGACGGTCGCGGAGAAAGGGAGTGAGGGGTGACGAGAACGGGGTCCGTTGCTGGCATCCGGTTGCCGGGCAGTCGGTGACGGTCATGGAGGAAGGGAGCGAGCGGTGACGGCGCTGGAGTTCCACGGTGTCCGGGTGCGGCTGGGGCGCGGCAGGCAGGCCAAGGAGATCGTGCGCGGTGTGGACCTGGAGGTGCCCTCGGGCACCGTGGTGGGCCTGGTCGGCGAGTCCGGCTGCGGCAAGTCGACGCTCGCGCGGTCGGCGGTCGGCTTGGTGCCGCTCGCCGCCGGCCATGTCGTGCCGGGCCGCCGGCGGGCCGTCCAGCTCGTCTTCCAGGACCCGTACTCCTCGCTGGACCCGCGCATGACGGTCGGTGCGGCCATCACCGAAGCCCTGCCCCGGCGCCGCCTCTTCGCCCGGCCGTCCGCGCGTCCTCCCGGGGCAGCTGCGGCGGAGGTGGCGCGGTTTCTGGATCTCGTCGGGCTGGAGGCCGCGCACGCTCAGCGGCTTCCGGGCCACCTGTCCGGGGGACAGCGGCAGCGGGTGGCGCTGGCGAGGGCGCTGGCCGCCCGCCCCGAGGTGGTGATCGCCGACGAGATCACCTCGGCGCTCGACGTGTCCGTGCAGGGGATGGTGCTCAACCTGGTCAAGGACATCCAGCGCGAGCTGGGCCTCACGCTGCTGTTCATCTCGCACAACCTGGCCGTCGTCCGGTACGTGAGCGACCGGGTGGCGGTGATGAGCGAGGGACGGGTCGTCGAGGAGGGCCCAGTGGACGAGGTGATGGGCTCGCCACGGGACCCGTACACCCGGACCCTGCTGGAGTCGGTCCCCAGGCTGCGCTAACCGGTCACGGTGACCGTCCGCAGCCCGGGCGACGCCAGGATGTCCGCCTCGCAGAAGCGCTGGGTGATCCACCGCTTGGCGGCGAACTCGGCCGTCTGGTCGGCATAGTGCGGCGAGGCCGGGTTCTCGGACTGCGAGTACGCCAGGAAGCCGCGCACGTCAGGGCAGGAGCCGCCGTCGAACGACACCGCATGGACATAACTGGAGCCGTGCAGCATCTCCGCGTACCCGGCGGCCGGGTCCCACTCGGAGATGTTCAGGTTGTAGACGCCACCGGTCGACCCGCCGCCGCCGTGGATGGCGATCTTCACCCCGTTGCGGGTCACGGAGTGGTGGTCGCCGAACTTCGCGCCGTACGGGATCCCCGCGCCCTTGAGATCCTGCAGCGCGTTGCCGAAGTCGATGCGGTGCCCTGGCGTGATGTTCAGGCCGCTGGGCGTGCCGATCGGGTCGGCCGCGGAGAACGGCGTCAGCCAAGGGTTCTTGATCGCGTGCTCGGGCAGCGTGGCGCCGATCGTGGCGCGCTCCCAGAACCGCTGGAACAGCAGGGCGCCGCAGCTGTCGGGGTCGTTGCGCAGGTCCCAGTCTTCCAGCACGTCGCAGGAGTCGCCGACCGCGATCGGCCCCTTGGCCGACGGGGCGAACCCGAACGGCATGCTCCGGCACATCGCCACCACGTCGTCCCTGGTCAGCTCGGCCGCGTACACCCGGTTGGAGAACAGCAGCTCCTCCAGATCGGCCCTGGTGAGCTGCCCCATCCCGGGGATGGTGGTCAGCGCGTACCGGGACCGCAGGTCCTGCGCGACGTCCGTCTTGACCATCGCCTTCGGCAGCGTGGTGAACCGGTCGCCCGGGTAGTGGTTGACGAGCCAGGGGCTGTCGTTGGAGTTCTGCACGTACGTGCGCACGGTCTTCGACGGCTGGTTGCCCGGCCCGAAGATGCCGGGCACGATCGCGTCCGGGTCGTCCCCGGGCAGGCAGGCGGTGCGGGTGCCGTCCAGCACCGTCAGGTTGTACAGCGCGGTCACCTGGCCGAGCACGGTGACGCAGTCGGCCAGCTGGGCATCGGAGATGTTCGGCACCACCTGGATGTCGGCGAAGTAGGCGTCGCCGGCGGAGTCGGCGGCGATCGTGTTCACCCACGGGATGCCCTGGTTGTCGCGGAGCGCCCGGTCCAGGTCGGCGGTGCTCTGCGCGTGGTTGAAGTCGAACCAGGCGTTGACCGCCCGCAGGTTCGTCACGTTGGCGTCGGCGACGCTGAAGGCCAGCAGCCCGCCCCACGGCAGCGGCAGCGGTCCCACCTGGGTGGTGACCGGACCGTACCGGCTGTACCAGATCCTTCGGGTCACCGTGCTGCCGCCCGGTACCGGCACCTCGATGTCCCGGCTGGTCATCTGCTCGACCTGGCCGTCCACGTAGTAGGAGGTGGGGGTGCCCGGCACTGTCTTCAGGTCGTAGACGACGAACGGGTAGGCGGCGCTGACCGTGTGGCTCCACGCCACCCCGGCGGTGTAGCCGATCTGGATACCCGGCAGGCCGAGCAGCGAAGCGCCCGACACGTTCAGCTCACCGGGGATGGTTAGGTGCGACTGCCAGAATCGCAGCCCGTCGTGCCAGGGGAAGTGCGGGTTGCCCAGCAGCAGGCCGCGTCCGTGCGCCGAGAGGTCGCCGCCGGCCGCGACCGCGTTGCTGCCGAGCTGCCGCTCCCGCAGCATCTTCCGGGCCGCGCCGGACGCCACCTCCTCGCTCGGCGCGACCGGCGAGCCGGTGCCGTGTTCCCCGTCGGCCTGGGCGATGCCCATGGCCGCCTGCCCCAGGCCGGCGTACATGAGCCTGACGTAGACGTACTTCCAGGCGTCCTCCTCGCTGATGGCGCGCACCCACGGCTCGCCCGCGCACCGGGTGTCGGTGATGCCGCCCTCGGCGACGGCCTTGTTGTAGCCGGCCACGTAGCCGCGCATGATCTCCTTGACCTCTTCGCGCGAGCCCAGCGGGTACGGCTTGGCGAGCAGATCGGCGAGCACCCCGCCGGCGAACAGGCCGCGGACGTAGACGTCGCTGTCGAGGTTGTTCCGGGCCGTGGAGTACACGTTGGCGCCGGGCACGTGCAGCGGCTCGGAGTCCACCCCGAAGGCGTCCCCGTCCGGTCCGAAGAACAGCGACCGCTCGCCGCGCACGGTCACGTAGCCGTTGGCGAGCGTGCACAGGTTGTCCCGGGCCATGGCGTAGCCCTGGCCGAACCCGACGTCGCCGTAGCCGTCGGCGGTGATGTGCGGGATGCCGTACTCGGTGTAGCGGATGGTGGCCGAATAGCCGGTGGCGGCGGTGGCGGCCGACCCCGGTGCCGCGAGCGCGCCCGCGACCATGATGAGGACGCATAACAGACGTGTGATCATGTCGCGAGTGTCCGCCCGGGCCCTGGGGCGGGCATCGTCGAACAGGACCAAGGCGGCGCCCGGTGTTGGTCTGATCGGCTAGCCGGGGTGCTCCAGCAGGTAGTCGCGGAGGACGACGGCCTGGTTGTGTTCGGTGTCCTTGGCCGAGTAGAGGAGGGTCACCGGGCCGGCGGCGGCGGCGTCGAGGAGGGGGCGCAGGGCTTCCCGGGCGGCGTCGAGTTCGGCCCGGTAGCGGTCGGTGAACTCGGCGAAGCGTTCGGGGCGGTGGCCGAACCACTGGCGTAGCTCGTTCGACGGGGCGACGTCGCGCAGCCAGCCGTCGAGGCGCAGACTGTCCTTGCGGACGCCGCGCGGCCATACCCGGTCGACCAGGAAGACGGCGCCCTCGGCGGGCTGGTGGTCGTAGACGCGCTGAATCGTGATGGGTCCCACACCTGTGTGCATACCCCATGAGGACGGACGTCCGCCCGGGCGGGGTCCAAGGTCCCATCGGGGCGGGGACGTACGGCTCTGCCTGCGGATTCGCGGATGCGATGGACTGAGGTCAGAGCGAAAGGCCCCCGACAGAAAGCAGGAGCCATGGCCACCACCACGTACCCCCGGCCCGCGACCCGCATCCCGGTGCAGACCCCCGCGACGACGCACCGCCGCCCCGTCGACTACGTGTGGGCCGTCGCGCGGATCGCACTCGGCTGGACCTTCCTGTGGGCCTTCCTCGACAAGACCTTCGGCCTGGGCTTCGCCACCGCTCCCGAGAAGGCGTGGCTGGCCGGCGGCACCCCCACCACCGGCTACCTGATGGGCACCGAGGAGAACGCGCTGGGCGGGTTCTTCACCGCGCTGGCCGGGCAGGCCTGGGTGGACTGGCTGTTCATGACCGGCCTCCTCGGCATCGGCCTCGCGCTCATGCTCGGCGTCGGCACCCGCGTCGCGGCCGTCGCCGGCGGCCTGATGATGGTGCTGATGTGGGCGGCGGCGCTCCCGCTGACCACCAACCCGTTCCTGGACGAGCACCTCGTGTACGCGATCGTCCTGGCCGGGCTGGCGATGGGCAACGCCGGCGAGACCCTCGGCCTCGGCAGGCTGGCCATCGTGCGGCGGCACCCGATCCTCAAGTGAGCACCGGCGGCGAGCCCGGCCCCCCGCGAGGGCCGGGCTCTCTGACGTTTCCGGGCGGCCGGCTCGGATAGGGGGCCGGGGGTTCTTTCACCGGACAGGAAGTGGGGGCGGCTGATGGGCGCCGACGACAAGTTCTCGAACAAGGCCGAAGAGATGAAGGGCCGGGCCAAGGAAGGCGTAGGCCGGGTGACGGACGACGAGAGTCTGGAGGCGGAGGGCCGCGCCGACCAGTCGGAGAGCAAGGTGAAGCAGGCCGGGGAGAAGGCGAAGGACGCCGTCAAGAACGTCAAGGACGCCTTCAAGCGCTGACCGCGCCCGGCGTTTGAGGGGGGCGGGGCCGCCACCGGGGATGACCCGGCGGCGGCCCCGTCATGTCCGGACATAAAACCCTCGATCCGAACCTTCGTCGTCAAGATTGCGTCTACCGACATGTAGTGCTAAATAGGGAATTAGCACTCTCCTGGGGAGAGTGCTAACCCTTGAGGCACTCCGGTACCGCTTCCCGCCCCTGGAGCATGCCGGTGTTCGCGCGTGCCGGGGGCGCTCGAATACGGGTGGGGTGGTGTGCGATGGGCTCGGTGCTGGACGTCCTCGGCCGTGACATGGCGGTGGACCTGGGCACGGCCAACACGCTGGTCTACGTCCGCAACCGGGGAATCGTCCTGGACGAACCCTCCGTCGTGGCCGTCAACAGCCGGACGGAGAAGATCGTCGCCGTCGGCACCGAGGCGAAACAGATGATCGGCCGCACCCCCGGCCACATCGTCGCCATCCGCCCCCTCGCCGACGGGGTCATCACCGAGCTGGAAGTGGCCGAGCAGATGCTGCGCTACTTCATCCAGAAGGTGCACCGCCGCCGCTACCTCGCCCAGCCGCGGCTCGTCGTGGCCGTGCCGAGCGGCACCACCGGCGTCGAGCAGCGGGCCGTCAAAGAGGCGGGCTACCACGCGGGCGCGCGCAAGGTCTACATCCTGGAAGAGCCGATGGCCGCCGCCATCGGTGCCGGGCTGCCCGTCAACGAGGCCATCGGCAGCATGGTCGTCGACATCGGCGGCGGCACCACCGAAGTCGCCGTGATCTCACTCGGCGGCATCGTCACCGCCCGCTCCCTGCGCGTCGGCGGTGACGAACTCGACGCCGCGATCGTCTCGTACGTGAAGAAAGAGCACGCGCTGCTCCTCGGCGAGCGTACGGCGGAGCAGGTCAAGATGGAGCTCGGGTTCGCCTGGCCGCAGGAGAACGAGCCCACGGCCGAAGTGCGCGGGCGCGACCTGGTGACCGGCCTGCCCAGGACCGTCACCCTGTCGGCGGGCGAGGTCCGCGAGGCCATCGAGGAACCGGTCCACGCCATCCTGGACGCCGTCCAGACCGCGCTCGACCAGTGCCCGCCCGAACTGGCCGGTGACCTGGTCAAGACCGGCATCACGCTCACCGGCGGCGGCGCGCTGCTGCGCGGCCTGGACCGGCGGCTCGGCGAGGCGACCGGCATGCCGATCACGACCGCGGAGAACCCGCTGCACTCGGTGGCGCTCGGCACGGGGCGGTGCGTGGAGGAGTTCGACAGCCTCCAGAACGTCCTGATGCCCGAACCCCGCCGCTGACCCCCGACCTTTCCGGAGAACGGACATGCGCCCGCGCCCCTTCCGTGTCCTCGCCCTGCTCGTCGTCGCCGCCGCCGTGCTGATCGCCGTCGACCTGCGCGGCGACGCCTCCGCCCTGCGCACCGCGGGCGCCGCCGTGACCGGCCCCGCCCAGCAGGCGCTCGCCGCGGCCAAACCCGGCGACGACCGCGTCAGGGAACTGGAGAAACAGAACGCCGAACTGGCCGCCGCGCTCTGGGCCTCGCGCGCCGAGCGCTCCGCCCAGGACCAGCGCGCCGCCGTCCGTGCCGCGCATCCGGGGCTTTCCCTGGTCAGCGCCCGGGTGATCGCCGTACGAGGGGACGCGGTCACCATCGACGCCGGCACCCGCGACGGGGTGCGGGAGGACATGGCGGTGGTGACGGCCGACGGGCTGGCCGGGCGGATCGTCACGGCCGGGCCCGCGGTCTCGACGGTCATGCTGCCCACCGACCCGTCCGCGGGCATCGGCGTCCGCATGACCGGGTCGCGCGAGATCGGCAGCGTCCGCGGCGCCCAACACGACGGCCTGCTGCGGCTCCGCCTCCTCGACGCCGACGCCGGCCTCGAACCCGGGCAGCCGGTGGAGACCCTCGGCTCCCGCCGCTCCCGCCCGTACCCGCCCGGGATCCCGGTGGGCGAGATCGTCGAGGTCGAGCCGCCGAAGGACCAGCTCACCCGGACCGCCCTCGTCCGCCCGGCCGTCGACTTCAGCACGCTCGACATCGTCGGCGTGATCACCGCCAGCGAAAAGGGACGTGCCGATGCCAAGTGACAAGAGCTCTCCCCGGCACACGGCCGGGGGTCGACGTCCTCTCTTCCTGGGGTGTGGCCACGGAGGTGAGGTTGTTGCGGCTGCGGCGTGATAGCGGGTGGGTGGGGGAGGCGATTCCGGCGGGGGAGCCGCCGGTGCGGCGGCTGGGGTTGCTGGTGCTGCTGGTGCCGGTGTTGCAGGTCACCGTCGTGGCCGGGCTGCCGTTCGGGGTGGATCTGGTGATGTTGGTGGCGGTGGTGGCCGGGCTGGCGTTCGGGCCGGTGACGGGGAGTGTCACGGGGTTCGCCGTGGGGCTGGTCGCCGATGTGGTGCCGCCCGCGGTGCCGCCTGCGGGGCGTACGGCGCTGGTGCTCTGTCTGGCGGGGTACGCGTGCGGGCTCCTCACCAGGTTGCCCGTCTTGGCACGGGTGCCTGCCGGGGTCCTGGTCGGGGCGATGGCGGTCGCCGCGCCGGGGGGTTGGTGGCCCGCGCCGGATCCGCCGCCGTTCGCCGCTCTCCCGTACACGTTGTCGCTGGCCCCGGTGGTGTGGGTGCTGCTCACCCGGCGCCGCCGGGATCCCTTCCGGATCATGAGGACCACGGATGCGAAGTCGATCACCCTCCCGCCTGCTGCTGGTGCACGTGATGGTGGCCCTTCTCTTCCTGACCCTGCTCGGACGCCTGTGGCAGGTGCAGATCACGGACGGCCGCCGCTACGCCGGCGTGGCCGCCGCCGACCACGTACGCCACATCGCCATCCCGCCGGTGCGGGGGCGCGTCGTTGACGACCGGGGCCGCCCCCTGGTGCGCAACCGCACCGCGATGACGGTCGCGGTGGACCGCGCGGCGCTGCGCCGGCTGCCTAGCGGCGGCGAGAGCGTGCTGCGGCGGCTGGCGAAGACGCTGGACCGCCCGTACCGGGAGATCGCCGACCGGGTGCGGCTGTGCGGGCCGGGGGTGGAGGGCCCGTGCTGGGCGGGCTCGCCGTACCAGCCGATCCCCGTGGCGGAGGGCGTGGACGAGCGGGTGGCGACGCAGATCCTGGAGCGACCGGAGGCGTTCCCGGCGGTGACGGCCGAGCCGCAGCCGGTGCGTGACCATCCGTACGGGAAGCTGGCCGCGCACGTGCTCGGCTACGTCGCGCCGGGCGACGGCGACCATCCGAGCGGTCTCACGCTGGTCGGCAAGGACGGCCTGGAGGCGGCGTACGAGGAGGAGCTGCGCGGCACGCCGGGCCGGCGCGAGGTGGTGGTCGACAGCGAGGGCCAGGTCCTGCGTACGGTGCGCGAGCAGCAGCCCACGGCCGGGGCGACGCTGGTCACCAGCCTGGACGCGGACGTGCAGCGGGTGGTGGAGCGGGCGCTGCGGCGGGCCGCCCGCAAGGCGGAGTCCGGCGCGGCGGTGGTGCTGGACGCCCGCGAGGGCCGCGTCGTCGCGATGGCCTCCTACCCCGGCTACGACCCGGGGGTGTGGACGGGCGGCATCGCCGAGTCCGCCTACCGCAGGCTCACCGGCGGGAACGCGCCGCTGATGTCCAGGGCGCTGCAGGGGCAGTGGCCGCCCGCCTCCACCTGGAAGATCGTCTCCACGGCCGCCGCGGCCGAGGACGGTTACGATCCGCGCGGCAGCTACGACTGCTCCGGCTCGTACCGGATCGGCGACCGCGAGTTCCGCAACTTCCGCGGCGTCAACCACGGCCCGATGAACCTGCACCGCGCCCTCGTGGTGTCCTGCGACACGATCTTCTACCGGTTCGCGCACCAGATGTGGCAGCGGGGCACGGAGCCGATGCAGGAGATGGCCCGCGCGTTCGGGTTCGGCGCGCCCACCGGGATCGACCTGCCGGGCGAGCCCGCCGGACGGGTGCCGGACAAGGCGTGGAAGCGGAAGTTCTGGGAGCAGACCAAGGCCGACACGTGCCGGGCGGCCCGCAAGGGCTACCCCCGGGTGGCCGAGACCGACCCGGCGCGGGCCGCGTACCTGAAGGCCATCGCGAAGGAGAACTGCGCGCGGGGCTACGTGTACGGGGCCGGTGACGCGGCCAACTTCTCCATCGGCCAGGGCGACGTGCTGGTCACCCCGTTGCAGCTCGCGAGGGCGTACGCGGCGCTGGCCAACGGCGGCACGCTGTTCAGCCCGCGCGTCGGCAAGGAGGTGCGCGGCCCGGACGGCCGGGTGCTGCGCACGATCGAGCCGCCGGAGGCGGGGCGGCTGCCGGTGGCGAAGAAGACGCTGGCCTACATGCGCGACGCGCTCGCCGAGGTGCCCAGGTCGGGCACGGCGGCGGGCGCCTTCGCGGGCTTCCCGTTCGGGAAGCTGGCCGTCGCCGGCAAGACCGGCACGGCGGAGGCGTTCGGGGAGACCGACACCTCCTGGTTCGCCTCGTACGCGCCCGCGGACGACCCCCGGTACGTGGTCGTCGTCGTGGTGTCGGAGGGCGGAGCCGGCGGGGAGGCCGCGGCCCCGGCGGTCCGCGAGATCTGGTCCGGCATGTACGGCCTGGAAGGGAAGAAGGCGGCGTTGCCGAAGGAGAAGAGGTTTTGACGGCGTTCCGCAGCGGATCGTTCGACAGCCGGCTGCTGGGCAGGGTCACGGGTGAGCTCGATTTCCGGGGCAGGTCGCCGGGCGGGGCGTGGCGGCGGCTGGACTGGCGGCTGTTGGCCGTGGTCGTCGCGCTCTGCGTGCTCGGCGTGCTCCTGGTGTGGTCCGCGACCCAGCCGCGGCTGCTGGTCGACGGGGGTGACCCGCAGACGTACCTCAAGCGGCAGGCCCTGAACGTGCTGGTCGGGCTGGCCGTGATGGTCGCGGTGGGGCTCGCCGACCACGGCACGCTGCGCACCTGGACACCCCTGGCCTACCTGGGGAGCTGTCTGGCGCTGGCGGCCGTGCTGACCCCGCTGGGCAAGACCGTGAACGGCGCGCAGTCCTGGCTGGCGGTCGGCGGGCTGGAGGCGCAGCCGTCGGAGCTGGCCAAGCCGGTGCTGGTGCTCACGCTCGCCACCCTGCTCGGCGAGCGGCCCGGCGGGGACCGGCGCCCGCGCGGCGTCCAGCTCGGGCTGGCGCTGGCGGCGGCCGCGGTGCCGCTCGGGCTGATCATGCTCCAGCCGGACCTGGGCACCGCCGCGATCATCGTGGTGACCGTGTTCGGCATGCTGCTGGTCGCCGGGGTGCGCTGGCGGTGGCTGCTGCTCCTGGTGGGGGCGGGCCTGGCGGCGGCGGTGGCGGCCTGGTTCCTGGGCCTGCTCAAGCCGCACCAGGTGGCGCGGCTGCTCACCTTCGCCGACCCGATGGCCGACCCGCAGGGCGCCGGCTACAACGCCGCGCAGGCGCTGGTGACGGTCGGCTCCGGCGGGGCGTTCGGCCGGGGGCTGTTCCAGGGCGACCAGACGGCCGGGCGGTTCGTGCCCGAGCAGCACACGGACTTCGTCTTCACGGTGGCGGGGGAGGAGCTCGGCTTCGCCGGGTCGGCGCTGATCCTGGTCCTGCTCTGGCTGGTGCTCTGGCGGGCGCTGCGCATCGCGTCGCAGGCGGTCTCGCCGTACGGGACGCTCGCCGCCGCCGGGATCGCCTGCTGGCTCGGCGCGCAGACGTTCATCAACGTGGGCATGGTGATCGGCCTGGCGCCGATCGTCGGCGTCCCGCTGCCGTTCGTCTCGTACGGGGGATCGTCCGTGGTCGCCTGCCTGGCCGCGGCGGGTGTGCTCACCTCGATCCACCGGCAGACCCCGCGCCGTCTCTGACCGGTCAGGTGACGCTGCGGCGCAGGCGGGTGCGGTAGGAGTACTGCTCGGGCAGGAAGAGGCTGACGGCCAGCTCGACCGGGGTCCCTTCGGTGTCGCGGTAGAGCCGGTCGATCCGGAGCAGCGGATGGCCGGGCGCGCAGCCGAGGTGGCGGGCCGCCGGAGGGTCGGCCGCCGCGACCGTGATGCTCTGGTCGGCCTCCGCGATGGGCGCGGCGAGCCGGGTGTCGAGCAGCCCGATGACCGTCGCCGCGCTGGAGGCGCCCTCGGCCGCCAGCTCCGGCACGTCCCGCAGCAGCGCGCCGACGTGCGGCGGCAGGCACACCGTGGTCAGGCAGAACGGCACCCCGTCGTGGAGCCGCCGGAACGCCACGCTGCTCACCGCGTCGCCGGTCAGCCGCAGCCGCCCGGCCGCCGCCACGTCCACCCGCCGGTGCAGCGGCACGGTGATGTCCATCCGGGTGTCCACCGAGAGCGCCATCAGGTCCTCGACCGAGCCGAACTGGCGCAGGTAGCCGCACTCCCGGGGCCGGGCGAACGTGCCCCTGCCCGGGACCCGGTAGACCAGCCCCTCGGCGACCAGGTCCTGGAAGGCGCGGCGGACCGTCTGCCTGCTCACCCGGTGCCGCTCGGCCAGCTCGGCCTCGGTGGGCAGCCGCCGCCCGTCCGCGTAGCGGCCCGCCAGGACGTCGGCGCGGACCTGCCGGGCGAGGGCGCGGTAGCCGCTCTCCCGGGTCACGCCAGCACCGCCGCGAACCGCCAGTCGAGCACGTCCGCCGCCCGGTTGGCGCGCACCCGCGAGCGCAGGTGGGCCAGCGTGCCGGACGGCAGCGGCTCCAGCCGCTCGACCTCGACGGTGCTGGTGAGCGTGTCGTTCTCGCGCACCGGGCCCAGGTGGTCGCAGCCGTGCCAGCCGACGACCGTGACCAGTGACGGCAGCGCCCGCACGGCCTGGTGGAGCGCGATCCCGATGGTGTGCCCGCCGTACACCAGCCGCTCGCCCGCCCCCGCGTCGTGGTGGACCCGGGCGACGTTGAGCGTGAGCCGGGCCAGCTCGGGCGCGGACGTGACCACGTCGCCGCCCGCCACCTCGAACACCTCACCCGCCTCGGGGCGGCCTGCTCCGGGGTGCGCGTCCAGGTCCCAGGCCGCCGTCACCGCGGCCAGCTCGTCGCGGGTCGGCGCGGTGCCGATCGCCGACAGGTCGTCGGCGTGGCCGGTGTC
Organism: Nonomuraea sp. NPDC049649; assembly: GCF_040675175.1. Taxonomy (NCBI): domain Bacteria; kingdom Bacillati; phylum Actinomycetota; class Actinomycetes; order Streptosporangiales; family Streptosporangiaceae; genus Nonomuraea; species Nonomuraea sp. NPDC049649. The sequence goes on from NZ_JBFAOH010000013.1 coordinate 158,026, forward strand.
GAGGCCGCTGTCGCGCAGCGGCAGCATCGCGCACCGCCAGAAGTCCAGGACCGGGCGGCCCTCCTGGTCGGCGGTGCTGATCCGGAGCGCGGCCAGCCCGGTCGGCGCGCGGCCGGGGCGGCGCGAGTTCTGCCGCAAACCGGCCACCTCCGTCACCGTCGTGAGCGTGTCGCCGATCATGGGCGCCCGCCGGAACACCACGCCCCGGTAGAACAGGTTGGCCACCACGGTGTGGGTGACCACCGTGGACTGGCCGATCGCGACGTCCCAGACCAGGTTGGGCGCGGCCAGCACCCCGCCGGTGACCCGGCGCGACAGGCCGTGGTCGAGCGCGAGCGGCAGCCGGCAGCCGACGATCGCCCGGTGCGCCGCCGCCAGGCCCTCGGTGAGCGTGACGGCCGGGGCGTCGAACCGCATCCCGGCGCGCAGGTCCTCGAAGTACGGGCCGTCCACGATCGCCACCTCCCGAATGTACGGCCAAATGAAAACCTGTCCGTCACATGGGTGTCAACCATGCCTTGTCGCTCGTACCAGCCCTGTGGGTAAATATGGCCGTACAAATCGACGAGGAGGTACGCCATGCGGCGGCTCGCGCAGACCGACGGGCTCACCGACGTCCAGCAGGAGATTCTCCGCACGGTCCGGGAGTTCGTGGACAAGGAGATCCTGCCCGTGGCCCAGCGGCTGGAACGCGAGGACGCCTACCCGCAGGAGATCGTCGACGGGATGCGGGAGCTGGGGCTGTTCGGGCTCACCATCCCCGAGGAGTACGGCGGGCTCGGCGAGTCGCTGCTGACCTACGCCCTGGCCGTGGAGGAGATCGCCCGGGGCTGGATGAGCGTGTCAGGCATCGTCAACACCCACTTCATCGTCGCGTACATGATCATGCAGCACGGCACCGACGAGCAGAAGCGCCGCTACCTGCCCCGGATGGCCGCCGGCGAGATGCGCGGCGCGTTCTCCATGTCCGAGCCCGGCTGCGGGTCGGACGTCTCCGCGATCACCACGCGGGCCGCCCGCGACGGCGACGGGTACGTGATCGACGGGCAGAAGATGTGGCTCACCAACGGCGCCACCGCCGGCCTGGTCGCCGTGCTGGTCAAGACCGACGAGGGGGCCGACTCGGTCTACCGGAACATGACCGCGTTCCTGGTCGAGAAGGAGCCCGGATACGGCGAGGTCCAGCCGGGGCTCACCATCCCGGGCAAGATCTCCAAGCTGGGCTACAAGGGCGTCGACACCACCGAGCTGCTCTTCGACGGCTACCGCATCCCCGCCGCGCAGGTGCTCGGCGGCACCCCCGGGCGGGGCTTCTACCAGATGATGGACGGCGTCGAGGTCGGCCGGGTCAACGTCGCCGCCCGCGGCTGCGGGGTCGCGCTGCGCGCCTTCGAGCTGGCGGTCCGGTACGCGCAGGAACGCCGGACGTTCGGCAAGCGGATCGCCGACCACCAGGCCGTGCAGTTCAGGCTCGCCGACATGGCCACCAAGATCGAGGCCGCGCACCAGCTGACGGTCATGGCCGCCCGGAGGAAGGACTCCGGGCAGCGCAACGACCTGGAGGCGGGGATGGCCAAGTACCTCGCCTCCGAGTACTGCAAGGAGGTGGTCGAGGAGGCGTTCCGCATCCACGGCGGCTACGCCTACTCCACCGAGTACGAGATCGAGCGCCTCTACCGGGAGGCCCCGATGCTGCTCATCGGGGAGGGCACGGCCGACATCCAGCGCATGATCATCGGCCGCCGCCTGCTGGAGGAGTACGGGTCTCAGTCCGCGGGGTAGTAGAGCGAGATCGTCTCGGCCACCAGGGCCGGTTTCTTCCGGCCCTCGACCTCCATGGTCGAGCCCAGCACGGCCATGACGCCGCCGTTCGCCTCCTTCGCCTCCCGCAGCTCGGTGGTGACCCGCACCCGCGAGCCGACCGGCACCGGGCTGGGGAAGCGCACCTTGTTCAGCCCGTAGTTGACGGCCATCCGCAGGCCCTCGATCCGGTAGATCCGGCCGACCAGGACCGGCAGCAGCGACAGCGACAGGTAGCCGTGCGCGATCGTGGCGCCGAACGGCCCCTCGGCGGCCCGTACCGGATCGACGTGGATCCACTGGTGGTCGCCGGTGGCGTCGGCGAACGTGCCGACCCGCTCCTGCGTGATCTCCATCCAGTCGCCGGTGCCGAGCGTCTGCCCGGCCTGCGCGGCGAACTCGTCGAGACTCTGGAAAACCCGCATCACATGTGCCTTCCGCCGGCGACTTCCAGGGTGATCCCGGTGACGAAGGAGGACAGGTCGGAGGCGAGGTAGAGGGCGGCGTTGGCGATGTCCTCCGGCTCGCCGATGCGGCCCAGCGGGATGTTGTCGACCATCTTCTGGAGCGCCTCGGGCGGCATGGCGGCGGTCATGGCGGTGCGGATGGGGCCGGGCTGAATGGCGTTGACCCGGATCTGGTGGCGGGCGAGCTCGCGGGCGGAGGCCTTGGTGAGGCCGACCATGCCGGCCTTGGCGGAGCTGTAGTTCGTCTGCCCGAAGTTTCCGGCTTTTCCGGAAATGGAGGAGATGTTGATGATGGCGCCGCGCCGCTGCTCCCGCATGATCCGGGCCGCCGCCTTGGTGCCCAGCCAGGCCCCGGTCAGGTGGACGTCCACCACCTTCCTGAAGTCCTCCAGCGTCATCTTCGGCAGTGTGGCGTCGCGGGTGATGCCGGCGTTGTTGACCATGACGTCCAGCGACCCGAAGCTCGCCGCGCACGCGTCGGCCAGCGCCTCCATCGCCGCCTCGTCGGTGACGTCGCACGCCACCGCGATCGCCTTCAGCCCGTCGGCCTTCAGCCCCTCGGCGGCTTTCTCGGCCCCCTCCGCGTTGACGTCGCTGACCACCACCGACGCCCCGTGGCGGGCCAGCACCGTGGCGATCGCCAGGCCGATGCCCTGCGCCGCACCGGTGATCACAGCCGCGCGGCCGTCGAGCAGGCTCATTCCCATACCTCTTCCTTTACGGAATCCCGCGACTAGAACCTTCGTCTGGTCATGATGCCTCAATGGCCTGTCGCTGCCCACCCCCATGAGCTCCTGACCGTGGGACGGCCGAACCCGGCTTGTACCATGACACGCCGAATCCCGATCCCCTTTTCTTGGAGTGCCGAATGCGGCGGCCGGTCCAGCTTGTGATCGCCCTGACGGTCTTCGTCGACCTGCTGGGCTTCACGCTGATCCTGCCCGCGCTGCCGTTCTTCGCCGCCGATCTGGGCGCCACCGGCCTCTGGTACGGGCTCACGGTCAGCGCCTATTCGATCGCGCAGTTCCTCGCCGCGCCGCTGCTCGGCCGGCTCTCCGACCGGTACGGGCGACGCCCCGTCCTGCTGCTGGCCCTGGCGGGGTCGGTGCTGTCGCTGGCCCTGACCGGCGTGGCGGGCTCGCTGGGCTGGCTGATCGCCGCCCGGGCGCTGGCCGGGGGCTTCGGCGGGAGCATCGGCGTGGCCCAGGCGTACCTGGCCGACGCGGTGCCGGAGGAGCAGCGCACGGGGGCGATGGCCCGGCTGGGCATGGCCATCGGCACGGCGTTCGTGGTGGGCCCCGCGCTGGGGGCGGCGCTGTCCCCGTGGGGTTTCCAGGCTGCCGCGTTCGCTGCCGCCGGTCTGGCCGCCGCGAACCTGGTGGCGGCCTTCTTCCTGCTCCCGGAGCCGGAGCGGCACGGGCAGGCGCGGGGGCGTGCGGGCGCGCCGGGCACCGCCGTGCTGCTGCTGTGCGGGACCGGTTTCCTGACGATGGCGGCGTTCGTCGGGATGGAGACCACGCTGGCCTTCCTCGGCCGGGACCGGTACGGCTGGGGGCCCGCCGCGATCGGCCTGGCGATGGCCGCCGCCGGGCTGTCGATGGCGGCGGTGCAGGCGGGGCCGGTCACGCTGCTGGCCAGGCGGTGGGGCGACGCGAAGGTGGCGGCGGCCGGGGCGGTGGTGATGGCGGCCTGCCTGCCCCTCGTGCCCGCGGGACCGGCCTGGCTCTGCGTGCTGGCCGTGTGCGTGCTGTCGGCCGGGAACGGGCTGGTCACGCCGACGGTGGCGAGCATGCTGGCGGCGGCGGGCCCGCCGGAGCGGCGCGGCGCCCGGCTGGGGGCCGGTCAGTCGGCGAGCGCGTTCGCCAGGATCGCCGGGCCGGCGGGCGCGGGGGTGCTGTTCGACGTGGGGGTCTCGGTGCCCTACCTGGCGGGCGCGGGGCTGGCGGGGCTGGCGGCGGTCACGGTCATGGCGTCGCGGAGCGCGGACCGGGTCAGCACGGGCTGAAACGGCCTCTCCGGGGGCGTAGCGCAAATATCTGCCCCGGGAACACTCGGCAGCTCAGGAACGCGGGTCTCCTCCGTCACATCCGCCTCACATTCCGAACCCCGTTCGGTCCGAAGCTTGGCGGCGGCTTCGGAGAAGGAAAAGCAGCCGCGCGTTCGATATTTGCTACCTGTTTGTGGCACTTCGGGATTGTTAGTCCTTTGCTGGGTGTAATGGGTCAATTCTACCTTTACGGATGTTTCTGAGGTTGTTTGAGGGCATACAGGGGTTACCGCCCGAAAGGGTGGTCGATTCGGAGGAGGCAGAAATGACTCTTACGAGCGGATGCTGCAAGCGACGCTGCTGCCGCAAGCGCTACCGTCGCTGTGGTTGCCACCGCTGCTGCCGCAGGTGGTGGTGTTGGTAGTGGAAAGTCGGGAGAGCCGGCGGGTGACCCGCCGGCTCTCCCTCCAGCCGTCCGACCGGAGCGAGCGAGGGCCGCTGGCGCCGGCCGTCACCCTCCGCCGTACTTTCCGGGAATTCTGGCCGGACACCCGCGGGCTGCGGCGGTTCTTCGCCGTCGGAGTGGTCTTCGCGGTGCTGGCCTCGATCTGCGAGGTCGTCGCCATCCGGCTGTTCGGCCACATCACCGACGAGGTGCTGGCCACCCGCGACATGTCGGCCTTCTGGACGCCGGCCGCCGCGTGGCTGGTGCTGGCGGCCGTCGCCGGGCTGGCCTCCATCGCCGGCGGATACTCGACCGCGGTGGGCGCCGAGCGGTTCCTGCTGAGCCTGCGCGACCGCGTCTTCGCGCACCTGCAGAAGCTGTCGCCGGACTTCTCCGAGAACCGCCGCCTGGGCGACCTGATGGCCCGGCTGACCGACGACATCGCGGCCATCGAGGAGCTGATGGGCTCGGGGCTGGTCAAGCTGCTGACCACGGTGGCGAGCGCGGTGTTCTTCGCCGCCGCCGCGTTCCTCATCCGCTGGGACCTGGCGCTGGTCACGTTCGCGCTGTTCCCGGCGTTCCTGGTGGCCTCCAAGGTGTTCGCGTCCCGGTTCCGCACCGCCTCGGCCACCGAGCGCGCCAGCAACGGCGACATGAACAGCGTCATCGAGGAGAGCCTGGCGAACCAGGCGCTCGTGCACGCGTACAACCGCCAGACGAACGAGTCGCGGCGGCTGCACCGCGCCGGCCGCGGCTGGCTGCGCGCGAACCTGCGGCAGGCGTGGCTGTCGAGCGTGTACGGGCCGCTCATGCAGGTCATGGAGACCGTCTGCCTGATCATCATCCTCGGCGTGGGCGCCTGGCAGATCGCCACCGGCCGGCTCACGCTCGGCGGGCTGCTGGCCTTCGCCGCGTACCTGGCCATGCTCTACCCGGCCGTGCAGAACCTCGGCGAGATCGCGCTCACCGTGTCGGAGGCGGCGGCCGGCTCCGACCGGATCATCGAGGTGCTGCGGGTGCGGCCCACGGTGACGGACCGGCCGGGCGCCAAGCCGCTCCCGGCCCGCAGCCGCGGCCGGGTCGCCTTCGACGGGGTCACCTTCACCTATCCGGGACGCCGGCGGCCGACGCTGGCGGACCTGTCGTTCACCGTCGAGCCGGGCGAACTGGTCGTGTGCACCGGCCCGAGCGGGGCGGGCAAGTCGACGCTGGCCAAACTGCTGCTGCGGTTCTACGACCCGGAGTCGGGCCGCGTGCTGCTGGACGGCGCCGACGTGCGCGACCTGACCCGGGAGTCCCTGCGCGACAACGTCACGATCCTGCACCAGGAGACGATGCTGTTCTCCGGCTCCGTACGCGACAACATCGCCTACGGACGGCCGGACGCCACGCCCGACGAGGTGATCAGGGCGGCCGAGCTGGCCGGGGTGCACGAGTTCGTCAGGACGCTGCCGCACGGCTACGACAGCTCGGTGGGCCAGCGGGGCAGGCTGCTGTCCGGCGGGCAGCGGCAGCGGCTCGCCATCGCCCGGGCGATCCTGCGCGACGCCCCGGTGCTGGTGCTGGACGAGCCCATGACCGGGCTGGACGAGGCGACGGTCGCCCGCATCATGGAGCCGCTGCGGCGGCTGATGGCGGGCCGCACCACCATCATGATCACCCACGACCTGCGGCACGTGCCGGAGGGCGCCCGCGTGATCAACCTGGAGCCCGCCGAGCCGCGCAGCCCGATCAGGTTCAGGCGCTCCATCACCGGCGCCACGTCCCTGGTCACCCGCGGGACGTGAAAGGGCCGGCCCCGGATTCCCGGAGCCGGCCCAGTCAGCGGGTGCGGATCAGCGCAGGCCGTTCCGCATCGAGGTGATCAGTTCGCCGTTGGTCGTGTCACCGCTGAGCTCCCAGAAGAACGCGCCGCCGAGGCCCTGGTCCTTCGAGTAGCCCATCTTGCCGCCGATCGTGGCGGGGGTGTCGTAGCTCCACCACTGGTTGCCGCAGTGCGCGTACGCGGTGCCCGCGACGGTGCCGGTGACGGGGCAGCGGTTCTTGAGCACCTTGTAGTCCTCGATGCCCGCCTCGTAGGTGCCGGGCGCGGCGCCGGTGGCCGAGCCGCCGGGGGCGGCCTGGCTGACGCCGGTCCAGCCGCGGCCGTAGAAGCCGATGCCGAGCAGCAGCTTGCTCGCCGGGATGCCCTTGCTCTTCAGCTTCTGGATCGCGGCGTCGGAGTAGAACCCGGCGGTCGGGATCCCGCTGTAGGAGGTGAGCGGCGAGTGCGGGGCGGTCGGGCCCTGCGCGGCGAAGGCGCCGAAGTAGTCGTAGGTCATGACGTTGTACCAGTCGACGTACTGGGCGGCGCCCGCGTAGTCGGCGGCGTCGATCTTGCCGCCGTTGGTGCCGTCGGCCGTGATGGCGGCGGTCACCAGGTTGCCGGAGCCGAACCGGTCGCGCAGCGCCTGCATGAGGTTGCGGAAGGCGGCCGGGCCGCTGTTGTCGCAGGTCTCACCGCAGGCGTTCGGGTACTCCCAGTCGATGTCGATGCCGTCGAACACGTCCGCCCAGCGCGGGTCCTCCACCAGGCGGTAGCAGGACTCGGCGAACGCGGCCGGGTTCTGCGCGGCCTGGCCGAAGCCGCTGGACAGGGTCCAGCCGCCGACCGAGAGCAGCACCTTGATGTGCGGGTGCTTCTGCTTGAGCTTGCGCAGCTGGTTGAAGTTGCCGCGCAGGGCGCCGTTGTCCCAGGTGTCGGCGACGCCGTCCACGCTCTCCGCGGCGCTGTAGAAGCGGTCGTAGTCGGCGTAGGTGTCGGTCAGCGCGCACTGGCCGTTGCGCACGTCGGCGAAGGCGTAGTTGATGTGCGTGAGCTTGGCGGCCGAGCCGCTGGTGTCGATGTCCTTGACGTGGTAGTTGCGCTGGTAGACGCCCCAGTTCACGAAGTAGCCGAGGAGCTTGTCCCCGCCCCCGCCGCCTCCGGTGGAGGTCCTGGCGGTGACGGCGGCGCTGGCGGCGGAGCGGTTGCCGGCGGCGTCGCGGGCGCGGACGGTGTAGGTGTAGCTGGTGTTCGGGCTCAGGCCGGTGTCGGTGTGGCTGGTGCCGGTGACGGTGGTGACGAGGGTGGAGCCGCGGTAGACCTCGTAGCCGGTGACGCCGACGTTGTCGGTGGAGGCGTTCCAGGCGAGGGAGACGCTGGTGCTGGTGACGCCGGTCGAGCGGAGGTTGCCGGGCACTGTCGGGGCCTGCGTGTCGCTGCCGCCTCCGGTGGAGGTCCTGGCGGTGACGGCGGCGCTGGCGGCGGAGCGGTTGCCGGCGGCGTCGCGGGCGCGGACGGTGTAGGTGTACGAGGTGTTGGCGCTCAGGCCGGTGTCGGTGTGGCTGGTGCCGGTGACGGTGGTGACGAGGGTGGAGCCGCGGTAGACCTCGTAGCCGGTGACGCCGACGTTGTCGGTGGAGGCGTTCCAGGCCAGGGAGACGCTGCTGCTGGTCACGCCGGTCGAGCGGAGGTTGCCCGGCACCGACGGGGCCTGCGTGTCACCGCCGCCTCCGCCGTCGTCGTCGACGGGCAGCCAGAGCGCCAGCACGTTCGGCGGCTCCCAGCCGGGCAGCGAGGTGTGGCTCTGCCGGCACTCGTACGCGGCGCCCTGGTAGGTGACCCGCTGGCCCGCGGTGTAGGCGGTGTGCGGGGCCCACTCGGCGAGCGCGGCCAGCCCGGCGGAGGAGGCGGAGGCCGTCGCCGGGACGGCGACCAGCACGGTCAGAGGCATGACTAATGCGGCGAGAATGGCCAGGATCCGGTGTTTCATGATGCTCCGTCATCCGTGTGGAGGGTGGACGGGGGGTGGGATGGGAGTCGCGCCAAGGGAAACTAATAGTAAAGTTTCCTTTATATTGGGATGAAGATAACGCCGCCCGAGTCGGTCGTCAAGCGTCTTGCAAGTCAGCGATCCGGTCATCCGGCACAATCAGGACCATGCCTTCGATCAGCGGGGTCCGCCCCCTCCGCGCCACCGACCCCACCGAGATCGCCGGCTACAGGCTGCACGGCCGCCTGGGCGAAGGCGGCCAGGGCGTCGTGTTCCTCGGCGAATCCGCCTCCGGGCAGCAGGTCGCGGTCAAGCTCCTGCACGCCGACTTCGGCAACGACACCGAGGCCAGGCGCTACTTCCACCGCGAACTCGCCGCCCTGCAGAAGGTCGCGCCGTTCTGCACCGCCCCGGTCCTCGCCGCCGACCCCGAGGCCGACCCGCCCTACGTGATCAGCGAGTACGTGCGAGGCCCGTCCCTCCAGGAGGCGGTGCGCGAACGCGGCGTCATGACCGGCACCGACCTGGACCGGCTGGCCGTGGCCACCGCGACCGCCCTGGGCGCCATCCACGCCGCGGGCATCGTCCACCGAGACTTCAAACCGGGCAACGTGCTGCTGGCGGCCGACGGGCCACGGGTGATCGACTTCGGCATCGCCCGGCCCTTCGAGGGCACCGTCGCCCCGGCCAGTGGGATCGTCGGCACCCCCGCGTACATGTCTCCCGAGCAGCTATCGGGCCACCCGGCGGGGGCGCCGCTGGACATGTTCGCCTGGGCGTGCACGATCGCGTTCGCGGCCAACGGGCGGCCGCCGTTCGGCCACGAGCCGATCCCCGCCGTGATCAACCGCATCCTCAACGCCGAGCCCGACCTGGGGCGGCTGTCGGGGCGGCTGCGCGAGTACGTGGCCGCCTGCCTGGCCAAGGACCCGGCCCGGCGGCCGACGGCCCAGCAGGTGCTGCTCGGCCTGATGGACAAGCGCCAGGAGGGCTTCCCCACGGCCAGGGGGCCGATGCCGCCGCCGAGCGGGCCGCCCGTGCCGCTCCCGCCGCCCAGCGGTTTCGCGTCCGGCGGTCCCCAGCAGTGGGGGTCCGGGTCGCTGCCGCCCGCCGCGCCCACCACGCAGCCCAGCCGCAAGCGCACCGGCCTGGTCATCGGCGCGTCGCTCGTCGCCGCGGCCGTGGCGGTCGCCACCGTCGCCGTCACGCTCGCGCTGAACATGGACCGGCCCCCCGCCACCCCGACCTCCAGCGCCAGCCCCAGCCCCAGCCCGTCGGCCTCCGCCAGCAGCTCCTCACCGGCCCCGAACCAGATCACCCGCTCGCCCCGGCTGGGCATCGAGGCGTGGCAGGGCGGCGCGGCGAGCACCATGACGATCTCCAGGCCCGAGACGCCCGTCAGCACCATCGCGCTGAAGGCGGAGCCGTTCGAGCTGCGCTTCCCGTCGCTCAAGAAGGACCAGGCCGTGCAGATCTGCGCCTGGACCGACGACTCGGTCTTCCGCATCCAGGAGGGCGCCAAGACCGAGGACCACACCTGCTACGCCCCCGGCACCGGCATCTCCGACTTCGAGCACGGCTCGGCCACGCTCTTCCTCCACATCGAGGGCCACAACTACCTGATCGACACCCGGATGACCAAGCATTCGGAGGACCAGGACAAGGTCATGTTCTCCCGGATCCAGCTCGGCGACTCCGCGACCCCCGTCGGGGAGTGGAAGGGCGACGTCTACCTGTCGGTCTTCATCGACCGCGACGGCGACCGGACCTTCGACCGCACGGGCCCGGCCGAGTACGAGTACGTGGTGCTGGACTTCCCTGACTAACGAAAGACCTCTCTGTCTCTTGATGGGTGCCCGGGTCGTTGTGGCTAGCCGCGGCAGGTTCTGACTCCGGTGGCGCCGATGCCGCGCCGGGCGTAGAAGTCGTCCACCGCCACCAGCACGCCGTCGATCGTGGCCGGCGCGTACCCGCCGTCCCGCAGGTGCCGCTGGTAGGCGTGGGCGGCGCGGACGGCGGCGGCCATGTCGCCGAGCGGGTCGCGGCCCAGCAGCCCGCCGGCCGACGCCTGCGCGGTCCAGGACAGGAAGGCGCGCACCCGGGTCAGGTAGCGGGACTTGCTGGACTCGGCCAGCCGGGCACCCGCCAGCGCCCCGCCGTAGGCCGCGAACATCTCGTCGTAGGGCGCCGGGAGCTTCGTCTCGGTTCGTACGGTCACGTGGGAATCTCCTGGTCACGAGGGGGTCTGTCAGCATGACATCTATCGGAGGCGGTCTCCCGGTAGGGGCGGGGGTCCCGGGCGTTATGGGACTTTGGCCCCTACAGCACCACGCGCCGCCGATGATCCACTGGCCACCATGGCCAGGAGTGCGCAAGGCGCCCCGCCCGTCCTGATCCAGGGCGGCATGGGCGTGGGAGTGTCGGGGTGGAGGCTGGCGCGGGCGGTGTCCCGTGCCGGGCAGCTGGGCGTGGTGTCGGGGACGGCCCTGGACCTCACCCTGGCCCGGCGGCTGCAGCGCGGCGATCCGGACGGCGACCTGCGGCGGGCGCTGGCCGCCTTCCCGGTGCCGGAGGTGGCCGCGCGGGTGCTGCGGCGCTACTTCGTGCCCGGCGGCATCCCCGAGGGGACGCCGTACCGGCCGGTGCCCCGGCTCGGGCTGCGGCAGAGCCGCGCGCTGGACGAGCTGACCGTGGTGGCCAACTTCGCCGAGGTGTACCTGGCCAAGGAGGGCCACGAGGGCCTGGTCGGCGTCAACTACCTGGAGAAGATCCAGCTCGCCACCCCGGCCGCCGTCTACGGCGCGATGCTGGCCGGGGTCGACTACGTGCTGGTCGGGGCGGGCATCCCGGCGGAGATCCCGCACCTGCTGGACGAGCTGGCCGCGCACCGCCGGGGCGAGCTCTCCGTCACCGTGGCCGACGGCGACCCCCGGCCGGTGGCGGTCGAGCCGAACCGGCTGTTCGGGCGGACGCTCCCGCCGCTGCCGCGCCCCCGGATGCTGGCGATCGTGTCCTCGCACGTACTGGCCGCCTATCTGGCGCGCTCGCCGCGCACCCGCCCGGACGGGTTCGTGCTGGAGACGCCGGTGGCGGGCGGGCACAGCGCGCCGCCGCGCGGCCGGATGGCGCTCGACGAGCGCGGCGAGCCGGTGTACGGGCCGCGCGACGCGCCGGACCTGGCCAAGGTGGCGGCGATCGGGCTGCCGTTCTGGCTCGCCGGAGGGTACGGCACCGCGGACGGCCTGGCGGCGGCGCTGGCCGCGGGGGCGGACGGCATCCAGGTGGGCTCGGCGTTCGCGCTCTGCCGGGAGTCGGGACTGGACCCGGCGCTGCGCGAGCGCCTGCTGCGGGGCGCGCTCGACGGCACCCTCACCGTGCGCAACGACCCGCTGGCCTCGCCGACCGGGTTCCCCTTCAAGGTCGCCGACGTGCCCGGCACGCTCGCCGATCCGGCGGTCTACGACGCCCGGCCGCGCCTGTGCGATCTGGGCTACCTGCGCATTCCGTACGAGAAAACGGACGGCGCGATCGGTTACCGGTGTCCCGCCGAGCCGGTCGACGTGTACGTGCGCAAGGGCCGCCCGGCCGAGGAGACCGAGGGGCGGCGCTGTCTGTGCAACGGGCTGCTCGCTGCGATCGGGCTCGGCCAGCACCGCCCGGACGGCTACGCCGAGCCGCCCCTGCTCACCCTCGGTCAGGACACCGGTTTCCTGGCCGGGCTGCCGCGCGACCACTCGGCGGCCGACGTGATCGAGCGGATCCTGGTGGGAGCGCGCGCCGGGACGGCCTAACTTGGGGTCATGCGCCTGACCGCTTTCACCGACATCGCCTTGCGGATCGTGATGCGCCTGGCCGTGGTGTCAGGCGACGAGCTGATGACGACCCGGGAGATCGCCGACGTGCTCGCCGTCCCGTACACGCACGCCGCCAAGGCGGTGGCCCGGCTGAGCGAGCTGGGCCTGGTGGAGGCCAGGCGCGGGCGCGGCGGCGGGCTGCACCTCACCGAGTTCGGGCGCGGCGCGTCGGTGGGCGCGGTCGTGCGCCGGCTGGAGGGCGACGGCGAGGTGGTGGGCTGCGAGGACGCGCTGATGCCGTGCCCGCTGCGCGCCGCCTGCCGGCTGCGGGCCGCGCTCCGCGAGGCGCAGGAGGCCTTCTACGCCTCGCTCGACAAGATCACGATCACCTCGCTGGTGGCGGGCTCCGCCGGGCCCGTGCTGCTGTCGCTGACAGCCCCTCCCGAATGAGGGACCGAGGAACCGCCCAAATAATATGCATCTCAGATACCAATTTATCTGGGAGGTTCCTCCATGCTCTCCGCGGAAAGCGCGGCCACCGTCCGCACCACGCTGCCCGTCGTCGGCGCGGCGCTGGACGAGATCACCACCAGGTTCTACGACACGATGTTCGCCGACCGCCCCGAACTGCTCGACGGCCTCTTCAACCGGGGCAACCAGCGCAGCGGCGAACAACGCAGGGCGCTGGCCGGATCCATCGCGGGCTTCGCCAAGGCGCTCCTGGAGAACCCGGGCGAGCGCCCCGACGCGCTCCTGTCACGCATCGCGCACAAGCACGCCGCCGTCGGCATCACCGACGACCAGTACGTGATCGTCCACAAGTACCTCTTCGGCGCCATCGCCGAGGTGCTCGGCGACGCCGTCACCCCCGAGGTCGCCGCCGCCTGGGACGAGGTCTACTGGCTCATGGCCGGCGCGCTCATCGCGATGGAGGCCCGCATCTACGCCGAGGCGGGCGCCCGCGACGGCCGCACCTGGCGCACCTGGCGGGTCGCCGACCGGCGCGAGGAGACCGCCGACGTCATGTCGCTGCTGCTCGCCCCGACCGGCGACGAGCCCGTCCCGCCCGCGCTGCCCGGCCAGTACGTGAGCGTCCGGGTCCGCATGCCCGACGGAGTCCACCAGCTCCGGCAGTACACGATCTCCGGGTTCGGCGAGAACGGGCTGCGCAGGATCACCGTCAAGCGGGTGCGCGGCGAGGGCGCACCCGACGGCGAGGTGTCCAACCTGCTGCACGCTACCGTCAAGCCCGGCGACGAGCTCACCCTCTCCGCGCCCTTCGGCGACGTGGTGCTCGGCGACGGCGACCGCCCGCTGGTGCTCGCCTCCGCCGGCATCGGCTGCACCCCCATCACCGCCATGCTCCAGCACTTGGCGCTCACCGCCGACCAGCGCCGCGTCCTGCTGCTGCACGCCGACCGCTCCGCCGCCCACCACGCGCTCCGCCGCGACATGGAGGAGCTGACGGACGCGCTGCCCGCCGCCGACCGGGTCTTCTGGTACGAGCACGGCACCGGCGGCCGGCCCGGCCGGATCGACCTGACCGGCGTGGACGTGCCCGAACAGGCGGTCGCCTACCTGTGCGGCCCGCTGGAGTTCATGCGGGACGCCCGCGAACAGCTCATCCGGGCCGGAGTGGCGCCCCGCGACATCCACTACGAGGTGTTCGGCCCCGACCTGTGGCTTCCGGCGGCCTGATCGGGGACCAAAGTCACTGCCCGGCGCGGTCTCCCGCGAGGAGACTGAAGGCCTGAGGAGGCCATGATGTGCAACTACTGCGGATGCCGCGACTTCCCGCTGATCGGGCGGCTCTCCCAAGAGCACGCCGACATCGGCGAGGTCGCCCGCGCCCTGCGCCGGGCCGTCGACCAGGGCGCCCACGACGAGGCGCGCGAGTTCCTCGACGAGCTGCTCGCGCTCCTCCTGCCGCACACCGCCGAAGAGGAGCGGGGCCTCTTCGCCGAACTGCGCACGGAGGGCAGCCTCGCCGCCGAGGTCGCCCGGCTGTGCGGCGAGCACGCGCAGATCCACCAGGTGCTCACCGCGATCGACCGGGCGGCCCCCGACTGGGACCGGGTGCGCGACGCCGTCCAACTGCTCCACGACCACATCGACAAGGAGGAACACGGCCTCTTCCCCGCCGCCGTGATCGTCCTGCCCATCCCGGCCTGGGACCGCATCACCGCCTGACTCTGCCCTGGCCGACTCCTGGCACACCGTCGACGTGACACTCGAACTCTGGGACGGCCGGCCACCCGCCGACGACGCTCAATGGGCCCGCACCGCGAAAGCTCGGGCAAGGTCCGAGTCTTGGGAACCGAGGGTCACTCCTCCGGCAACATCATGGACTTGCGCGGCCGGGCCCGCCGCTGGTCCGTGAGCGCCGGCGTCCGCCCCGGTCCGGGTGCCCGATACCCCGAAGAACGTCCACCCGAAGGGCTGGAGACGTACCGCCTGCGGTTCTGGCCCGCGAATCTCTGACCTTCTGCTTGCAAGGCAGGCATCTTCAATTCGCCGTCGCGGGTTTCCGCATGTCAGGGCTACTTGGCCAGATGTCTGCTGATCACCAGCCGCTGGATCTGGTTGGTGCCCTCGAAGATCTGCATGATCTTGGCCTCGCGCATGTACCGCTCCACCCGGAACTCACGCGTGTACCCGTACCCGCCGAACACCTGCACCGCGTCCGTCGTCACCTTCATGGCCGCGTCCGTGGCGACCAGCTTGGCGACCGAGGCCTGCCGGGAGTAGTCGAGCCCGGCGTCGCGGCGGCGGGCGGCGTCCAGATAAGTGGCCCGGGCCGAGTCGACCGCGGCCGCCATGTCCGCCAGGAGGAAGCCGAGCCCCTGGTGGTCGATGATGCGTTTGCCGAAGGTCTGGCGTTCCTTGGCGTAGGCGACCGCCTCGTCGAGGGCCGCCTGGGCGAGGCCGACGGCGCAGGCGGCGATGCCGAGGCGGCCGGAGTCGAGGGCGCTGAAGGCGATCTGGAGGCCCTGGCCTTCCGCGCCCAGCAGCCGGGAGGAGTCGAGCAGCACGTCGTCGTAGTGGGCGGTGGTGGTGGGGACGGCGTGCAGGCCCATCTTCTCTTCGGGGCGGCCGAAGGTGAGGCCGTCGGCGGAGCCGGGGGCGAGGAAGCAGGAGATGCCGCGGCTGCCGGGGCCGGTGCGGGCGAACAGGGCGTAGAAGTCGGCGATGCCGCCGTGGGTGATCCAGGCCTTGTTGCCGGTGATGCGGTAGCCGTCGCCGGTCCGGGTGGCCTGGCAGGTGAGGGCGGCGGCGTCGGAGCCGGCCTGGGGTTCGGAGAGGCTGTAGCCGCCGATGAGGCGGCCGGCCAGCATGTCGGGGAGCCAGCGGGCTTTCTGCTCGGGGCTGCCGTAGGCGTGGACGGGGAAGCAGGCGAGGGTGTGGACGCTGACGGCGACGGCGACCGATGCCCAGCGGGCGGCCAGCTCCTCGATGACCTGCAGATAGACCTCGTAGGGCTGGCCGCCGCCGCCGTACTCCTCCGGGTAGGCGAGGCCGAGCAGCCCCGCCTCGCCCAGCAGCGCGAACAGGCCCGACGGGTAGGTTTCGGCGCGTTCGTGCTCGTCGACCCGGCGGGCGAGCTCCTTGTCGGCGATCTCGCGGGTCAGCTCGATGAGGTCGCGGGCGTCCTGGCTGGGCAGCAGGCGGTCAACGGTCACGGTCACTCCTGGTTGAGGGCGGCGAGGGCCGCGGCGGCGCGGTCGCGGTAGGCGGCGACGCGGGCCAGCTTGATGTCCTCGTACCCGCGGATGCTTTCCGGCAGCGCGGCGAGCTCGGCGACGGCGGCGGCGTTGCCGGGGGTGAGGCGGGCGAGCGCGGCGTCCATGAGATCACGGTATTCGCCGATGAGCTGCCGCTCGACCCGGCGTACCTCGGCGCGGCCGAACAGGTCGAAGGCGGTGCCGCGGAGCACGCGGGCGGCCCGCAGCCCGCGGAACAGCGGCCCTGCCGTGCGGCCCAGCCGGATCTTGCGCTTCAGGCCGAGTTCGCGGAACACCGGCGGGTGGAGCAGCACGGACACCTTGGCGTCCGGGCCGAACTCGCGGTCCCGGCGGGCCCGTTCGGCGGGGTCGAGGTGGAGCCGGGCGACCTCGTACTCGTCCTTGTAGGCCATGAGGTGGTAGAGGCTGCGGGCGTACGCGAGCGTGATGCGGGTGCCGGCCTCCAGGCCGGCGCGTTCGACGGCGAGCGTCTGGACGCGCCGGACGTCGTTCTCGTACGTGCGAGCGTACGCGGCGTTCTGGTAGCCGGTGAGGTCGGCGACGCGGACGGCGACGGCCTCCTCCAGCCCGAGGGGTTCGGGGACGGTGAGGCCGGCGGCCTTGAGCACGGCGTCGCGGTCGGCGGCCAGGGCGCGGCCCCAGCGGAAGGCGGCCACGTTCTTGTCGACGGCGGCCCCGTTGAGCCCGATGGCCCGCTCGATGGCGGCGGCGGAGACGGGCAGGCAGCCGTGCTGGTAGGCGGCGCCGATGAGCAGCATGTTGGCCGGCATGTGGTCGTCGAAGAGCGCCTCGGCCAGGCCGTGCGCGTCGACGTGGAGGCCGTCGCGGGTGGCGGTTCCGATGCGGGCGAGCGCGTCGGCGGGTGAGCCGGGCATCGGCGTGCGGCCGGTGACCATCTCGGCGGTGGGCACGACAGAGGTGTTGACGACGGCGATGGTCCGGTCGGGGGCGGCGGCGGCGAGGTTGGCGTCGGCGGCGGCGCCGAGCAGGTCGAAGCCGATGAGCACGTCGGCGGTGCCGCGGGTGGCCCGGGACGAGCCGGTGAGGGGCCGGTCGGAGATGCGCACGTCGCTGACGACCGGGCCGCCCTTCTGCGCCAGGCCGGTCTGTTCCAGCCCGGCGGCGTGCAGGCCGTCGAGGTGGGCGGCCATCTGCAGGATCTGGGAGACGGTGACGACGCCGGTGCCGCCGATGCCGGGCATCCTGATGAGGACGGTGCCGCCGACCTTGCGGTCCGGTTCGCCGGGTTCGACGGGCAGGTCGGGCACCCGGTGCTCGCGTCTGGTGCCCGGCTCGACCAGCAGGAACGACGGGCAGTCGCCCTTGAGGCAGCTCAGGTCGGTGTTGCAGGACGGCTGGTGGATGCGGGTCTTGCGGCCGAACTCGGTCTCGACCGGCTGCACGGACAGGCAGGTGGAGACGTCGCCGCAGTCGCCGCAGCCCTCGCAGACGCGCTCGTTCACCACGATCTTGGCGGCGGGGACGGGCAGTTTGCCGCGCTTGCGCAGCCGCCGTTCCTCGGCGGCGCAGCGGTCGTCGTGGATGAGCACGGTGACGCCGTCGACCCCGGCCAGTTCCCGCTCGGCCTCCTGGAACTCGTCGCGGTGGCGGACGCGGGCGATGCTGGGCAGCCGGACTCCCCGGTACGTCTCCGGCTCGGGGGTGGTGATGATGATCCGCCGTACGCCTTCGAGGGCGAGCTCGTGCGCGAGGGCGGGCACGTCGAGGCGGCCCTCGGCGCGCTGGCCGCCGGTCATGGCGACGGCGTCGTTGTAGAGGAGCTTGTACGTCATCGTCACGCCGGCGGCGACGGCGGCGCGGACGGCGAGCGAGCCGGAGTGGTGGTAGGTGCCGTCGCCGAGGTTCTGCACGAAGTGGCGGTCGTCGGTGAACGGCGCCAGCCCGATCCACTGGGCGCCCTCGCCGCCCATCTGGGTGAGCCCGACCTGGGTGCCGCGCCCGTCGCCGTCCAGCGCGATCATGGCGTGGCAGCCGATGCCGACGCCGACGAGTGTGTCGTCGGAGGTGCGGGTGGAGGTGTTGTGCGGGCAGCCCGAGCAGAAGTACGGGGTGCGCGCGGCGATCAGCGGCAGGGTGCGCCGGGTTCGGGGCCTGGCCGGTTTCCTGGACAGCTTCTCGGGGCCGACGCAGCGGGCGAGGGCCTCGGCCACCTCGTCGGCGCCGAGCGTGCCGCGGGCGGTGAGCAGGTCGCGGCCGTGCACGGCCGGGGTGTGCTCGCCTCCGTAGAGCGCCTGCTTGAGCTGGCCTTCCAGGAACGGCACCTTGTCCTCGACGACGAGCACCCGCTCCAGGCCGGCGGTCTGCGCGGCCAGCGCGGCGGGGTCGAGCGGGAACGGCATGCCGATCTTGATGAGCCGCAGCCCGAGGTCCGCCATCGCGTCCTCGTCCAGGCCGAGGTCGGCGAGCGCGCGGCGGACCACGGCGAAGCCGGTGCCGGAGGCGAGGATGCCGAGCCTGGCCTGCGGGGCGTCGAACTCGATCCGGTTCAGCCCGTGGGCGGTGGCGTAGGCGCGGGCCACGCCGAGGCGGCGGGTGAGCATGTCGTGCTCGGCGTCGAGCGAGGCGGGCCCGACCAGCACGGGCGGCTTGCGCGGGCCGGTCCGCTCGGGCTCCGGGATGCCGTACGGGCCGCCGACCTCGACGGTGGCGGCCGCGTCCGCGACGTCGGCGACGATCTTCAGGGCGGTCCACAGGCCGCTGGCTCGGGAGAGCGCCACCGCGTGCAGCCCGTACTCGATGAGCTCGGCGACCGAGCCGGGCGCGAGCAGCGGCATCGACAGGCTCTGGCACATCGGCTCGCACGAGCTGGGCACGGTGGAGGACTTGCTGCCGGGGTCGTCGCCGATCCAGGCCACGGCCCCGCCGAGCGGCGCGGTGCCGGCCAGGTTGCCGTGGCGGATGGCGTCGGCGGCCCGGTCCAGGCCGGGGTTCTTGCCGTACCAGAAGCCGGTCACCCCCTCGTGACGGCGGCCGGGCACCGCGTCGAGGAGCTGGGTGCCGGCCACGGCGGTGGCGGCCAGCTCCTCGTTCAGGCCGGGCTGGAAGACCACGCCGGCGGGCTCCAGGAAGCGCGCTGCCCGCGCCATCTCCAGGTCGACGCCGCCCAGCGGCGAGCCCTGGTAGCCGGAGACGAAGACGCGGGTGTCCAGGCCGCGCTCGCGGTCCAGCCTGCGCTGCTCCAGCGTCAGGCGGACCAGGGCCTGGATGCCGGACATCAGCACCCGGCCGCTCTCGGCCGCGTACTTGTCGTCGATCGACACCTCGACGGGAGTCACGCTCACGCGAACCTCCTTCGTGCAGGGGGTGTGACTCCCAGCACAGCAACGGCGCCCATGAACGCGCAAGAGTCAACCGGCTGAGAGGTTGAAAGACGCAAAAAGTTTGAGATTGTTGGCGGTATCGGCTGCTTTCTTTGCGCCGATGAGGAGGGTTTTCCCATGTCAGAGGTGGACGAGATCGACCACCGGCTGCTGCGCCTGCTCCGGGAGGACGGCCGCCGGACGTTCTCCGAGATGGCCGAACAGGTGGGGCTGTCGGTGGCCGCGGTCAAGCGCCGCGTGGACCGGCTCAAGGACATCGGGGTGATCACCGGGTTCACCGTCGAGATCGACTACGCGAAACTGGGCTGGGGGATCGAGGCGTTCACCGAGCTGAGCTATCCGGGGACGACGCCGGTCGGCGAGATCGTGCGGACCGCGGCGACCGTGCCGGAGGTGCAGGAGGTGTTCACGATCGCCGGCGATCCGGACGCGCTCATCCACGTCCGGGTCCGCGACCTGGGCCATCTCCAGCAGGTGGTGGACCGGCTGCGGCGGGCAGGAGACGTGACGGGCACCAAGACGCTGCTGGTGCTCGGCTCGTGGACCCGGGACACGCTGACGCCGCGGCCGCGCTGAGCCTTGTGGGCGCTTTTCCGGAATGACATTCTGGAATCCCGGTCGTAGGGAGCATTGTGGACAAGGAAGCCGTTCGCCTGAAATATCGGGAAGAGCGTGACAAGCGACTCCGTTCCGACGGCAACGACCAGTACATCCGCCTGACCGGCCGCTTCTCCCACTACCTCCACGACCCGTACACGCCGCGAACCGAGCGGGACCCCAAGACCGACGACGTCACCGTGGCCTTCATCGGCGGCGGCTTCGCCGGGCTGCTCACCGGGGCCCGGCTCAAGGAGGCCGGCATCCACGACGTGCGCATCGTCGAGAAGGGCGGCGACTTCGGCGGCACGTGGTACTGGAACCGCTACCCGGGCGCGCAGTGCGACACCGCCTCGTACGTCTACATGCCGCTGCTCGAAGAGACCGGCCACATGCCGACGGAGAAGTACGCGCACGCCCCCGAGATCCTGGACCACTGCCGGCGCATCGGCAAACACTTCGGCCTCTACGACGACGCGCTCTTCCACACCGAGGTCACCGGCCTGGAATGGGACGACACCCGGTCCCGGTGGATCGTCACGACCGACCGCGGCGACGCCTTCACGGCGCGGTTCGTCGCGATGGGGATCGGGCCGCTGCACGTGCCGAAACTGCCCGGCATCCCCGGCATCGAGGACTTCCGCGGCCACACCTTCCACACCAGCCGATGGGACTACGCCTACACCGGCGGCGACCCGTCCGGCGCGCCCATGGACCGGCTCGGCGACAAGCGGGTGGGGATCATCGGCACCGGCGCCACCGCCGTGCAGTGCGTGCCGCATCTGGCGCGGGCGTGCGGGGAACTGTACGTGTTCCAGCGCACACCGTCCTCCGTGGACGTACGAGCGAACCAGCCCACCGACCCCGACTGGTTCGCCTCGATCGCGACACCCGGCTGGCAGCGGCGCTGGCTGGAGAACTTCACCGCCATGCAGACCGGCGTGCTCGCCGACGAGGACCTGGTGATGGACGGGTGGACCGACATCGCCCGCCGGGTCCGCGCCAAGATCGCCGAACTGCCGGCCGAGCAGCGGACCCTGGGACGGATGCTGGCGGCGTTCGAGGACTCCGACTTCGAGAAGATGGCCGAGATCAGGGCCCGGGTGGACGCCGTGGTCCAGGACCCGGAGACGGCCCGGCGGCTCAAGGCGTGGTACCGGCAGCTCTGCAAGCGCCCCTGCTTCCACGACGAATACCTCCAGGCCTTCAACCGCCCCAACACCCACCTCGTCGACACCGACGGCCAGGGCGTCGAGCGCATCACCGCCCGGGGTGCCGTGGTCTCGGGCCGGGAGTACGAACTCGACTGCCTCATCTACGCCACCGGGTTCGAAGTCGGCACCCCGTTCACCCGGCGCGCCGGCTACGACCTGATCGGCCGCGGCGGCATCAAACTGTCGGAACGCTGGGCCGCGGGCATGCGCACCCTC
The DNA here is from genome assembly GCF_040675175.1 of Nonomuraea sp. NPDC049649. Taxonomy (NCBI): domain Bacteria; kingdom Bacillati; phylum Actinomycetota; class Actinomycetes; order Streptosporangiales; family Streptosporangiaceae; genus Nonomuraea; species Nonomuraea sp. NPDC049649. The sequence goes on from NZ_JBFAOH010000013.1 coordinate 179,424, forward strand.
CACGGCATCCACGTGCACGGCTTCCCCAACGCCTTCATCGTCCAGCCCACCCAGGGCGCGAACCTCGTCTCCAACATCCCCCACAACCTCACCGAATCCGGCACCACCATCGCGACGATCATCCGTCACGCCCTCGACCACGGTCACCGCGAAGTCGAAGTCACCAAGGAAGCCGAAGACGCCTGGGTCGAACTCCTGCTCACAGGCACCGGCGGCATCCTCGGCGGCCCCGACTGCACCCCCGGCTACTACAACAACGAAGGCAAGGACGCCGGCCTCCTCGGCCGCCTCTTCGTCGGCTACCCCCACGGCGCCACCGCCTTCTTCACCTACATCGACCACTGGCGCACCTCCGGAACCTTCGAAGGCCTCACCTTCCGCTGACGATCCCTCTCGGGGTCGGCCTCCGGACCAACTCGCCTCCAGGCTGAGCGGCGACTGTCTCCTTCCACCATGCAGGTTCCACCGCCGCCCAGCGTCTCTCGTGATGCGCTTGTCGTCCTCCACATCACCCGTGGTGCGTGGGTTGTGAGGTTGCGGGTCGCTTTCTGTCCCACATCTTCTGGTGGAGCCCCTCCGGGGCGTGAGGTTGCGTCGCTCTCCACCAGCGTCTACGGCGGGTACGTGAGGGTGCGGTCGTCCTTCCCCACATCTTCCACCTGCACCGCATACGGCGGGTTCGTGAGGGTGCGGTTGGCCTCCCCCCACATCTTTCACCGGTACCACCTACGGCGGGTTCGGCTTCTGCGGGGGGTCACTCGTGAGGTGGCGGTCGTCTGGGGTAGCGGGCGAAGGACGGCAAGCACCGAGGGGGACGTTGTGACAGAACGCGATCCGCGCTCGCGGTTCGAGGACGAGGGCATCCCGGATCTCCAGAACGGCACGCCGGAGCAGCAATGGGCCGAGGACCCGCAGGAGGCCCCGCTCCCGGCGGACTACCCGGTGGGGGTCGACGAATACGGCACGACGGTCGACGAGCAGATCCAGGGCGAGTCCCTGGAGGGCCGTCTGGAGCGCGAGGTGCCGGAGGAGGAGGCCGCGTTCGGCGCGGACATCCCGGTGACCGTGCAGCGGGCCCCGGAGCCGGACCCCGATGAGCGCCCCCTCACCGAGGACGGCGGCCTGGGCGTCGGCTCCGACCTCGACACCTCTTTCCAGCCGGACAGCGGAGTCGACGAGCGCGTGGACCCGAGCCGGGCGGGCCGCCTGGTGGCCGAGGACGAGGGCGCGCACTCCGACACGGAGCCGGACGAGGTGGCCCGCGACGTCGGCGCGGACGGGGGCGGCTACTCGGCCGAAGAGGCCGCCATGCGGATCGAGCCGGAGTAGGGAGACCACGATGAGCAGCAAGGACAAGGGCGGTTATGCGGAGGAGGCCGGCTATGTGGCCGGGCGCGACGACGAGTACAGCGTGACCGCCGGGTCCGACGAGAAGGCCGTGTCCGCCCGTACCGACGAGATCGAGGACCACGAGGAGGTCGTCGCCGGCCCCAGCCCGCACCCGATGCCGTCCCGCGACGATCAGGGCCACGGCGGCGACCCCGGTTTCCGCGTGGAGGGCCCGGTGGACGAGGAGAGGCACGGCGAGGTGGACGACGACGGCCGCGTCCTGGGCGAGCACGTCCCGGCGGGCGGTCATCTGAGCGGCGACACCGACTGGGTCGACTCCGACATCGCCGAGGACCCGGACGCCGGATCGGGCCGCAGCGAGGCGGGGAACGGCGGCTACCTGCCGGGCGAGGGCACCGGACGGCCCTACTGACACCGTACGAAGGAATGATGGCATGAACCAGCAGCGAGGCAGCGACAAGCACGGCCCGCGCGTGGACGAGGAGCAGAAGCACGAGACGCAGAGCTTCGTCCAGGGGTACGAGGACGCCCGGGCGCAGGAGTACCGGCAGCCGGAGCCGACGGGCGACGCGCCCGGCGAGGGCGGGCTGGCCGGCACGCCGCGCGCGCAGGAGCCCGGCTCGCCGGAGGGCATGACCGCCGAGGAGGTGGACAGCCGGAGCAACCTGGCCCGCTGGATCAGCGGCGTGCACGCCTTCCCGGCGGACAAGAAGGAGCTGGTGGAGCGGGCGCAGGAGCAGTTCGCGCCGGACGCGGTGGTGTCCGCGCTGCGGTCGCTGCCGGAGCGCAGCTACGAGAACATGAACGACGTGGCGGGCGAACTGGGCATCACCGGACAAGGCCAGTTCGACTAGATCGCCGGGCGGGTAGGGAGACGGTCATGGAAGCCCCGCCCTCCCCGCGCATCGACCGGCCGGTGATGTATCAGCGCTGGTCGAACACCACGTTCCTGCACTGGCGTTACCCCTCGGCCCTGGTCCAGACCCTGGTGCCGGACCATCTGACGGTCGAGACGTTCGACGGGACCGCCTGGGTGGGGCTGGTGCCGTTCCTGATGGAGGACGTGCGGTCGCCGGGCCTGCCGGTGCTGCCGTGGGTGTCGAGGTTCCCGGAGACGAACCTGCGCACCTACGTGCGTGACAGGGACGGGCGGGCCGGGGTCTACTTCTTCTCGCTCGACGCCGGCCGGCTGCCCGCCACGCTGGGCGGGCGGGCCGGCTTCGGGCTGGCGTACTACTGGTCCGACATGTCAGTACGGGTCGACGCCGGGCTCTGGCGTTACCGGTGCCGCCGGATCTGGCCGGGCCCGGAAGCGCACTGCGATGCCGAGGTCAAGGTCGGCCTGGCGCTGACGGAGCAGGAGCGGGACGAGCTGACGTATTTCCTAACGGCCAGGTTCCGGCTGTTCTCGAAGCTCGCCGGTCAGCCCGTCACGGCGGAGGTGGAGCATCCGCCCTGGCCGCTGCACCACGGGGAGGTGCTGGAACTGGACCAGTCGTTGCTGCGCGCGGCGAGCCTGCCCGAGCCCGGCCACGACCCGCTGGTACACGTTTCCCCCGGCGTACCGACCCGCATCGGCATGTGGCGGCCCCACTGAGGCGATCCCGGCGACTCTCATCTGCCGCCACCGCTCGACAGCGCCGCTACCAGCGCGGATCCGACCGGATGATCGCGAACTGTCACCGGCGTACTAGGGTAATCCCGACGTAATCGGGGTTGCAGAGGACGGGGGTCGCCGTGCAGCGCGTCAGCCGACGGGTCACTACCATCGCCGGGGCGGGCGTTGTCGCTCTGCTCCTGGCCGGCTGCGGAGGCTCCGATACCAGCACGAACGTCAGCGATGACAAGCCGAAGGCGGAGCCGGCCGCCGCCGCCACGGCTACGCCGCTGACACTCGATACCGAGCCGCGGCAGGTGCAGTACACCGACCGCGACAAGAAGGCGCACGAGCTGACGGTCCATCCGGCCACGCTCGAACTCGGCTCGGCCGACGACCTGGAGGGCGTGCGGCTCGACGAGAAGCTGCGTGGGATGGTGCCGCACTACCTCACCGTGTCGATCGCCAACAACGGCTCGGGTGAGGTCAAGAGCGCTCAGGTGATCAACAACTTCCGGCTGGCGCTCGCGGACGGCACCGCCGGCACGCCTGTCTCGTTCTTCAGCGGCAACCCGCTGGCCTCGCCCGGCGACAGCCCGCTGGAGACGTGCAACGGGACGAAGGCTCCGCGCGACTTGGCGGCAGGGCAAGAGGCGACGGAGTGCCGGGTCGTGCTGCTGCCCAAGGACACCAAGCCCGCCACCGTCTCCTACAGCGACGAGTCCGGCGTCCAGTTGTGGAAGGTCGAGGGCGGCGACGCCGGCAGTAACCTGCTTCCCCCGGACAAGTCGGTCAAGGTGCAGTGGAAGGGCACGCGGGACACGGAGGTGCCGCTGACCGTCAAGCCGAGGAGCGTGCGCGAGGCCGGCCCCAACGCGCTCGCCGACTACAAACTGAACGCCAGGCAGAAGGCCGCCACCACGTACTTCGTCACGCTCCAGTACCGCAACAACGGCAGCGACAAGCTGTACCCGGGCATGGACAAGGCGGTCTTCCTGCGCACCGCGAGCGGCCAGACCCTGCGCCCGCTCACCCTCATCGCGATCGGCAGCAGGGGCCCCAAGGGCTGCGAATCGTCCGTGCCCTACGGCATGGTGGAGCCCGGCAAGAGCGTCCGGCAGTGCGGCGTCTACCTCGTCGGCAAGGGTGACAAGCCCGTCGCGGTCACCTTCTCCTCCACCGCCGACGGAGCCGAGCCCGTGACTTGGCGGGTGCCCTGACGTAAAGGCCGAGCGCCCTCCGCTCCGGTCGAACCGCGGGCTAGGGGCGGATGCCGTCGAGGGCGAGGCTGAGGAGGCGGAGGGCTGTCGGCGGGTCGCCTTCGGTGGCCTGGGTTACCGCCTCCACCAGGGTGAGCAGGTCGTCCGGGGAGACTTCGGGGCGGATGGCGGCTGCCTCCGAGGCGCGGTCCACCAGCATGACGGTGGCTTCGCGTACGACGGCGTGGCAGGTGTCGTCGGCCGGTGCTTTCGCTCCGGCGGACAGGGAGGCGGGCAGGCCGCGGGTGTCGGCGGCGGCGATCGTCAGCTCCTCCAGCCAGCTCACGAGTCCGGTGCGGGGGTCGCCGGCGGCGAGTTCGCGGGCGCGTCGGCGGAGGCGCTCGACCGTGTCGCGGAAGACCTCTTCGAGCAGCGCCTGGCGGGAGGGGAAGTGCCGGTGCAGGGTGGCGGAGCCCACGCCGGCATCGCGGGCGATCTCCTCTAGGGAGACCTGGGCTCCGTCGCGGGCGACGAGGGCCGCGGCCGCCGCGAGGAGCCGTTCATGGTTGCGTTGCCAGTCCGATCGCTGCGGTGCGGTCTTGGGGTTCGCCATGAGGGCAATCTTCTCAGTTCGACAAAACGGAGGGGCACCCCATATGTTGGGCGAGCCAAAACGGGGTGGCCCCCCACATCGAGCGATGGAGGATCGCCGTGTCTGAATTCGTCTTAGAACTCCTAACAGAATGATCAGCGGACGAGGCGGCGCCAGCAGATGATGGCAGCGGCCAGCGTCATGAAGGCCTCGTGGATGTCATCGCGAATCTCCCAGCGGATGCGCAGGCGGCGAAACCAGTGCAGCAGCGCGATCGTCCGCTCGACCACGTAGCGATGCACGCCCAGGCCGCTGCCGTGCGGGGTGCCCCGGCGAGCGATGATCGGCTT
>NZ_JBFAOH010000014.1:0-161788 GCF_040675175.1 Nonomuraea sp. NPDC049649
TGGTCACAGTGGCGACGTCGGCATCAAGCCCGCGCCCGCCGCTGCCATTACCAGCGACAGCGACGAATCATCGATCACTAAATGCGGCTGGAGTATTAGCAGGACCTTGGCGTACTTGATCGTCGCCGGACTCACACCGTTCTTCTTCATGGTCGCGACCCAGGCACGGACATGTTCAGGAAGGATGTCGATCATCCGCATCGCGCCGAACTCGGGGATCAGATGCCGGTGGATCGTGTAGGTGTAGCTCTGGCGTGTGGTGGCCTCGATCTCATGGTTCGGCAACCAGGTGTCCAACACGTACCGCTCAAAGGTCTGCCGGCCCCGCCGCGGATCGCCCACTCGCCCCTGCGCGACAAGGCTCTCGGCATCCCGCCACGCCCTGTCGGCCTCCTTCTTGCTGGAGAACGTACCGGCGGACTTCTCCATGCCCTTGAGGTCCATGTAGTAGGCCGTGTAGCGGGGCTTGCCGTCCCGGCCGAGTCGCTTTCGGGAGAATCCCAAGCTGCCGAACACCTCCTTGATCGTTTGACCGTCGTTTGACCGTGAGACTCTGCGTCACCTCAGGGCACCTATGGTCACTGAGGGGGACTGGAATCACGGCCTCTACCTGGGAATTTACCCCTCAGAAGCGATCCGAGCAGGGAGCCCGATGAACGCGTCATGCCCGTTCGGGACGAAGAGGTCGTGGGTTCAAATCCCGCCACCCCGACACAGGTAGAGGGCTTGATCCGCTAAGCGGGTCAGGTCCTTTTCCCGTTTCAGGGAGACAACTGGGAGACGGAAGCTCCCGCGCACACATCTATGGCGCCTCGGGGCCGAGACAGATCTCTTTCACGAGACCCGATGGCGCGACCCCTCACTCGTCCCTGCCACCTCCGACGTGCCTACGACGAGCACCTGCGTGCTGTCCACGTTCCAGTTGCAGGCGCTGGACCACGTTTACTGATTTCTCAAAAACTGGCGCGCGCCGCGTAGCTCCGTCCGTAGCCGCTGCTGGGTCAGGGCGCATTCCAGCCGGACATCCATCGGGCCGGGCAGGCCAGCGTCCCCCCGCCGGCCAGACGGAAGAAAGCGGCTGTTGAGGCCGTCGCGCTGGGCGATGAGCAGCCCGAGTTCGTATCGGCTGACGGCGTCGGCTCCTGCGAGATGGTGGACGCCGCGATGATCGGAGGCGGCGAGTTCCAGGAGTGCCGCTGCGAGGTCGGCAACGTGGATGGGGCATCGTACGTCGTCCGTGAACAGCACTCCGCTCGAGGGTCGGGTGGCCAGTGGGTGCACCAGAGCTTCGTGCGGGGAGTCACCGTCGCCGATGATGAGCGACGTCCGGGCGATGACCGCGCTGGGTGAGATGGCCGCTACCGCCGTCTCAGCGGCTGCCTTCGCCGCGCCGTACGGTGTGATCGGATCCGGGACGCTGGCCTCGTCGTAGTGAACGGCGGCACCGGAGAAGACCGCATCGCTCGACACCTGCACCAGACGACTGCCTGTCAACGAGGCGGCTAAGGCCACGTTCGCAGCGCCGACCGCGGTCGTCGTCCAGCCGGCCCGGCGGGAGGCGGCGTTGACGATCAGCTCCGGACGTATCGAGCTGAGCAACGTATGGACGTCCTCTTGCCGGCGCACGTCGAGCGGCGACCACGTGATGCCTGCGGTCTCGCCCGGACGCGTCAGGTAGGTCGCGGTGACCTCGTGCCCTCCCGCCAGACATTGCCGGGCGAGCTCTCTACCGAGCAGGCCGCTACCGCCGACGATGAGGGCCTTCATACCCGATCACGATAACTGGCCCTTCGCTGCATGACAGGCCTGATGGTCTATACGGGGGCGCGCGTCATGGTCGTCCTTGTTCGATGCCGTGGAACATCCGCGCCGACGCATTGGCCGTCGCGGTCACGCTGGTGATGCCGATCAGGGAGACGAGCTTGGTCGGCCGGGACACGGTGACCGTGACCTGGATGTCCGGTCCCCCGCCATGGCGGCTCTTCCCTGCGGACCGGCTGAGCCGAGGTAGGCGCGTGCGGCGGACAGCGCTTTGGTGCTGTCGATCTCGATCCGGCCGCCCTTGGCGTAGACCCGGTCGACGTCGACCTGTCCCGCTCCGGCCCGCGCGGCCTCCTCTGCGACGGCGTACGCCTCGCGGTATGCCTGGATCTTCGTCCCGCCGTCCACGACGAGCCCTGCGCAGATCAGCAATGCCACGGTGAACACCACCGAGAAGGCCGTCACGGACCCTCGGTCGTCGTGCAGGTTCATGGTTGATCCCTCCTGGCTCGGAAGGGGTCGATCGGGCTGCTGACGGTGCCGGTCAGGTTCCTGGTTCCGAGGGTTCCGGGTAGTGCCGGGTCGCCGAGCTCGACCATGCAGGTCACGACCGCTGGAGTTCCGACCGGTGCAGAGAACCCGCTGGTGTCCACTGCCACGGAAGGGGCGCACACAGGCCTTCGCGGGCGAGGGGCCAGCCGCCGCGAGATCGGCCATGTTGCGGTCATTGGCGCGGTCGCCGCGGTGCGGTGCGGCCCCCGGGACGACGCTGCCGGACTTGCCCCTGGTGAAAGTGGGCACCTTCGGCCCGGAGGCTATCGATCGGTTCCTGCACACCAGCTACGACCAGTTCGCCTGCAAGGGCCTCACCTCGAGGATAGATAGACATTCATCTATATAGACTAAGGTCGATGTCTGGGTGAGGAGAAGAAATGGAACCGCTCAGGGTGTTGCAGTGCAGTCCGCCGCTGACCCGTGAGCCGCTCGACGCCGAGCAGGCCTCCGGATTGGCGCGGGTGTTCAAGGCGCTGGGTGATCCGGTACGGCTGCGCATCCTGTCGATCGTGGCCAGTTACGAAGGCGGCGAGGTGTGCGTGTGCGACATCAACGACGCCTTCGAGCTGTCCCAGCCGACCATCAGCCACCACCTGAAGGTGCTCAAGGACGTCGGCCTGCTCACCTCCGAGCGCCGCGCCTCCTGGGTCTACTACCGCCTGGTCCCCGAACGGCTCGGCGAGCTGTCGGCGCTGCTCGACACCCCCGCCGCCGTCTGAGGAAGGAAAGCAGCTTTGTCATCGACCGACCTGACAGCCAGAACGCCGGCGATCATCGGCGGGCTGTCCACGCTCGACCGGTTCCTGCCGCTGTGGATCGGCTTGGCGATGGGCGCCGGACTGCTGCTCGGCCGGATGGTGCCCGGCCTCGACACGGCCCTGGAAGCGGTGAAGATCGGCGAGATCTCGCTGCCCATCGCGCTCGGGCTGCTGCTCATGATGTATCCGGTGCTGGCCAAGGTGCGTTACGACCGGCTCGACACCGTCACCGCGGACCGCCGGATGCTGCTGGCCTCTCTGGTCCTGAACTGGGTCGCGGGCCCGGCCTTGATGTTCGCCCTGGCCTGGACGTTCCTGCCCGACCTGCCGGAGTACCGTACCGGTCTGATCATCGTCGGGCTGGCCAGGTGCATCGCCATGGTGCTCATCTGGAACGACCTGGCCTGTGGCGATCGGGAGGCGGGCGCCGTCCTGGTCGCGCTCAACTCGATCTTCCAGGTGGTCGCGTTCGGCGCCCTGGGCTGGTTCTACTTGCAGGTTCTGCCCGGCTGGCTCGGGTTGTCGCAGGCGGCGCTGGACGTGTCGATGTGGGATATCGCCCAGTACGTGTTGATCTTCCTCGGTATCCCGCTGGCGGCCGGTTACCTCTCCCGGAAGCTGGGCGAACGCGCTCGTGGCCGGGAATGGTACGAGTCCCGCTTCCTGCCCAGGATCGGCCCCGTCGCCCTGTACGGACTGCTGTTCACTGTCGTGATCCTGTTCGCTCTGCAGGGTGAGACGATCACTTCTCGGCCCGGCGACGTGGCCCGCATCGCCCTCCCCTTGCTCGCGTACTTCTTCCTCATGTTCGGTGGCTCGTTCCTGGCCGGTCGCGTGATCGGTCTCGGGTACGAGCGGACCACCACGCTCGCCTTCACCGCCGCGGGCAACAACTTCGAACTGGCCATCGCGGTCGCGGTCGGCGTCTTCGGCGTCACCTCGGGCCAGGCGCTGGCCGGGGTGGTCGGGCCGCTCATCGAGGTGCCCGTCCTGGTCGCCCTGGTCTACGTCAGCCTGTGGGGCCGACGCCTGTTCAAGCCCGAGGAGCCTGCACATGCCTGATAAGCCCAGCGTCCTGTTCGTCTGCGTGCACAATGCCGGCCGTTCCCAGATGGCCGCCGGCTGGCTGTCGCACCTGGCCGCAGGCCGGATCGAGGTCCGCTCGGCAGGCTCGGCCCCGGCGGAACAGATCAACCCGATCGCCGTCGAGGCGATGCGGGAGGTCGGCATCGACATCGCCGCCGCGCAACCGAAGATCCTCACCACGGCGGCCGTCGAGGCATCCGACGTGGTGGTCACCATGGGCTGTGGGGATGCCTGCCCGATCTTTCCGGGCAAGCGGTACGAGGACTGGCAGCTCGACGACCCGGCCGGTCAGGGCATCGAGGCGGTCCGCCCGATCCGTGACGAGATTCGCGCCCGTGTGGAGCAGCTCATCACCGAGCTCACCGGCTGATCTGGGCGACCATGTCTCTCGCGGTCCGGCCGGCGCCGATGAGGGTGGCCGAAGCGGGTCCGGTCCAGTCGCCGTAGCCGAGCAGGTGCAGCCGGGGCTCGCCGACGGCGCGGGTGCCCTCGGTGGGGATGAGCCCGTCGGGACCCCGCAGGCGCAGCGGTGCCAGATGGCCGAGCGCGGGCCGGAACCCGGTGCACCACAGGATGACGTCGCAGGCCAGTTCGCTGCCATCGGCCCAGGCGATGCCGCTCGGGGTGATGCGCGTGAACATCGGCTCGGCCTTGAGCACGCCCCGCTCGCGGGCCTCGCGCACGGGCGGCACGGCCACGATGTCGCCGAGGTCTCCGATGCCCTGGACGGTCTCCCCGGCGAGGGCGGCGCGGTGGCGGCGCGTGGCCAGCTCGAACAGTGCGCGGCCGTCGAGCTCGTCGGGCAGCAGGCGCGGCGGGTGCTGGGCCACCCAGGTCGTCGTGGTGACCGTGGAGATGTCGGCGAGCAGTTGAGCCGCGGAGTTACCACCGCCGACGATCACCACATGGCGGCCGCGGAAGGGCTCCGGATCCCGGTAGTCGACGGTGTGGAGCTGCTCGCCTCCGAAGTCGCGGATACCGGCGTAGTGCGGCACGTACGGACGCCACCAGGTGCCGGTCGCGCTGATCACAGTCTTCGCCTGCCAGACTCCCCGATCGGTCTCGACGACGAGGTGGCCATCGCCTCTCCGCACGGCGTTCGCGGTGACCGGCCTGAGCACGGGCAGCTCGTACCGGCGTTCGTAGTCGGTGAGGTAGGCGACCGTGTCGGCCGCGCTCGGGTAGCCGCCATCGGGCGGGACGGGCATCATACGGCCCGGCAGCGAGCTGTACTGGGCGGGCGAGAACAGGCGTAGCGATGTCCAGGCGTGCTGCCACGCTCCGCCCGGCCGCTCCTGGGCGTCGAGGATGACGAAGTCGGCTCCGGCTCTGCGCAGGTAGTAGCCTGCCGCCAGTCCCGCCTGTCCGCCGCCGATGACCAGGACGTCGATCTCGCGGGTCACGCGGTGGACGTGGGCTCGGACATCGGGCTGAACAGCTCGCCGAGCCTGGCGACCTGTGCGGGGACGATCCAGTAGTAGACCCAGGTGCCGCGCCGTTCGCCGTCGATGAGTCCGGCGTTGCGGAGGATCTTCAGGTGGTGGGAGATCGTGGGCGCGCTGAGGTCGAACGCCCCGGTCAGGTCGCACACGCAGGCCTCGCCGTCGGGGTGCGAGCCGATCATCGACAGCAGGCGCAGCCGCACCGGGTCCGCCACGGCTTTGAGCAGCGCGGCCAGCTCGACGGCCTCGGACTCCTCGAGCGGCTGCTTGGCGATGGGGGCACAGCACGCGACGGGGCTGACGGTCATCGAAGACACCTCTTGCTTAGAAGGATGTCTAATCATAGGCGATCGTAGGCGACCAGGGCGAATGCTGCGGCCACGCACGCCAGCGCGACCGCGCCCATCACCCAGCCGTACCCCACCGCCTGGGCCAGCGCCATCGCGGCCAGCGGGGCGACGGCCTTGTCCGCGACGGAGAACATCGCGATCCGCCCCGACAGGCTCGCGTAGGCGGCGGTGCCGTACCGCTCGGCCACCAAGTACGGCAGCGTGATCGTACCGACGCCGAACCCGATCCCGAACAGCAGCACGCACCCCACCGCCCCCGCGGCGCTCTCCCCCACGACCGGCAGCAGCAGCGCGCCCAGCCCCTGCACGGCGAAGACCGCGGCGGCCACCGGGGCGGCAGCCCAGCGGCGGCGCAGCCCGGTGGTGACCAGCCGGCCCGTCACCGACAGCACGCCGAGCAGCCCGGCGACGGTGGCGGCGAACACCGGCGAGTGACCCAGGTGGATCAGGTACGTGACCAGCAGGACGCCGATGACGGCCACCGCGCCGCCGTGCGCGGTGAACGCCGCCACCAGGAACCAGAACGGCCGGGCCCGCACAGCCGCGCGCACCAGATCGGCCCGCCGCGTGGGCTTGGTCGTCGCGGTCTTGGGGCGGCGGACGATCAGGGCGTGCAGGGGGATGGCGAATACACCGTAGATCACGGCCAGGATGACGAGCGCCTGCCGCCACCCGTACCACTCGACCAGCAGGCCGGTCAGCGGCAGGAAGATCGAGGAGGCGAACCCGGCGACGATGGTGACCGCGAGCAAGGCGTCGGCCCGCCGCCGGCTGTCGAACCAGGTGACGATGACCGCGAACGCCGGCTCGTACAACACCATCGCGGAGGCGACGCCGACGGCGAGGAAGACCGCGTACAGCTGGGGCAGGCTCTCCACGCGCGACCAGGCGAGCAGAGCGGCGGTGCCGAGCACGGAACCGGCGGTCATGAGCCCGCGCCCGCCGCGGGCGTCCAGCCACCGGCCGGCCAGGGGCGCGCACAGGGCGGTGGTCAGGACGGCGAGGGTGAGTGCGGCGGCGACCTGCGTGCCGCTCGCGCGCAGGTCGCGGCTCATCGGTACGAGGAAGACCGAGAAGGCGTAGTAGAGCACGCCGTAGCCGATGGTCTGGGTGACGGCGAGGGCGGCGACGATGCGCCACCCGTGACTGAAGCGGCCACCGCCCCCGGTCCCGGGGGCGGTGGCATCCACGGCAAGGTTCACGTCGTATCAGGTCGCGACTCAGCCGCAGCAGCTTCCGCCGGAGGAGGCCGTGGCCAGCGGGAGAGGTGTGGCCAGCAGGCCGCCGCTGATGCCGGTCGCCAGGCCGATCCGCTGCTCCTGTGCCTCGGCCAGGTTGGAGGAGCACACGCCGGTCTCCGGCAGGTCGAGCTGGACGTCGCGGGCCGCCTCCCAGTCCCCGGCCAGGGCGGCGGCGACCGAGCGGGCCTGCTCGTAGCCGGTGGCCAGCAGGAAGGTGGGGGCGCGGCCGTAGCTCTTGACGCCGATGGCGTAGTAGCCGGGCTCGGGGTGGGCCAGTTCGTCCGCCCCGTGTGGAGGGACGGTGCCGCAGGAGTGCTGGTTCGGGTCGATGAGCGGGGCCAGGGCGCGGGTGGAGCCGAGGATCGGGTCCAGGTCCAGGCGGAGTTCGGCGGCGATGGAGTGGTCGGGGCGGAAGCCGGTCGCCCCCACGATGCGGTCGACGATGATGTCCTGCTCACTGCCTGACGGGTCGCGGCTGATGACCCGCATCCGATCGCCGGCCTTTTCGACGGCGTGGGTGAAGAAGCCGGTGAGTAGCGTGATCCGGCCGGAGGTGACGAGAGCGCGCAGGCGGGTGCCGAGCGCGCCGCGGGCGGGCAGGGCGTCGGCGTCGCCTCCGCCGTACGCGCGGGCGGCGTCGCCGGCGCGGATGGCCCAGGTGATCTCGGTGTCGTCGAGCTGGGCGAGGGCGAGCAAGGTGGTGGCGGCGGAGTGTCCGGCGCCGACGACCAGGGTGTGCTTGCCCTCGTAGTGCCTTCGGTCGGCGCCGAGGACGTCGGGCAGGGCGTGCTCGACGTCGATCTGGTCTTCGCCGTGCGCGGGCAGGCCGCCGGCGCCGAGAACGTTCGGGGTGGCCCAGGTGCCGGAGGCGTCGATGACGGCGCGCGCCAGGATCTCCTCGCCGCTGTCGAGCCGGATCAGGAAGGGCGTGTGCTCACGCCCGTTGGTGCGAACCCGGTCGTAGCCGAGGCGGCTGATCGCGGTCACCTTCGCATGAAAGCGGACGCGCGGGCCGAGAGCCTTGGCGAGCGGAGCGAGGTAGTCGCCGACGAGTTCGGCGCCGGTGGGCAGCCACTCGGGGTCGGGGGCGATCCAGCCGTTCGCCTCCAGCAGGCGGCGGGCGGCGGCGTCGATGTCGTACTTCCACGGGCTGAAGACCCGCACGTGACCCCACTGCGCGATGGACGCGCCCGCCTGCGCGCCTGCTTCCAGTACGAGGAAGTCCAGGCCACGCTCGGCCAGGTGAGCGGCGGCGGCCAGACCGACCGGGCCCGCGCCGATGACGACCACAGGAAGCGCATCGGCGTCTATGGGGCCGGGCCGCTCGCTCTCCAGGGACGTGGTGGTGCCGCAGCATGCGTCGCTCATGTTCACCGCTCCTGATTAGATATTCCTCTAAGCAGAGCCCATCATGCGGCTCTGGTTAGAAGTTTGTCAAATCAGCCACATGGGCCGTCCGGCGGGCAGCACGCCTGCAAGGTCGCCTGCAGGTCCGCGAGTGCCCGCGCGATTCCGTTCGGATCGACCCGGTAGTAGACGGTCTTCCACTCCCGCCGCGCCACCAGCACCCCACTGTCACGCAACGTCGCCAGTTGGGCGGAGGCGGCCGACTGAGCCAGCTCGAGCCGCTCGGCCACCTGGCCGACCGTCAGCTCGGTCTCGCCGCTGAACAGCAGGAGGATCTGCTGGCGGGTGTCGCTGGCCAGGGCCTTGAGGAAGCCGCGCGCGGCGTCGGTCAACTCGATTCCGTTCGTCGTCTCCACGGGTCGACTCTACCGCCTCATATTGTCAGTTCCTGATTTCACGATTTGACGATACGATCCGGCGCATGAACGCGATCATCATCGGCGGCGGACAGTCAGGACTGGCCGCCGCCCGCGCCCTGCGCCACGCCGGCCTGGCGCCCGTCATCCTCGAAGCCGGCGAGCGGCCCACCGGCTCCTGGGCGAGCTACTACGACAGCCTCACGCTGTTCTCACCCGCCCGCCACAGCGCCATGCCCGGCCTGGACTTCCCCGGCGACCCCGACCACTACCCCACCCGCGACGAAACCGTCGCCTACCTGGAGAGCTACGCCGCCACCCTCGACGTCGAGATCCGCACCGGCACCCGAGTCACCTCGGTCGAGTCCGACGGCGCGGGCGGCTTCCTCGTCCACACCGGCTCCGGGGACACCCTGCACACCCGAGGCGTCGTGGCCGCCACCGGCTCCTTCGGCAACCCGTACATCCCGGACCTGCCCGGACACTTCACCGGACAGTCCCTCCACGTCGCCGCCTACCGCAACCCCAAGGAGTACGCCGGACAACGCATCGTCGTGGTCGGCGGCGGCAACTCAGCCGTCCAGGTCGGCTACGAACTCGCCGAGGTCGCCACCGTCACCCTCGCCACCCGCCGGCCCCTCCAGTTCATGCCGCAGATCGTCGGCGGCCACGACATCCACCACTGGCACACCACCACCGGCTTCGACGACCTGCCGCCGCACTGGCTGGCCCGCCTGGCCACCGGCACCCTCGTCCTGGACACCGGCGACTACGCCACCGCCCTCCAGGCCGGGCGGTTCGACCGGCGACCGATGTTCAGCGCCTTCGACGGCAACGCGATCGTCTGGGCCGACGGCACCCGCGAGAACGTCGACACCGTCATCTTCGCCACCGGTTACCGGCCCAGCCTGGACTACCTGCGCCCGCTCGGCGCCCTCGACGCCCACGGCCGGCCCTTGCAGGTCGAAGGCCTGTCCACCACGCATCTCGGGCTGGCCTACGCCGGGCTGGAGTTCCAGCGCTCGTTCGCCTCCAACACCCTGCGCGGCGTGGCGCGCGACGCCGCCCACCTCGCCACCCCCTTGGCCGTCTACGCCGGAAAGGTCCTGGCGGCATACGGCTTCTGACCTGGGATCTCCTCTGGTCACGGTCCTCTGGTGCTGCTTCTGGTGGCGACCATGCTGACCGTTCGACCGAGCGGGACCGACGCGGGTCTCCCGGCACGCAGACGGCTCGGAACGGCGGCTCGCCGCGGACCGCGTCGTCGCCGCCACCGGCTTCCGCCCCGATCACACCGCGCGTCCGAGGCACGTACGCGGCCGACGTGCGTGCGATCCGGCCCACGGGCATGTGCTCATGCGCCTCCCCTCTCGGGCACGGTTCCAGACCGATTCCCGACCTCTGGCTTTCCTCGCCACCGACGAACGGAGTTGACGCTCTGGGTCGATGTTTGCATACTTGTGCAAATGAGCAAGGAAAGCTCGGCGGCCGCGGAACTCGGCGCGGTGCTGTCTCATCAGTTGTTCCGCGTCCTCGGCGACCCCACCCGGGTCCGTCTGGTCGAACTGCTCGCCGAACGCTGTCGCGCCTGCTCGGTCTCCGAGCTGGCGCAGTGTCTCGACGTCGACCTGTCCGTGGTGTCCAGGCATCTGGCGCTGCTGCGCGCCGGTGGTGTGCTGCGAGCGACCAAGACCGGACGGACCGTCCTCTACGAGATCCAGTACGAAGCGCTCGCCGAGGTCTTCCGGGGTATCGCCGACGCTCTGGACCGCGCGCACGACGAGTACGGCCGCAACGAGCAGTGTGAGCCGGCCGCGACAGCAGAAGGAGAAGAGCAATGACCAGCACAGTCGTTGATCAGGGAGCACGCCTCAACGGGGCAGGCGACTCACCACCCATGACGCGCCTGACCGTCGAGTACTGGACGGTGGACATGGAGGGCCAGTCCTCCTGCGGCTCCTGTGATGTGACCCTCACCGCACTCCAGGAGGCTGTCGCCACCATTCGTCCTGTCGCCGATCGCATCGGCCTCGCCGTGGACGTCGTTCCGCGCACGGTCACCACCTGGAGCGAAGCGGTGGAGAACGCGATCGTCGCCTCCCCCACCATCCGTGCCGGTGGCGCGGAGCTGCGGCCGGCACATCTCGATGGCTCAGAGGAGCGGGTCTGGCAGTGGCGCGGGCAGCAGGCAGGTGAGGCACCGGCCGAGGCGCTGCTGGACTTCCTGGTGCAAGCCGTCGGCGTGCGCAGCCGGGCCATCGGCGACTATCTCGCCGCGGGAGGACCGGCGCCGTACCTGCGCCGGTTCCTCCGCGAGGCGCCGGCCCCAGACGCGCCTACGATGACGGCCGGCAGTTGCTCGTCCGACGCGTGCTGACTTACCGGGTGGCACAGCACACACCCACCCACGGATAGCTGTCGTCCGGACGCGGACGCCGTGGCCCGGCGAGCCCACCGTCGCATGTTCGGCAGCACGTCCCTTCGAGGGCTTCCGCTTTTCGAGTTGATCTAATATCGTCGATTGTCGATGGATACTGAGAAGGGGCCGCTGCCGCGCGCGGAGGCCGAGGAGTACGCGAGCTGGTTCAAGGCACTGGCGGACGCGACGCGGATCCAGATCGTGTCGCTGCTGGCCCGGCGGCGCGCGCCGATGAGCGTGGGCGAGATCGTGGCCGCCTCCGGGGTGGGTCAGTCCACCGTCTCGCACCATCTGAAGATCCTGGCCGAGGTGCGGTTCGTGCTGGTGGAGCGGCGGGGCACCGCCAGCCTGTACCGGATCAACGAAGCCTGTGTGAGCTGTTTCCCGACCGCCGCCGACGTGGTCATGGGCAATCCCGCCCCGGCCCCGCCCACCTGCTGAAGGAGCGATGTCATGGCGCACGAGGAGATCATCGGCCGCTACTCCGCACTGGCCCGCGACGCCGCCGCCGGACGGACGGTCGCCGACTGCGGGCCGGACGCCTTCGACCAGGGCCGCTTCGGCGCCGCCGGCTACGACGACCTCGGCCTGCTGCCCGAAGCGGCGGTACGAGCGAGTCTGGGCTGCGGCAACCCGGTGGCCGTCGCCGAGTTGCGTCCCGGTGAGACCGTGCTCGACCTGGGCTCGGGCGGCGGCATCGACGTGCTGCTGTCCGCCCGCCGGGTCGGCGAGCACGGCAAGGTCTACGGGCTGGACGCCAGCGCCGACATGCTGGCCCTGGCCCGCCGCAACGCCGAGCAGGCGGGCGCGCGCAACGTGGAGTTCCTGCACGGCACGATCGAACGGATGCCGCTGCCGGACCGATCGGTGGACGTGGTCATCTCCAACTGCGTCATCAACCTGTCCAGCGACAAGGCCGCGGTGCTGGCCGAGGCGTTCCGGGTGCTCCGGCCGGGCGGCCGCTTCGGCGTCAGCGACGTCGTGACGGATGGCGAACCCGACCCCGATCGGCGGGCGGCCGTCGAAGAGCGGATCGGCTGCGCGGCCGGGGCGCTGCCGGTGGCGGAGTACCGGCGGCTACTGACCGCTTCAGGCTTCACAGACGTGCACATCACGCTGACCACCGCCCACGGTGACGGCGTCCATTCGGCGATCGTCCAAGCCGCCAAACCCGCCGCCCCACCGTCAATAGCAGCGCATGTTCAGTAGGGAGCCGCTGAACTCGCCGGCCAGATGGATGATAACCGGCTCTGTATCAGAGATGCCTCCTTCGGAGGTGCCGGGCTCGTCAAAGAATGTGTACGCGTATACGTCGTAGTCGCCGAGATGTCCGTCGGGGTCCTCGATTTTCGCCTGGCGGTAGTAGTTCAGCACCTCTTGGATGGGCCGGTCGGTCGAGATCTCGAAACGCATGGTGTACCAGCAGTCGCCTGAGTCACCCCGCACATCGACGTGCCGGTCGAAGTATTCGAAGTCCGTTCCGGGCGGCCGGGGATGCTTCTCGATGCGGTCCATCATGCGGGCCAGGCGGTAGTCGTCGATCCAGGTGGGCGCTTTGACGACCGCCGCGAGCAGCAGGAACGGTAACAACAGCAGGGCCAGGCAGCCGAGGCGGCGGGCCGTTCGGGAATGGCCGGGCGGTGGCGCGGGCGGGCCCTGGGAGTTCGGCATGGGCCACATGATCGCGTACCCGCATGGGTCAAGCGTTCAGCAGTTTCTCCAGGCGGTCGATGGCGGCGGTGACGCCGTGTTCGTCGGTCAGCCGTCCGGCGAGTGAGCGGGCGGCCGGGGTGAGGTCCGCGGCGGCGGTGATGGCGGCGGCCAGCCGTTCGGGGCGGAGACGGCCGGGCAGTGGGGGCGGGGCGACGCCGAGGCGGTGCAGGCGGGCGGCCCAGAACGGCTGGTCGCCCAGGAACGGGCGGACGACCTGCGGGACGCCGGCGCGCAGGGCTGCCGCGACCGTGCCGACGCCGCCGTGGTGGACGGCGACCGCCATGCGGGGCAGGAGCCAGTCGTGGGGTGCTTCTTCGATCACCAGGACGTTGTCCGCCTGCCGGCCCGGCCGCAGGGCGCCCCAGCCGGTGGCCAGGACGGCGCGGCAGCCCGTCATCCGTATCGCCTCCAGCACGGTAGCGGTCAGCGCTGAGGCGTCGCCGCCGTATGAACTGCCGAAGCCGACGTACACCGGCGCGTCGCCGTCGGCCAGGAAGCGGGCCAGCGGTTCGGGCGGAGACCAGGTGTCGTCAAGGGGCAGCGTCCAGAAGCCGGTCGGGCGGGCTTCGGCGGGCCAGTCGGCGGGGGCGGGCAGCAGGTGGGGGCTCCAGGCGTGCAGCACGCCGCCCTGCCTGATCAGGGACGCCGTCGAGCGGTAGGGGGTCGTCAGGCCCAGCTTCTCGCGCCGCCAGGTGCGCACCGTTTTCCGGTACGGGGCCTCGATCGCCGAGGTGGTGAGCCAGCTCGCCCGGTTGAGCGGGGACGGCACCCGTACGGGAAGGATCGGCGAGGGGAAGGCGGAGGTGGGCAGGTAGAGCGGCAGCAGCAGCCCGGCGAGGGCGGGCACGCCGAGCTTCTCGGCGACGTGCGGCCCGCCGAGGGACTTGGGGTGGTAGACGACCAGGTCGAACTCGGGGCGGGCGGCGAGGGCGGCCTGGTCGTCGAGGAGGCGGCGGAGCATCGGCGTGACCGAGCGGGCGGCGGTGATGGCGGCGCGCACGCCCTGGCCCTTGACCGAGTCGCCCAGGGTGAGCATCTCGTCGTCGAGCGGGGCGAACTCGACGCCGCGCGCGGCGATCATCGGCTCGAAGCGGCGGGGGGCGGCGAGCAGCGGACGGTGCCCGGCGGCCAGGAGCCCGCAGGCCAGGGCCAGGTACGGCTGGACGTCGCCGCGGCTGCCCACCGCGATCAGCAGGGGCCTCATCGGCGGTCCTTCAGCTCGTCCCACTCCTGGAGCAGGCGGGGGAAGCGGTCCATCATGAAGGCGTACATGTCGCGCATGAGCTCCAGCCGCCGGCGGCGCTCCGGGTCGTCGCCCACCGCTTGGAGCCCCTGCTCCGCCAGCGCCCGGAAGCCCTCGAACTCGGCCATCTTGGCGCGGAAGGCGCGGGCGAAGACGTCCTCGGCCAGCCGGTAGCGGTCGCGCCGCTCGCCCCGCACCCGGAACCGCTCTATCAGCCCGGCCTGCTCCAGTTGGCGCAGCGCCACGCTCATGCTGCTCTTGGCGACGGCCAGCGCCTCGGTCAGCTCGGGCGCGTCCGCGCTGCCGGACTCGGTCACCAGCAGCAGGCCCATCACCCGCCCGGCCGTGCGGCTCAGGCCCAGCCGTTCGTAGAACAGCCCGGCATCCTCGACGAATTGGTCCACGCCCATAAAGGGCAATATATCGTACTGTTCGGATCTTTCCGAACAGTACGAATAAATTGCGAGCGTATGGACGTCCGGCACACCGAGCGGACCGCCACCGGCAGGGCCGGCCGAGTCGTCAGCGGATGGTGTAGCCGCCGTCCACGACGATGTCCGCGCCGTTGATCATGTCGGCGCCGTCCGAGGCGAGGAAGAGCGCCGTCGCCGCGATCTCCGACGGGTAGGCGAAGCGGCCCGTGGGGATCTGGGTCTTCAGCGCGTCCCCCTTGGGGCCCTCCCACGCCTTGCGGCCCAGTTCGGTGAGGACGACGGTGGGCGAGATCGTGTTGACGGTCACGCCCCGGCCGGCCCATTCGGAGGCGAGCACCTTCGAGAGGCCGACCACGGCGAACTTGGAGGCGCAGTACGCCGCGTGCTGGTCCAGCGCGACCGTGGCGGCCTGCGACGCCAGGTTGATGATCTTCCCGCCGCCCGCGGCGAGCATGTGCCGGCCGACTTCCTGGGAGACCAGGAAAGTGCCCTTCAGGTTGATCTCCATCGTCCGGTCGAACGCGCTGACCTCCAGGTCCTCGGCGGGGGCCAGGAGCACGATACCCGCGCTGTTCACCAGGATGTCGATCCGGCCGAACGCCTCCAGGACCTCGCCGACCGCCGCGCGAACCGCGTCGGGGTCGGACACGTCGCAGGCGAACCCGGCGTGCCCCTCCCCCAGTTCGGCCGCCTTCTTTCTGGCCGCCTCGCCGTCGATGTCCAGCACGGCGACCCGGGCGCCCTTCACCGCGTACGTGTCCGCGATCGCCGCGCCGATCCCCGACGCGCCGCCGGTCACCAGCGCCACCTTGCCGGTGAGCCCGAAGCTCAGGTCGGGCGCCTTCTCCTCTGCCGTCATGTCCTCTCCTTCTCGCCGTCGCTCTGAGCGCTGCCATCCGAGCCGCAGGTACGCGCGAATTCCTCGCTCCGCAGCAGGTTCTCGGCCTGGTCGGCCTCGTAGGACAGCAGGGTCTGCACCTTGGCCGCGGAGGCGGAGGAATGGTCGAAGCGGTAGTCGAGCCATTCGGAGGCCAGGCGGCGGGCCAGTTCCAGACCGACGACGCGCTGCCCGAAGCAGAGGATCTGGGCGTTGTTGCTCAGCACGGACCGCTCGACGGAGAAGCTGTCGTGCGCCGTCACCGCCCGGATCCCGGGCACCTTGTTGGCGCTGATCGCCACCCCCAGCCCGGTGCCGCAGATCAGCAGCGCCCGGTCCGCCTCTCCGGCGGCGACCATCCGCGCCGCCGTGACCGCGATGTGCGGATACGCCGTCGTGTCCTCAGCCCCTACCCCGACGTCGACGACCTTCTCCACCCGGTCGTCGTTCTCCAGATCGGCCTTCAGGGCGTTCTTGTACTCCAGGCCGGCATCGTCGCTCCCGACGACGATCCGCCACTTCTGAGGCATGACCCCCCATCCCTTCGTTCGTGCGAATCAGCGATCGGGCGACAGCACGCCCGAGACGGCGCGCGCACACATCGCGAGTGACGTCGCCCCCGCGTCCGGGGTGCCGACGCTGCGCTCGGCGAGCGGGCGCGCCCGGCCGACCTGCGGGCGCAGTTGCGCGGTCGCCTGCGCCGCGGCCTCGCACGCCTCGGTGGCCTTGCGCCAGGCGGCGGCGAGTCCGGTCCCGTCCCGGAGCAGCCCGTCGAGCGTGTCGGCGAACGGCCCCAGCGCGTCGATCATGGTCTTGTCCCCCGGCCGGGCGCCCCCCAGGCGCTGGAGCGCGTCCAGCCCGGCCCGGACGGCGGCCGACACGTCGGCGCCCGCGATCTGCTCGCGGTCGTCGCCCAGCCGCTCGGCCGCGGCGCAGAGCGCGGCGCCCCACAGGACGCCGGACGTGCCGCCCGCCTTGGCCGCCCATGCCTCGCCCGCCGCGACCAGGACCGACCGCGCCCCCGCCCCGGCGTCGGCGGCGTCGCGGGCGGCGGCGAGCGCCGCGGACGAGCCCTTGACCATGCCGCGTCCGTGGTCGCCGTCGCCGGCGACCGCGTCGATCCGGCCCAGTTCGGCCTCGGCCTCGGCCATGGCCGTCGCGACGGCCTCCAGCCCCTCGACGACGGCCCGGCCCAAGGCGCGGGACTCCGGCGTGCTCGGGCTGACCGCCGTCGCGGCCTCCGCCTGCGCCGGCTCGGTGCGCCGGGCCGCCGCCGTGCGCGGCTGCACCCGGCCCCTGCGGTACGCGGGAGTATCCGCGGGGGCGCACCACAGCCGCTCCAGTTCCTCGTCGAGGAAGGCCAGGGTCAGCGAGCAGCCGGCCATGTCCAGGCTGGTCACCAGCTCGCCCACCTCGGGGGCGACGACCTGGAGCCCTTCCTCCGCCAGGAGCGCGGCCACGGTCCGCCAGACGACGAACAGCTCCTCGTACTTGGTGGTGCCGAGGCCGTTCAGGATCGCGGTGACCCTGTTGCCCGACCCGGCGGGCTTCTCGGCCAGGACGCCTTCCACGAGCTGCCGCGCCAGGTCCGCCGCCCGCGGCAGCGCCTCCTCGCCCACGCCCGGCTCGCCGTGGATGCCCAGGCCGACGCCCATCCGCCCGGCGGGGACGGTGAACAGCGGTTCGGTCCCGCCGGGCAGGGTGCATCCGTCGAAGGCGACGCCGAGGGTGCGGGTGCGGTCGTTGGCGTGCCGGGCGACCCGCTCGACCTCGTCCAGGTCGTAGCCTTCCTCCGCGGCGGCGCCCGCGACCTTGAACACGACGAAGTCGCCGGCGATCCCGCGCCGGGTGTGGGCCTCCGACGGGGGCGCGCTGGCGATGTCGTCGGTGACGAACACGGTCCGGGTGTCGATGCCCTCCTGGCAGAGCCGTTCCTTGGCCAGGGTGAAGTTCATGACGTCCCCGGCGTAGTTGCCGGTGAGGAAGAGCAGGCCGGCGTCACTGGCCGCAGCCTTGCCCACCGAGTACGCGTCCTGCGTCGACGGGGAGGTGAAGACGTTGCCGACGACGGCGCCGTCGGCGAACCCGGGCCCGACCACGCCGCAGAAGGCGGGGTAGTGCCCGGAGCCGCCGCCGACCACCACCGCGACCTTGCCCGGTGGTGTCTCGGTGGCCCGTACGACACCGCCGGGCACGCCCGTGACGTCGTCCCGGTACACGTCCAGGAAGCCCGCGAGCATGTCGTCGGTGAAGGTGCTCGGGTCGTCGTACAGACGAGTCATGTTGGTTGTCCCTTCAGTCGCCAGGTCAGCGCCGCGGATCGATCACCGATTTGACGGCGAGGGGGTCGCGCTCGGGGGCGAGCAGCGCCGCCTCGGAGTCGGCCAGGGCGAAGTGGCCGGTGACGAGGGTGTCCACGTCGACCCGCCCGGATTCGGCGAGCGCGATGGCGGCGGGCCAGGTGTTGGCGTAGCGGAACGTGCCGGTGAGCTCGATCTCCCGGCTCTGGATGTGGGTGAGCGGCAGCGGCAGGTCGTCGCCCATCCCCACCAGCACCGCGCGGCCCGCTCTGGCCAGCGCCCGGATGCCGTCGCCGGTGGCGCCGGGGTGGCCGGAGCACTCCAGCAGCACGTCCGGTTCGAAGCCGGCGTCGGCCAGCGGGGTGGCGCCGACGTCGATGGTCGCGGTCGCGCCCAGGTCCCGGGCGAGCTTGAGGCGGTGCGGGTTGAGGTCGGACACCACGATCTCGGTGGCGCCGAACGCCCGGGCGCACTGGGTGGCGACCAGCCCGATCGGGCCGGCGCCGGTGATCAGGACCCTGCTGCCCGCGCTGATCCGCGCCTTGCGGGCGGCCCAGACGCCGACGGACAGCGGTTCGAGCAGCGCCGCCGCGTCGTCCGAGATCGTGTCCGGCACCGGGTGCGCGAACGCCGCGTGCACGGTGACGAACTCGGCGAGGGATCCGTCGTACGGCGGCGTGGCGAAGAACCGCATGTCCGGGCAGAGGTTGTACCGCCCGGCGAGGCACTCCGGGCAGGTCAGGTCGGGCACGCCCGGCTCGATGGACACCCGCTGGCCGACCCGGGAGGCGTCCACGCCGGCCCCCACCCCGGCGATGACGCCCCCGGACTCGTGGCCGAGCACCATGGGCCGTTCCACCACGAAGTCGCCGATCCGGCCGTGCTGGTAGTAATGCACGTCGGAGCCGCAGACCCCGACCGCCGTGATCCGCACCAGCACCTCGCCGGGCCCCGGTTCGGGTACCGGGCGCTCCTCGATGGCGAGCTCCTGGATTCCACGCAGGACCGCTACCTGCATCGTGGTCATGATGTTCTCCTCGGCTGCGCGCTGCTCGGGTTGGGGGGTGCGGGCGGTCGCCCGCACCCCGTCTAGCCAGGCAGTTCCTCGTTGGCGATGTCGCCGGTCTTGAGGTTCTCCTCGATCAGTTCGGGCAGCCGGGCCAGGAACTCGTCCTTCTTGGTCACGACGTGCTCCATGTAGGTGTCCACGTTCTCGGGGGTGACCTTGGGCATCAGGTAGACCGGGTTCCGGTCGACCTCCTCGCCCTTGGCGATCTTGGCCGCCACGGCGAGGCCGGCGGCCAGCTCGACGGCGCCGTTCTGCAGGTTGGTGCCGATGAAGTCGCCGTTCTTGACGGCGTTCAGGCCGTCCTCGATGCCGTCGACCCCGACGATCGGGATCTTGAGGCCGGCCTCACGGGTCGCCTGGAGGGCGCCCAGGCCCATGTCGTCGTTCTCCGCCACGACGCCGTCGATCTTGTCGCCGAAGCTGGAGATCCAGTTCTTCATCTTGTTGACGGCCTCGTCGCGCTTCCAGTTGGCCGTGTCCTTGGCGAGGATCTTGATGTCCGGGTACTTCTCGAGGACGTTCTCGATGCCCTTGGTGCGGTCGATCTCGCCCGACTGGCCCAGCGGGCCCTGGAGGACGACGATGTTGCCCTTGCCGCCGAGCTCGTCGGCCATCATCTGCATTTCCTGCTCGCCGGCCTTGACGTCGTCGGGCAGCACGGTGCCGGCGAGGTCGTCGCTGTCGAGCCCGGCGTTGACCGCCAGGAAGGGGATGTCCTTCGCCTTGGCCGCGGCGACCTGCGGGCCGAGCGAGTCGGCCTGCACCGGGACGACCATGATCGCGTCGACGCCGGCGTTGATGAACTGGTCGACCTGGTTGGCCTGCGTGGCGACGTCCAGGTTGGCCGAGTTCCACAGGACTTCGATGTTGTTCGCCTTGGCGTAGGCGTCCACGCCCTCCTTGCCGGCCGTGATGAAGGACGACATGTCGTAGACGCTGACGCCGATGCGGAGGCTGTCTCCGCCCGACGCGCCGGCATCGCCGGTGTTCGCGGTGGTGTCGCCGGCTCCGCAGGCGGAGGTGGCCAGCATGGCCACACTCACCGCCGCGGCGGCGAACGCACTTCTGATGCGCATGAAAACTCCTTCGTACGGGAGACGATCGGAATGGGTCAGACTCTTCGTTTGGCCGACCAGACGTCGACGGTGACCGCGGCGACGATCAAGGTGCCCTTGATGACGCTCTGCCAGTAGGCGGGCACCAGGAGGATGTCCAGGCCGTTGTTGAGGGTCTGGATCAGGAACAGGCCGAGCGCGGTGCCGAGGATGCTGCCCCGGCCGCCGAGCAGGCTGGCGCCGCCGATGACGACGGCGGCGATGGCGTCGAGCTCGTAGCCCTGGCCGAGGTTGGGCGGGCCGGAGATGACCCGGGAGGCCAGCATCACACCGGACAGGCCGGCGAGCAGGCCGCTCAGCGCATAGACGCTGAACAGGATCCGGGTGGTCTTGACGCCCGCGATCTGCGCGGCGACGGGGTTGCCGCCCACCGCGTACACGCGCATGCCGTAAGAGGTCCGCTTCATGATCAGAGCCAGCGAGACGATGCCGACGATCATGACGAGCACCGGGATCTGCAGACCGAGGATCTCGGTGTTGGCGATCTTGCCGAAGTTCTGCGGCAGGCCGTTGATCGGCGCGCCCCCGCCCACCACGTACGCCAGCCCGGACGCCGTGGTGAGCATGCCGAGGGTGGCGATGAAGGGTGGCACGTTCACCTTGGAGACCAGGAAGCCGTTGATCGCGCCGGCGGCGAGCCCGACGAGCATGGCGACCACGAGCGACAGCCACAGGCGTTCGGGATGGTCCTTGACCGTCCAGGCGGCCGTCATGGCGCTGAGCGCGATCACGCTGCCCACGGACAGGTCGATGCCGCCGGTGAGGATGACCAGCGTCTGGCCCAGCGCGATGAGGGCGAAGGGGGCCGCGGCGACGGCGATCGTCTGCAGGTTGTCGAGCGTGCCGAACCGCGCGCTCCGGTAGCTGAAGTACGCGATGATCAGCAGCATCACCAGGACCATCGCGTGGCGGATCAACTGGTCACGGACCCATGGTCCGGAGGGGCGCCAGGCCAGGATCCCCGCGGCCGTCCCTCGGTCCGCCGTTGACTCCTGAGAAGTCATCGGCCGTCCTCCTTGCTTGCTGTCGGGGTGGTTTGGCGGTCTGCGGGCGGTGAGCCGGGACTCAGGCCCGCGGCCAGCCGGAAGATCAGGTCCTGGACGTGCGGAGAGGACAGCTCGTCGCGGCTCAGCTCACCCGCGACCGCTCCGCCGCGCATGACGAGCGCGCGGTGCGAGAGGCTGAGGATCTCCGGCATGTCGGAGGAGGCCATGATCACGGCCATTCCGGCGGCCGCCAGTTCGGTGATGATGCGGTAGATCTCGCTGCGGGCGCCGACGTCCACGCCCCGGGTGGGCTCGTCGAGCAGCAGGACGTTCACGTGGCCGGTCAGCCAGCGTGCCAGCACCACCTTCTGCTGGTTGCCGCCGGACAGGGTGCCGACCTGCTGGGACAGCCCGCGGCTGCGCAGCTTCACCGACTCCATCGCGGCGCCGACCTTCTTGGCGCGCTCGCGCTGCCGCAGCCAGCCGCCCAGGGTGAAGCTCGACAGGCGGGGCAGCGAGCCGTTCTCCAGCACGTTCATGGACAGCACGGCGCCGGCGCCCTTGCGGTCCTCCGGGACGAGGGCCATGCCGTGGGTGATCGCCTCGGCCGGCGCGTTCCGCTTGACCTGCTTGCCGGCGACGGTGACGGTGCCCGCGGTGGTCTTGCGCACCCCGAAGATCGCCTCAAGCAGCTCGGTCCGGCCGGCGCCGACGAGCCCGGCCAGGCCCAGGATCTCGCCGTGGCGCACGGTCAGGTCCACCGGCTGCTCGAAGCCGCTGACCTGCAGCCCTCTCACCTCCAGGGCGACCTCGTCGCCTCGGGGGTGCAGCGGGGGGAAGAAGTCCTGCAGTTCGCGGCCGATCATCGCGTGCACGATCTCGTCGTCGCTGATCTCGCCGATCGGCCGGTCCATGACCAGCCCTCCGTCGCGCAGGACGACCACCCGGTCGGCCAGGGCGCGGATCTCCTCCATCTTGTGGGTGGTGTAGAGCATGGCGACGCCCTGGTCGCGCAGCCTGGACACCACGTCGTACAGGCGCGCGACCTCGCGCTCGGAGATGGCGGAGCTGGGCTCGTCCAGGAGCAGGACCTTCGCGCCGCGGCTCGTGCTCTTGGCGATCTCCACGAGCTGGCGCAGGCCGACCGACAGCCGCCGCATCGAAGCCTGCGGGTCGATCTCGACGCCGAAGACGTCCAGGATCTCGCGGGCCTTGCGGGCCATCGCGCGCCGGTCGAGCAGCCCGGCCCGGGTACGGATCTCCCGTCCGATGAACAGGTTCTCGTACACCTTCATGTCCATGATCGGCGCGAGTTCCTGCGGGATGATCGCGACTCCCTGCCGGTGGGCCGCCTGAGGGTCCCCATGGGGCAACGGCTCGCCGCCGACCAGGACCTGGCCCCGGTCGGGCTTCACCTGACCGGACGCGATCTTCATCATCGTCGACTTGCCCGCGCCGTTCTCGCCCGCCAGCGCGGTGACGGTTCCGGCCCTGAGAGTCAGCGAGACGTTCTTCAGCACGGGCACGCCGCCAAATGCCTTGGCGAGATCCCGGCATTCCAAAGCGACATCTTCCATGACTGATCTCCAGACCCCGGCCTCGGCGGCTCGGTGTGCGGTCGTTCGCGCTCCTCGGACGGGGGCCGTCGGCGGTGCGGCCGCCACCTCCGAGCTCCCGCTCTTGTTGCTTCGTGTGAACTTCACACGAAGGAACACGGGTACGTCAAGGCACTGTAGCCCATTTGTTACGTTTCGCGGACGTTGGGGTAATGCTACCTTCACCTGCTTCGACCTGCACTTTCGCTAGAAAACAGGCCCTTGCGCCCCCCCTTCAGGATCATCTATGGTTCACATCCGCCGGGCGAATGCTGTCTCCATGCGTGTGACAGTTGACATGATTGAACACCCAGGAAGGCGGAGACGTCGTGGTCGTCAGGGGCACGGTGAATCTCGAAAGCAGGCGTCAGGCGCTCGCCGAGTTGCTCTCGTCCAGCGGCAGCCTGCGCATCGAGGACCTCGCCGCCCGCTTCAAGGTCAGCACCATGACGATCCGCCGTGATCTGCAGGCGCTGGAGGACGAGGGCCTGGTCCGCCGGGTGCGCGGCGGTGCGATCAGCTCGGCGCAGCCCTTCGAGGCGCGCCTGAACCGCGCCGGGCGGGCGAAAGAGGAGATCGCGCGGAAACTGGCCGACCTGGTGCCCTCAGGCGGGGTGGGGATCTGCATGGACGCCTCCTCCACTCTGTGCGTCCTGGCCGGGTCCATGCCCCACTCGGAGAACCTGTCCGTGGTCACCGACGGCATCGAGACCTTCCTGACCCTGACCCGCGACTCCCGCGTCCACGCGTACCTGACCGGCGGCCAGAAGGACCCCAACGCCGGCAGCCTCATCGGCCCCGTCGCCTCCCTGGCGCTGAAGCAGTTCTCCTTCGCGCGCGCCTTCCTGTCCGCCGCCGCCGTGGACCCGCACTTCGGCACCAGCGAGTTCAGCGCCGAGGAGTGCGAGATCAAGAAGCTCATGGCCGAGCTGTCGGACCACGTCGTCATGGCCGTGGACTCACAGAAACTGGGCACCGGCGCCGCGGCCCGCTGCCTGCCCTGGGACAGCATCGACCTGATGGTCACCGAGCTCGACGTCTCCGACGAACGGCTCGACCCGTACCGCGACCACGTCGAACTGCTCTGACCCCGGCGGCGGGATCAGCGGCCGGGTCTGCCCGACCAGCCGGCCTCGTACACGTCCGGCACGCCGTCCCGGTCGAGGTCCAGGGTCTCGATCTCGTGGATGCGCCGGTAGGCGCGGTTGCGGAGGCGCAGCACCACCGTCGCCAGGAGCGCCGCGGTCACCGAGCCGGCCAGCACCGCCACCTTGACCTGCTCGCCGCCGTCCGCGCCGAAGGCCAGCTCGCCGATCAGCAGCGAGACGGTGAAGCCGATCCCCGCGAGCAGCGACAGCCCCAGCATGTCGACCCAGGACAGGTTCTCGTCCAGGTCGGCGCGGGTGAAGCGGGCCGTGAGCCAGGTCGCCGCCATGATGCCGATCGGCTTGCCCGCGACCAGGCCCACCACGACGCCCAGCACCACCGGGTCGCTGAAAGCGCCCATCAGGCCGTCCAGGCCGCCGAGGGACACGCCCGCCGCCAGGAACGCGAACACCGGCACCGCCACCCCCGCCGAGAGCGGGCGGAACCGGTGCTCGAAATGCTCGGCCAGCCCCGCACCCTCGGCCTTATCGCGCCGCAGGACGGGCACGGCGAAGCCGAGCAGCACACCCGCGACCGTGGCGTGCACCCCCGAGGCGTGCACCAGCGTCCAGGTGACGGCGGCCAGCGGCAGCAGCAGCCACCACGACCGCACCCGGCGCTGCACCAGCACGGTGAAGATCGCCAGCGGCACCAGCGCCGCCAGCAGCGGGACCGGCGACAGGTGCTCGGTGTAGAACAGCGCGATGATGGCGATGGCCACCAGGTCGTCGACCACGGCGAGCGTGAGCAGGAAGGTGCGCAGCGCCGTGGGCAGGAAGCGGCCGATGACCGCCAGCACCGCCAGGGCGAAGGCGATGTCGGTGGCCGTGGGGATCGCCCACCCCCGGGCCGCGCCCTCCACGCCACCGGCGATGAGCAGGTACAGCAGCGCCGGGACGATCACCCCGCCCAGCGCCGCCGCCACCGGAACCGCGGCCCGACGCATGTCGCGCAGGTCACCGGCGACGAACTCGCGTTTGAGCTCCAGCCCGGCCACGAAGAAGAAGATCGCCAGCAGGCCGTCGGCGGCCCAGGTGGCCAGGGTCAGGTCCAGGTGGAGTGCTTCGGGGCCGACGCGGACGCCGCGCAGCGTCTCGTAGGCGTCCGCCCAGGGTGAGTTGGCCCAGAGCATCGCCACCACCGCGCCGATCAGCAGCAGGGCTCCGCCGACGGTCTCTTTGCGGAGGATGACGCCGATGCGCGACGCCTCGCCCCAGGACCCCCGGCTGAGCAGGGCAGGCTTGCGCGACGGGGCAGGGTCGGTCATGAGGCGCTCCGGGCTTCGGGTACAGATCAGTTGCTCCGCCGACCAGACTTCCCGGCACACCACCCGTCACTGTACCCACCGGCTGGAGGTGAATCGCACGCGGAGGGTCCTTATGCTTTTATTTACGGGACCGTACCGTAAACAAAAGGAGCCGCAATGGACACGGACGTTCTGGTGGTCGGGGCCGGGCCGGTGGGCCTGGCGCTGACCTGCGCACTGCTCCAGCACGGCGTCTCCGTACGCGTCGTCGACAAGGCCGCGGGCCCGGCCACCACCTCGCGGGCCAACTTCGTGCACGCGCGCGGCTCGGAGGTGCTCGACCGGCTCGACGCGCTCGACGGGCTGCCCGAGGAGTCGGTGCGGGCGATGACCATCACCTCCTACGCCGGTGACCGGCCGATGATGCGCCTGCGGTTCGGCGACCCGGGGCTCGACACCGCCGCCCCGCCCATGGTGATCTCCCAGGCCCGGGTCGAGGCGCGGCTGCGCGAGCGGCTGGCCGCGCTGGGCGGGCGGCCCGAATGGGGCAACGGGCTGGTGGAAGCCCAGCAGGACGCGACCGGCGTCACCGCCGTGCTCGCCGACGGCACCACCATCCGGGCCGGGTGGCTGGTCGGCTGCGACGGCACCGGCAGCACCGTCCGCAAGCTGGCCGGCATCGCCTTTCCCGGCGTCAAGATCAGCGAGCGCTTCCTGATCGTCGACGGGCGCCTGGAGGGCGAGCCGGCCCTGGACCGGTCGGGCACCAGCGGCTGGACACACGCCGACGGCGTGTTCGGCGCCATGCCGATGCCCGGCGACCAGTGGCGGCTGCTCGCCTACGACGCCGCCTTCCAGGACGACAAGCCCGGCGAGGAACAGATCGCCGAGCGCATGCGCCACATCCTGCCGCAGCGCACCGGCCTGCCCGGCCTGCGGCTCGGCGAGGTCACCTGGGCGTCGCTGTTCCGCGTGCACCGCCGCCTGGCCGACGCCTACCGGGCCGGGCGCATCCTGCTGGCCGGCGACTCCGCGCACGCGCACGCCCCGTTCGGCGGGCAGGGCATGCTCACCGGGCTCGGCGACGCCGAGAACCTCGCGTGGAAGCTCGCCCTCGTCGTGCGGGGCCGGGCCGGGGATGCGCTGCTCGACACGTACGAGGCCGAACGCCGGCCGCTGGCCACGACCGTACTGCGCGGCAGCACCGCCGCCACCAAGGTCAACATCGCGGGCAGCCCGATCGGCCGTCTCCTGCGCGACCAGGTGCTGACGCGGCTGTTCAACACGGCGTGGCTGCAGCGGTGGGCCACCTACTCCACCTCGCA
Organism: Nonomuraea sp. NPDC049649; assembly: GCF_040675175.1. Classification (NCBI taxonomy): domain Bacteria; kingdom Bacillati; phylum Actinomycetota; class Actinomycetes; order Streptosporangiales; family Streptosporangiaceae; genus Nonomuraea; species Nonomuraea sp. NPDC049649. Next base: position 26,425 of record NZ_JBFAOH010000014.1, read on the forward strand.
GCTGTGGGTGAGCTACCGGCGCGGCCCGCTCGGCGGACGCGGGAGCAAGCCGCGCCCCGGCGACCGCGTCGGCGACCTGGCCTGCGAGCGCGCCGACGGCAGCCGCACCCGGTTGCACGCCGAGCTGCGGGGCGCCTGGGCGGTGCTCGGCGACGACGACGCCTTCGAGGCGGCCCGGCGACGGCTCGGCGACCAGGTCGTCCGGCTCCACCGCGACGGGCCGCCCATGCTGGTACGTCCGGACGGACACCTGGCCTGCAAGGGCGGCGCCGCCGAGGTCACCCGGTGGCTGGAAGGAGCGCTCGGATGACCGCCGCCCGCGGGCGGGGGCGGCCCCGCGACCCCGGGACCGACACCGCGATCCTGAACGCCGCGCTGGAGCTGTTCGTCGAACGCGGGGTCGAGGGCACCAGCATGGAGCAGGTCGCCAAGCGCGCCGGCGTCGGCAAGCTGACCGTCTACCGCCGCTGGAAGACCAAGGAGGAACTGCTCGCGCAGGCCATCGAGGAGTGGGTCCGCGCCGAGGTCGCCCCCTCGGCCGCCGACGTCTACGCCATGCATCCGCGTGACATCGTGGAACGCGTCCTGCCCGCGGCGGCCGAGACCGTCTCCCGTGCGGACTACCGCGCGCTGGTCGCCCGCATCATGGGGTCGGCGGTGAGCCATCCCCAGCTGATGAAGATCTACTGGGAGCACTACGTCCTGCCCCGCCGCGAGCTGGCCGCCGCGATGCTCCGGCGCGCCCAGCAGGAGGGCGCCGTGGCCGCCGACGCCGACCTGGACGTGCTGATCGACATGATGGCGGGCGCGGTGACGTACCGCGTCCTGCAGCCGGACCCGCCGGACGCCGCCGAGATGCTGCGCTACCTCACCGCCGTCTACCGCCAGGCGGGCCTCTACTGACCGTGGAGACGGACGGGGAGCTTGGTGACGCCGCACTGGAAGTCGGAGCGCCTTCCGACCTCGCCCGCCGGCTCCATCCGGGGGAACCGGGCCATCAGCGCGGTGAGCGCGACCTCCCCCTGCAGCCGGGCCAGCGGCGCGCCGAGACAGTAGTGGATGCCGTGCCCGAACCCCAGATGCGGGTTCTGCGCACGGTCCATCCGCGGCTCGTCCGCGTCCTCGAACCGGTCCCCGTCGCGGTTGGCCCGCGCCAGGCTCACCACCACCCGCGCACCGGCCGGGATCTCCCGACCGCCGAGTTCCAGCGCCTCCGTGGTCCTGCGGTGGGTCGCGTTGGCGACCGGCGACTCGTACCGGATGAACTCCTCGATGGCGGTGGGCAGCAGCCCGGGCTCGGCGCGCAGGCGGTCCCACCGGTCCCGGTCTTCGAGCAGTACGAAGACGCTGTTGCCGATCAGGTTGACCGTGGTCTCATGGCCGGCGATCAGCAGCATGAACACCATCGACGTCAGCTCGTCCGCGGACAGGCGGTCGCCCTCCTCGCGCACCGCGAGCAGACCGCTCAGCAGGTCGTCGCCGGGATGCGCGCTCCGCTCGGCCAGCAGGTGTTCGATCCGCTTCTGCACCCTCGCCAGTGCCCCGGGCAGCTCGTGCTGCCTGGCCGGACCGGCGGCCACGATCGCCGACCACTCGCGGAACTCCACGCGATCCTCCGCCGCGACGCCGAGCAGCTCGCAGATGACCTGCAGAGGCAGCGGGTAGGCGAACGACTCGATCAGATCCACCGGGGTCCGCACCGGCTCCACCGCGTCGAGCAGGTCGGCGGTCAGCTGCTCGACGCGCGGGCGCATGGCCTCGACCCGGCGGGTGGTGAACGCGGCCGAGACCAGCCGGCGCAGGCGCGTGTGGTCCGGGGGGTCGAGGAACATCATCATGCGTAACATCGAACGCGTGAGCTCCGGGGTCAGCCCGAGCTCCTCGGCCTTGACCACCTTGGAGATCCGCCGGTCCGCCAGCGCCTGCCGTGCCTCCTCGTACCCAGTGACCAGCCAGGCCGTGGTGCCGTCGGGCAGCGTGATCTCCTGGGTCACTGCAATCTCCTCGCGTCGCGCGTACAGGTCGTTCCGCGGCAGAAACGTCTGCCACCCTACGGCGGCGTCCACGCATTCGAGCGACCGAAAAAATCAAGAACGACGTTCGTCTTCTCAACCGGTCCCGCGACTGTCATGGTTGTCCCATGGCCGACAAGGTCGACAACCTGCAAGGTCCTCGTCCCGAATATCGCCCCCGTCCTTTCCCGTGTGGCTCAACCTGGTCGTGATCGGCCTCGGCGCGTATGTCACCGTCGGCTACACACAGCGCCTGTTCGAGGGACGTCGGCCATCCGATCTCGAGTGGCTGCTCGGCCTGGACATGGGCTCCTGGTGGTGGGCAGGACAACTCCTCGCGATCGCGGGCTGGGGCATCATCATCTCCTTACGCATCGATGATCTGATGCGGAGACGCGAGCGCCGGCCTTCGACGTAAGCGGCGCGGGCTCAGCGTTCTCCCGAGAGTTCCGCGATCACTAGGTCGCCTGCCGACGCGTACGCACCGATCTGCGGCGCGTCAGCGCTGTCGACGACGACCGTGACCAGGGTGGTGAGCGGGTCGCCCTTTATGCGGAATGGATCTCCTGGCATGACTGACGAGATCGCCTGACCTGACAGAAAGGGGTCAGGGCGCTGGGTGTCGCGTCAGCGGAAAATTCATCCGTAGGTAGAGAAAGCTCTACCTACGGCGGATTTTCCTCGTGCCCGTCAAGCCCGGTGAGGCGGGTCAAGGCGGTGAAGCCGTCGTCGGTGCCCGGCCAGTGACGGCGGACCGCCGGGAGGCCGGCGCGGCGGATCACCGAGCGGAGAACCACGACGACGATGATGGCGTCGTCGGCATAGCCCAGGACGGGGATGAAGTCGGGCACCAGATCCAGGGGCAGCGCCAGGTAGGCCAGGAGCAGCGCGAGCCGTACGCGTACGCCGCGCGGCAGGCCGGGATCGGCGGCGAGGCGGCGGACGAGGCGCAGCACGTCGGGCAGCAGCCGCAGCGCCTCGCGCAGCAGGTTGCCCCGGGGGCGGAGGATCGCGAGGGCGCCGATCAGGGCCAGCCACGTGACGGCGAGCGCGACGGCGGCCCCGATCAGCAGGTCCCATGCCCACGATCCGGTCATGGGTCAGTGGGACAGGCGGCCGAGGCCGGGCAGGAAGCGGCCGACGCGGGCGGCGTAGCGCAGGTAGGCGGAGCCGTGCACGCGCCGGAGGTACGGCTCTTCGACGGCGCGGACCTGCAGCTCGATCGCCACGACGGCGAGCAGCAGCGCGGCCAGGGAGACGAGGTTGGGGACCATGACGGCCAGCCCGGCGGCGGTGACGATCATGGCGGTGAAGATGGGGTTGCGGGCGAAGGCGAAGGCGCCGGTGGTGACCAGGTCCGTGGTCTCCTCTTCGGCCACGCCGACGCGCCAGGATGCGCCCATCGAGGCCTGCGCGGCCAGCGTGGCCGCCACTCCGAACAGGGCCAGCCCCGTCCCGGCGGCCTGCGGGAGCCAGTGGTCCGCGCCGGGCAGCGGCGGCAGCCCGGCCAGGGCGGCGATCGGCCCGGCCACGCCGGCGACCAGGGCGGCGACGAAGAGAAGCCTCGCCCACCATTGGACGGTGCCGCGGTCGAGGGCGGCGCCGCGGAACCCGGCGTCCCCGGTGCGGCGCCACTGCACCCAGCTGCGCACCCCGAACGCCAGCGCTAGCCAGACGAGGTAGATGATCAAAGCGGTTACCGGCATGGTGAGCCTCCCTGAGAAGGTGTCGCACAGCAGGAGTGACCGCGCCAGGCCTCACGGCCCTCCTTGACCGCGACGGCGGCGATGACCAGGGCGGCGATCGGGTCGGCCCAGGACCAGCCGAGGGCGCTGTTGAGCGCCAGCCCCACCAGCAGCACGGCCGACAGGTACGTGCACAGCAGCGTCTGCTTGGAGTCGGCCACGGCGGAGGCGGAGCCGAGCTCACGGCCGGCGCGGCGCTGCGCGGCCGACAGGAACGGCATGATCACCAGTGACAGCGCGGCCAGGACAAGGCCGGGCGTGGAGTGCTCGGCCTCCCCGGCGCCGAGCAGCGCGCGCCCGGCGTCGACGGCGACGTACGCGGCCAGGGCGAAGAAGGAGATCGCGATGACCCGCAGCGCCGCTTTCTCCCGCCTCTCGTGGTCGGCGGCCGAGAACTGCCAGGCCACCGCGGCGGCGGAGGCGACCTCCACCAGGGAGTCGAGCCCGAAGCCGATCAGCGCGGCGGAGGATGCGGCGGCGCCGGCGGTGATCGCCACCGCGGCCTCGATCAGGTTGTAGGTGATGGTCGCCGCGACCAGCAACTGGACGCGGCGCCGCAGGACCGCCCGCCGGGCCGGGAGTACGGTCACGAGACCGGCTCTCCCTCGGCCTGGTCGGGGCAGAGCGTCACGGCGTGGCCGGTGGCGGCCAGCAGCTGCTCGGCCGAGGCGAGCAGGTCCATCAGCTCGGGCCGGGTCAGGAAGTAGAAGGACTGGCGGCCTTCGGCGCGGTAGTCGACCAGCCCGCAGTCGCGCAGGCAGGCCAGATGCTTGGACACGGTGGACTGGGCCAGCCCGAGCCGGGTGGTCAGGTCCACCACGCGCGCCTCGCCGCGCGCGAGCCGCTGCACGATGCGCAGCCGGGTCTCGTCGGCCAGGGAGTGGAACATCGCCGCAGCCGGGGAGACGCCGGCGGCTATGTCGGCCCGGACACAGCGGCCACCGTCGGGATTCATCGCCATATCACGATGATAGCCCGATAAGGCTATCGATCAACCCGTTTCAGGTGTCGACGACGTCCACCGGCACCTACTTCATGTACCAGGTCGCCACCACGCCGACGGCCCAGTAGGTGCTGTCGGCACCTTCGGCAGCGGGCACCAACTGCGCCACCGCGATGCAGCGTGCGGTACGGCCTGAGCACGTCGGGCGCGGCGCCGGGCTGTGGCAGCTGACGATCCTGCCGGTCGTCGGCATCGCCGCGGTCGCCCTGATGCGGACGTCCAAGATGGTGCTGCCGAGACAAGCCGCGCAGTAGGGGCGTACCGGGACCATCTCCGCCGATGACGCCGGAGATGGTCCAGCGCCTACCGCGCCTGGGCCGTGACGGCGCGGGAGAGGAGTTCGGCCAGGTGGAGCGGGCGGGTCCGGGTGGTGGCGTGTTCGATCTGGGTGCGGCAGCTGAAGCCGTCGGCCAGGATGAACGTGCCCGTGCCGCTCTCGCGGATGGCGGGCAACAGTTCGTGCTCGGCGCAGGCGAGCGAGGTGCGCAGGTGCCCGGCGGTGAAGCCGAAGTTCCCGGCCAGGCCGCAGCAGCCGCCGAGGGTCCGCACCTGCACCCCGGCCTGCTGGAGGAGGCGCTGGTCGGCCTCGTAGCCGAGGACGGCGTGCTGGTGGCAGTGCGGCTGGGCGACGGCGGCGCGCCCGATGTGGGGCGGCCGCCAGCCGTCGGTGCCGGTGAGGAGCTCGGCCAGCGTCCTGGTCTGCTCGGCGAGGCGGGTGACGTCGCGGTCGCCGGGCAGCAGGTTGGCGGCGTCGTCCCGGAAGACGGCGGTGCAGCTGGGTTCCAGCCCGACGATCGGGACGCCGCGCCGGAGCAGCGGCGCGAGCGTGTCCAGGGTGCGGCGCAGCACTCGGCGGGCGATGCCGAGCTGCCCGGTGGAGATCCAGGTCAGGCCGCAGCAGAGGGTGCGCGGCGGGATGAGCACCCGGTATCCGGCGGATTCGAGGACGGTGACGGCCGAGGCGGCGATGCGCGGGGCGAGGTTGTCGGTGAACGTGTCGGGCCAGAGCAGCACGTCGCCGCGTTCGCCGCCGCCGCGCGGCCCCCGGCGGCGGTAGGCGTCGCTGAAGCGGATGCCCGCGAAGGACGGCACCGGCCGGGCCGGCTCGATGTTGCCGAGCCGTTTGATCAGCCGGTCCAGGCCGGGCGCGTGGGTGACGGCGTTGACCAGTCCGGGCGCGAACGCGGCCAGCCGCGCCCACACCGGCAGCCAGCCCATGCTGTAGTGGTCGGCGGGCCGGACCCTGCCCGCGTAGTGGTGGGCGAGGAACTCGGCCTTGTAGGTGGCCATGTCCACCCCCACCGGGCAGTCGTGCTTGCAGCCCTTGCAGGCCAGGCAGAGGTCGAGGGCGTCGTGGACGGCGGTGGAGTGCCAGCCGTCGGTGATCGTGGAGTCGGCGTGGCCGTTCAGCATCTCGAACAGCAGCCGGGCGCGCCCGCGGGTGGAGTGCTCCTCCTCGCCGGTGGCCCGGTAGGAGGGGCACATGACGCCGCCCTCGTGGCTGCGGCACTGGCCGACGCCGACGCAGCGCATCACGGCCCGCTGGAAGCTGCCCTTGTCGTCGGGGTAGCCGAACTCGGTCTCGGGGTCGGCGGGCGTCCACGCGCTGCCCAGCCGCAGGTTCGTGGTGATGCCGTACGGTGCGACGATCTTTCCGGGGTTCATCCGGTCGCCGGGGTCGAAGACCTCCTTGACCTGCTGGAAGGCGGCGACGATGGCGGGCCCGAACATCTTGGGCAGCAGTTCGGCCCGGGCCTGGCCGTCGCCGTGCTCGCCCGACAGGGAGCCGCCGTAGGAGACGGCCAGGTCGGCGGCCCGGTCGAGGAAGGCGCGGAAGGTCGCCACGCCGTCGGCGGTGAGCAGGTCGAACGGGATGCGGGTGTGCACGCACGCCTGGCCGAAGTGCCCGTACAGGGCGGCGTCGCCGTAGCCGAACTCGTCCAGCAGGCTGCGCAGGTCGCGCAGGTAGTCGCCGAGCCGGTCCGGGGCGACGGCCGAGTCCTCCCAGCCGGGCCAGGTGTCGGTCATGCCGGGGCCGCGCGCGGTGGCGCCGAGCCCGGACTCGCGCAGCTCCCACAGTTCGAGCTCGGACCTGGGGTCGTCGAAGAACGCCACGCCGGGGGCGTGCTCGCCGCGCCCCAGTTTCTCCACGAGAGTGCGGGCCCGCTGGTCGGCGTCCTCCTGGCTGTCGCCGGTGAACGACACCATCAGCCAGGCGCCGCCCTCCGGCAGCTCGGCGACCGCCTTCTCGTTCATGTGCTTGCGCGCTTCGTACCCGACGAGCTTGTCGTCGAGCCCTTCGAGCTGGAGCGGCCGGTGCGCGGTGATCGGCGGCACGGCGTCGCCGGCCGCCGCGATGTCGTGGTAGCCGAGCACGACCAGGCTTCTCGCGGCGGGGACCGGGACGAGCGCCAGCTCGGCGCGGAGCACGGTGACCAGGGTGCCCTCGGAGCCGACGAGGGCGCGGGCCAGGTCGAACGGGCCGCCGGGCAGCAGCTGGTCGAGGTTGTAGCCGGAGACCCGGCGCGGGATGTCGGGGTAGCGGCGGCGGATCTCGCCGGCGTTCTCGGCGGCGATCTCGCGCAGCCTCCGGACGATCTCGGCCGGGCGGCCTCCCCCGGCGACGATCCGCTCGTACTCCTGGTCGTCGGTGGGGCCGACCCACATGCGGATGCCGTCGTAGGTGAGGATCTCCAGGCGGACCACGTTGTCGGCGGTCTTGCCGTACAGCTGCGCGGTGGAGCCGCAGGAATTGTTGCCGATCATGCCGCCGAGCGTGCAGTGGGAGTGGGTGGCCGGGCGGGGGCCGAACATCAGCCCGTCCGGCGCGAGCTGCCGGTTGAGCTCGTCCAGCACGATGCCCGGCTCGACCACGCAGGTGCGGGCCCGCTCGTCGACGGAGACGAGGCGGTGGCAGTACTTCGACCAGTCGATGACGACGGCGGCGTTGCAGGTCTGACCGGCCAGGCTGGTGCCGCCGCCGCGTGAGGTGATCGGCGCGCGGTGCTCGCGGCAGACGGCCACGGCCGCGGCGGCGGCCTCCACCGTGCGCGGCACGACCACGCCGATGGGCACCTGCCGGTAGTTGGAGGCGTCGGTGGCGTAGGCGCCGCGGCTGCCGGGGTCGAAGCGGACCTCGCCGTCCACCGCGCGGGCCAGGTCGCGTTCCAGGTCGCGGACTCGTACGTACGGCTGAGCACTCCGGACAGCGGGAGCAGGAAGAGTCTTCATGTCGGTCACCCGCCCAGCTGCGAGATCTTGTCCTTGAACAGGGTGGTCGCGATCGACGCCTTGTGCGGCTGGCCCTTGAGGAACGCCTCGGCGAACTTCTTGGCCTGCTCGTACGTCACCTTGCCCGGCATCGGCGGCTCGTCGGGGTTGACGTCGGCGTCGATCAGCGCGGGCCCGTCGTGGGCGAGCGCCTGCCGGACGGCGCCGGCCAGGTCCCCGGGGTCGCGCACCTTGACGCCGTGGCCGCCGCAGGAGCGGGCCCAGGCGGAGTAGTCGGCGGGTGGCTGACCGAAGCGCACGCCGTGCTCGGGGTAGCCGAGGACCATCTGCTCCCAGAGGATCTGGCCGAGCGAGTTGTTGTTGTTGACGATCACCTTGATCGGCAGGCCGTGCTGGGCGGCGGTCAGGAACTCGGCCATCAGCATCGCGAAGCCGCCGTCGCCGACGAACGCGATCACCTGGCGTCCGGGGTAGGCGTGCTGCACTGCGATCGCGTACGGCAGGCCGGGCGCCATGGTGGCCAGGTTGCCCGACAGGTAGAAGCCGCGCGCGCCGCGGATGGTCCAGTGCCGGGCGGCCCAGGTGGCGATGGTGCCCGAGTCGCAGGTCAGGATCGCGTCGTCGGTGGCGGCCTGGTCGACGCAGGCCATCAGGTACTGGGGCGCGATCGGGGATCGGTCGGGCGACTGCAGCGCGGCCATCTCGGCCCGCCAGCGCTCCATCGCCTGGACGTACGTGTCCAGGTGGCTGCGGTCGGCGGCCCGTTTCAGCATCGGCAGGAGGGCGGCCAGGCCCTGCTTGGCGTCGCCGATCATCGGCACCTCGGTCGGGATGCGCACGCCCGCGCGGACCGGGTCGGCCTCCAGCTGCACCACCCGTGCCTTGCCCGGTTCGGGCAGATGCTTGGTGTACGGGAAGTTGGTGCCGATCATGAACAGCGTGTCGCAGTCCTCGATGAGTTGTTCACCCGGGCGGGTGCCGAGCAGGCCGATGCCGCCCACGGCGAAGGGCGAGTCGTCGGGGATGACGGCCTTGCCCGGCAGGGTCTTGATCACCGGGGCGCCGAGCGCGTCGGCCACCGCCAGCACCTCGTCGCGGGCGTGCAGGGCGCCGGCGCCGGCCAGGATCGCCGGGCGCTCGGCGGAGTTGAGCACCTCGGCCGCGGCTTCCAGGTCCTCGTGCCGGGGGATGCCGGGCGCGCTGAGGTAGATGGGCGCGGTTGCCGGGGGCCGGGCCGGCGCGACCTGGGGGTAGGGCTCGGCGTCGGCGGGCGCGACCTGGACGTCGTTGGGGATGGTCAGGTGGGCCACCCCGCGCCGGGCGTAGGCGGTCCTGATCGCGATGTCGACGACGCCGGGCAGCTGTGCGGGGTTGTCGACCAGGAGGTTGTACTCCGCGACGTCCTCGAACAGCCGGTCCAGGTGGACCTCCTGCTGGTAGCCGGTGCCGAGCACGCTGGTCTCCTGCATGCCGGTGATGGCCAGGACCGGCTGGTGGTCCAGCTTCGCGTCGTACAGGCCGTTGAGCAGGTGGATGCCGCCGGGGCCGCTGGTGGCCAGGCAGACGCCGATGCGGCCGGTGGCCTTGGCGTGCGCGGTGGCCATGAACGCCGCCGCCTCCTCGTGGTGCACCAGCACGAACCGGACCCGGTCGCGGTGGCGGCGCAGACCCTCCATGATGCCGTTGATCCCGTCGCCCGGCAGGCCGAACACGGTGTCCACACCCCAGGCGACCAGGCGTTCGATGAGCGTTTCCGAGACGATGCGGGTCATGACTGCGGTCCTGCCCTGAGCCCTGGAGCGCAAAGCTGACGAATGTGGAAAGTCTTCGCAGCGTCAGGCTGTGGACGCGGCCAGCGCGGCGGCGGTGTTGATGACGGACACGTGGCTGTAGGCCTGCGGGAAGTTGCCGATCTGCCGCCGCTGCGTGGTGTCGTACTCCTCCGAGAGCAGCCCGACGTCGTTGCGCAGGCCGAGCAGCCGGTCGAACAGCTCACGCGCCTCCTTCTTGCGGCCCAGCATCGCCAGCGCGTCGGCCAGCCAGAACGAGCAGGCCAGGAAGGTGCCCTCGCGGCCGGGCAGCCCGTCCACGCGCTCGTGCTCCGGCCGGTAGCGCAGCACGAAGCCGTCCTCCATCAGCTCGCGCCGGATCGCGTCCACGGTCCCGGCCACCCGCGGGTCGTCACAGGGCAGGAAGCCGAGGCGCGGGATGAGCAGCAGGGCCGCGTCCAGCCCGGTGGAGCCGTAGTACTGGGTGAAGGTGTTGCGCCCGGCGTCGTAGCCGTGCGCGCACACCTCGTCGTGGATCTGCCGGCGCAGCGCCCGCCACCGGTCCACCGGCCCGTCCACCCCGAACGTCTCCACCGCCCGGATCATCCGGTCGGCCGCCACCCAGGCGAGGATCTTGGAGTGCGTGAACTGCCGCTTCGGGCCGCGGATCTCCCACAGCCCGTTGTCGGGCCGTCGCCAGACGCCTTCCAGGTAGTCCATGATGCTCCGCTGCAGGTCCCAGGCCTCCTCCTCCACCGAGAGCCCGGACCGCCTGGCCAGGTGCAGGCAGTCGAGGGTCTCGCCGAAGACGTCGAGCTGGAACTGGGCGCTGGCGGCGTTGCCGACGACGACGGGGGACGAGTTCTCGTAGCCGGGCAGCCAGTCCACCGTCCACTCGGGGATGCGCCGGGCCCCCTCGACCGTGTACATGATCTGCAGGTCAGACGGGTGACCGGCGACGGCGCGGAGCAGCCAGTCCCGCCAGGCGCGGGCCTCGGCGTCGTACCCGGCCGACATGAGCGCCTGCAGCGTGAAGCTGGCGTCGCGCAGCCAGCAGTAGCGGTAGTCCCAGTTGCGGGAGCCGCCCAGCTGCTCGGGCAGCGACGTGGTGGCGGCGGCGACGATCCCCCCGGTCGGCTGGTACGTGAGAGCCTTCAGAATCAGCAGGCTGCCGCGGACGTCGGCGCCGTAGTCACCCTGATATCCGCAGCGGCCGATCCAGTCGCGCCACATCCGCTCGGTCCCGGCCAGGGCGTCCTGCGCGTCTGTCGGGTCGGGGCGCGGCAGCCACGAGTGCTGCCAGGTCAGCACGAACGGCACCCGGTCCCCCGGCCCGACCGTGAACTCCGCGGTGGTGCGCCGGTCCTTCTCGTCGGGGCGGAGCCGGACGGGGGTGCGCAGCCAGGCGGCGTCGGGCCCGGCCACGGCGGCGAACAGGCCGTGCTCGTAGCGGAGCCAGGGCTCGTCGTGCCCGTAGTCGAAGCGGAGCATCAGCTCCATGCGCATGTCCACCCGGCCGCGCACGCCCTCGACGATGCGGACCACGTCGGGCGCCTGCCCGCGCGGCGGCATGAAGTCCAGGATCCGCACCGCGCCGCCGTCGCACTCCCACGTGCTCTCCAGGATGAGCGTGTCGTCCAGATAGCGGCGGGAGGTGCACGGCCCGCCGCCCGCCGGGGCCAGCAGCCACCGGCCCGCGCTTGGGTCGGCCAGCAGGGCGGCGAAGCAGGCGGGCGAGTCGAAGCGGGGCAGGCACAGCCAGTCGACGGAGCCGTCCCGGGCGACCAGCGCGGCGGTGTGCATGTCCCCGATGAGGGCGTAGTCCTCGATCCGCATGCGAGTCACCTCCTAGGCGGTGCGATAGGCCCGCGCGGCCTCGGTGCGCAGGGTCAGGCCGTGGCCGGGCGCCCCGGTGTTCGGGCGGGCCTGCCCGCCGGTGGGGTCGGCGGCCCCGTCGAACAGCTCGGCCTCGATCCGCTGGTGGTCGTGGAACCATTCGATGTGCCGCAGGTTGGGCGTGGCCGCGGCGGCCGGCAGGTGCAGGTTGGGCGCGCAGTGCGCGGAGACCTGGAGGTTGTGCCCGGCCGCGACCGCGGCGGCGGCGAACCAGCCGGTGTAGCCGCCGCAGCGGGTGGCGTCGGCCTGGAGGCAGTCGACCGCCTCCGCCCGGCACATCCGGGTGAAGTAGGCCACGTCGCTCCCGTACTCCCCCGCCGCCACGTCGGCGGTGACCAGGCTCCGGACCAGCCGCAGCCCGGCCAGGTCGTCGGAGGAGACCGGCTCCTCGAACCACCGCACCTCGTGCTCGCGCATCCGCTCGGCCTGGCGGACGGCCTGCTTGGCGGTGTAGCCGCCGTTGGCGTCGACGTAGAGCTCGGTGTCGTCGCCGATGACGCGGCGGGCCAGCGCGACCCGGTGCAGGTCGCGGTCGGCTCTGGTGCCGTACGACTCGCCGATCTTGATCTTCACCCGGGGGATGCCCAGCTCGTGGACCCAGCGGGTGAGCTGCGCGACGGTCGCCTCGTCGGGATAGGTGGTGAAGCCGCCCGACCCGTAGAGCGGCACCCGCTCGCGGGCCGTGCCGAACAGTTCCGCCAGCGACGTCCCCAGCAGCCGCGCCTTGAGGTCCCACAGGGCGACGTCGACGGCGGAGACGGCGTAGCCGGCGATGCCCGGCCGGCCGGCGTTGCGCACCCGGCGGGTCAGGGCCGCCCAGATCGACGGGATCGCCAGGGCGTCGGCCCCGGTGACCACCTCGGCCAGGGCGTCGCCGATGAAGGCGGCCGCGGCGGCGGGCGCGTACGTCCACCCCGTGCCCATCACGCCCTCGGCGTCGACCAGGGCGACGACCAGGGTCGTGGCGTCCCAGGCGAGCGTGCCGTCGCCTTCGGGCCGGTCGGTCGGCACCCGGTAGGCCGCGGCGGTCACCCGCTCGATCCTGCTCATGACAGAGCGTGCTACCCCGTCCCGCCTGGACAAACGGACGGCTTCCGGCCGGCCCGAAAGTTAACGAAGATCAAGAACGTGGGGCGGCCGTGCTCTGGCGGACGACGAGTTCGGTGCTCAGCTCCACCCTGCTCTGCTGGAGCGGCTCTCTCCGGGCCAGGCTGATCAGCATGGCCGCGGCCGTGGCGCCCATCTCGCTCAGCGGCTGGTTGATGGTCGTGAGCGGCGGCTGGGCCCAGCGCCAGACCGGCATGTCGTCGAAGCCGATCACGCTGAGGTCGTCGGGGACGCGGAGCCGCAGCTCATGAGCGGCGTGGTAGACGCCGATGGCCTGCCCGTCGTTGGCGGCGAAGATCGCGGTGGGCGGGTCGGGTAACTTCATCAGCGCGTGGGTGTGGGTCACCCCGTCCTCGATCTGGAACCGTCCCTGGCGGATGAGCTCCGGGTCGACCGGCACGCCGGCGGCGTCGAGGGCGGCGCGGTATCCGTCGAGGCGGGCCCGGCTGGAGAGCGCGAACGCCGGCCCAGTGATCATCGCGATCCGCCGGTGGCCGAGTTCGAGCAGGTGGCGGGTGGCCTCCAGGCCGCCGCTCCAGTTCGTGGCGGCCACGGACGGCACGCCGCGCCCCGGGTTGCCCGCGGGGTCCAGCACCACCAGGGGGATCTCCTGGTTGACCAGCCGGACCCGCTGCTCGTCGGTCGGCCCCGAGAACACGGTGATCACTCCGGTGGGGCGGCGGGTGAGCAGGTCCCCTATCCATTTCGGCTCGGGGATGTGCCGGCCGCCGAGCTCGGACACCACCACGCTCAGGCCGTGGGCCCAGGCGACCCGCTGGACTCCCTTCACGACCTCGATCGGGTAGTCGCCGGCGAGCTCGTGGAAGACGACCTCGATGAGGCTCGCCGGTTTGATGCGCCGTCGCTGCCTGCGGTAGCCGTGCTCCTTGATGAGCTTCTCGACCAGCGCCCGGGTCGCCGGGCCCACCTCCGAGCGGCCGTTGATGACCTTGGAGACCGTGGCGGTGGAGACCCCTGCGAGTTCGGCCAGCTGAGCCAGGGTCAGCGGTGCCGAAGGAGCCGATTCGCCCTTGGAAGGTTCTCCGGTCGAGGCCATATGCGGAGTTTAGCGACGTACCTTTCGGCCGGTGATCGAAGCGAGAGCAAGTTAACGCGGATCTTCTCCGGATATGGGCGATCTTCTGTGAAACTTTCATACGCGTGTGGCCTGCTGTGCGCGGGCCGATTCGGTGAACGCGCAGGTGAAGCGGGATTCCGGCGGCGCTGCCATAGCCCGGGCGGGGCTGTCAAGCGTTGACTCCCGGCCTGGCCATCGGATGTACTCCGCGACAACGTACTCCTCGATGTAGGCCGTGCGACGTCGCAGGGCCGAATGTTAGCGCTAACAACTTTCGCCCGCCGACGACAACGGCTCTGGAGGTCCCCTGTGAGGCGCGTGCTCGCGGTTCTCTCGTCACTGCTCCTGGTGGGCGTGCTCCTCACGCCCCAGGCCTCGGCCGCCACCGTGGATACCGACGCCTGGTACGTCCTGGTCAACCGCAACAGCGGCAAGGCCCTGGACGTCTACGGCCTCGCCACCGGCGACGGCGCCCGCATCACCCAGTGGACCCGGAACGACGGCCACAACCAGCAATGGCAGTTCGTCGACTCCGGCGGCGGCTACTACCGGCTCAAATCCCGCCACTCGGGCAAGGTCCTCGACGTCCACAACTGGTCGACCGCCAACGGCGGCCCGATCGTCCAGTGGACCGACCACAACGGCACCAACCAGCAGTGGCGGCTCGCCGACAGCGACGGCGGCCACGTCAGGCTCATCTCCCGCCACAGCGGCAAGGCACTCGAAGTCCAGAACGCCTCCACCGCCGACGGCGCCGACATCGTCCAGTACGACGACTGGGGCGGCGCCAACCAGCAGTGGCAGCTCGTCCGGGCGGACGGCGGCGGCGACCAGAACCCGGGCGACACGTACACCAACCCGGTCGTCTGGCAGGACTTCGCCGACGGCGACATCATCCGGGTCGGCGACGCGTACTACTACTCGGCCTCGACGATGCACTACTCGCCGGGCGCGCCGATCCTGCGCTCCTACAACCTGGTCGACTGGGAGTACGCCGGGCACTCGGTGCCGAGGCTCGACTTCGGCTCGGGCGCCTACGACCTCGACGGCGGCCGGGCCTACGTCAAGGGCATCTGGGCCTCCACCCTGAACTACCGGCCCAGCAACAGCACCTACTACTGGCTCGGCTGCATCGAGTTCAACCGGACCTACGTCTACACCGCCAGCGCCGTGGACGGCACCTGGACCAAGCGCGCGCAGATCGGCAACTGCTACTACGACGCCGGCCTGCTGATCGACACCGACGACACCATGTACGTGGCGTACGGCAACGGCACCATCAGCGTGGCCCAGCTCTCGGCCGACGGCTTCAGCGAGGTCCGCGCCCAGCAGGTGTTCCAGACGCCGGGCAACATCGGCACCCTGGAGGGCGCCCGCTTCTACAAGCGGAACGGCTACTACTACATCTGGCTCACCCGCCCCGCCAACGGCCAGTACGTGCTCCGTTCCACCTCGCCCTGGGGCCCGTACGAGATGCGCCAGGTCCTGCTCGACCTGCCCGGCCCCATCTCCGGCGGCGGAGTGCCGCATCAGGGCGGGCTGGTCCAGACGCAGAGCGGCGACTGGTACTACATGTCGTTCGTCGACGCCTACCCCGGCGGGCGGGTCCCGGCACTCGCGCCGATCACCTGGAACAACGACTGGCCCACCCTGCAGACGGTGAACGGCCGCTGGGGCGCCGAGTACCCGAAGCCCGACATCCAGACCGACCGGACCGTGGCCTCCATGATCGGCCCCGACACCTTCACCTCGTCCAGCCTCGGGCACCGCTGGGAGTGGAACCACAACCCCGACACCAGCCGCTTCTCCACCGGCGACGGCCTGCGCCTGCGGACCGCGACCGTCACCGGCGACCTCTACGCCGCCCGTAACACGCTGACCCACCGCATCCAGGGCCCGCAGTCCACGGCGACGATCGAACTCGACTACTCGCAGATGGCCGACGGCGACCGCGCCGGGCTCGCCATGCTGCGCGACCAGTCGGCCTGGATCGGCGTCAAACGCGACAACGGCGTCAGCCGGGTCGTGATGACCAACGGGCTGACCATGAACAGCTCGTGGCAGACCACCGGCACCGGCACCGAGGCGGCGAGCGCGAACATCTCGGGCGGCAAGCTCTGGCTGCGGGTCAACGCCGACATCCGGCCGGGCTCCGGCAGGCAGGCCCGCTTCTCCTACAGCACCGACGGCAGCACCTTCGTGAGCCTCGGCCCGGCCTTCACGCTGAACAACGCCTGGCAGTTCTTCATGGGCTACCGCTTCGGAATCTTCAACTACGCCACCCGGTCCCTCGGCGGCGAGGTGACCGTGCGCCGCTTCGACCTCACCACCCCTTGACCAACCGTCACCCGCTCTCAACACAGAAAGGCGCGGACCCCTCCATGAAAAAGAGATTCCTGACCGTCCTCGCGGCGGTGGCCGCACTAGTGGCAAGCCTGTTCGTCGTCCAACATCCCGCCAACGCCGCCACCGTGGACACCAACGCGTGGTACGTGCTCGTCAACCGCAACAGCGGCAAGGCGCTGGACGTCTACAACCTCGCCACCAACGACGGCGCCCGCATCACCCAGTGGAGCCGGAACAACCAGAACCAGCAGCAGTGGCAGTTCGTCGACTCCGGCGGCGGCTACTACCGGGTCAAGTCACGCCACTCGGGCAAGGTGCTCGACGTCTACAACTGGTCGACCGGGAACGGCGGCTCGATCGTCCAGTGGACCGACCACAACGGCGCCAACCAGCAGTGGCGGCTGTCCGACAGCGACGGCGGCCACGTGCGGCTCATCTCGCGGCACAGCGGCAAGGCCCTGGAGGTCCAGGGCGCGTCCACCGCGGACGGGGCCAACATCGTCCAGTACGACGACTGGGGCGGCGCCAACCAGCAGTGGCAGCTCGTCCGGGTGGACGGCGGCGGCGACGACGGCGGCGGCGGCAACCCGGGTCAGTGTGACCTCCCGTCGACGTACCGCTGGTCCTCCAGCGGGCCGCTGGCTCAGCCGAAGTCCGGCTGGGTCTCGCTCAAGGACTTCACCGTCGCCCCGTACAACGGCCAGCACCTCGTCTACGCGACCACCCACGACACCGGCACCCGGTGGGGCTCGATGAACTTCGGCCTGTTCAGCGACTGGTCGCAGATGGGCTCGGTCAGCCAGAACACCATGTCCTCCTCCACCGTCGCGCCGACGCTGTTCTACTTCGCCCCGCGCAACCTCTGGGTGCTCGCCTACCAGTGGGGCAGCACGGCCTTCTCCTACCGGACCTCGACCAACCCGACCAACCCGAACGGCTGGTCGTCGGAGCAGGTGCTGTTCTCCGGCAGCATCTCCAACTCCTCGACCGGTCCCATCGACCAGACGCTCATCGCCGACGACACGCACATGTACCTGTTCTTCGCCGGTGACAACGGCCGGATCTACCGGGCCAGCATGCCGATCGGCAACTTCCCGGGCAGCTTCGGCTCGTCCTCGACCATCATCATGAGTGACACCACGAACAACCTGTTCGAGGGCGTCCAGGTCTACAAGCTCCAGGGCCAGAACAAGTACCTGATGCTCGTCGAGGCCATCGGCTCCCAGGGCCGCTACTTCCGCTCGTTCACGTCCAACAGCCTGAACGGCTCGTGGACGCCGCAGGCCGCCACGGAGAGCAACCCGTTCGCCGGCAAGGCCAACAGCGGCGCCACCTGGACCAACGACATCAGCCACGGTGAGCTGATCCGCGTCAGCGCGGACCAGACCTTCACCGTCGACCCCTGCAACCTGCAGCTGCTCTACCAGGGCCGCAGCCCGAACTCGGGCGGCGACTACGGCCTCCTGCCGTACCGCCCGGGCCTGCTGACCCTGCAGCGCTGATCCGCTAGGCCGGGGCGGGCGCGTCAGGCGCCCGCCCCGGTCATGCGCAGCGCGAACTCCGCGTACGTGTCCGCGACCTCTTCGGGCTGGTACGGGAGCGAAGGGTCGTACCAGTTGGCCACCCGCATCCCCATCCCGCTGATCGCCGTGACGGCGAGGAAGGCGTCGGGCACCTCGAAGGCGCCCGCGGCGATGCCCTCGTTGTGCGCCCGGACCACCCGCCGCAGCCGCGCCCCGGGGTCCGCGGGCCCGGCCGAGGCCGCCTCGACGAGCCGCCGGTGGTGCTCCTCGTGACCGATGCGGACCAGCTCGGCCAGCCCCGTTCAGCGCAGCGCGCCGCCCTGAAGGTGCGCGGCGGTCAAGTGGATGCCGCGACGCCGGGACAGCTCCCCCGCTGCCCCGGCGTCGCGGCCGTCTAGTGCGCGGTGAGAGCCTCCGGGCTCGCCGCGTACAGCTCAAGGTGCCTTCGGGCGCTGGCGGCCCAGCTGTAGCTGTCGGCCAGCCGCAGCCCCGCGGCGCGCAGCCCCTCCCGGACCTCCTCGTCGTCCAGGACGGTGGCGAACGCCGCCGCCAGCGCCTCCGCGTCCCCGACGGGGGCCAGCAGGGCGTCGCGGCCCGGGACCAGCCACTCCCGGAAGACCGGGATGTCGCTGGTGACCACGGGCAGCCCGGCCGCCATCGCCTCCAGCGCCGCCAGGCCGAACCCCTCCTTCACGGACGGGAAGGCCAGCACGTCCGCCGCCGCGTACCAGGCCGCCATCTCGTCCTCGGGCACGGTGCCGAGCTCGACGACGTCCTTGCCCAGAGTCAGGCCGAGGCCGTCGAGGCTGTCCAGCACCCTGTCGCGGTAGGCGCGGTGGTCCTGGAAGGAATGCCCGCCGAGCACGGCCAGCACAGGAGACGGCGTGCGCTCCCGTATCAGCCTGGACAGGGCGGCGACCAGCGTGTCACTGCCCTTGCGCGGCTCGATGCCGCCGACCGACAGCAGCAGCGGCCGGTCGGCCGCGCCGACGCGCTCCCGCAGCCCCGCCACCACGTCCGGCGAGGACTTGGCGTAGCGGGACGGGTCCACGCCGTTGGGCACCACCGAGGACTGGACGCCGTAGTCCTTCAGCAGGATGTCCTGCCAGATCTTGGTCACCACCAGGACCTGGTCGGGTTCGAGGATCGCCTGGCGCTGGCAGTCCATCAGGATCTCGCTGTCGAAGTCGTCCACGTGGTGGACGGTCCGGACGACCCTGGTGGAGATCCCGGCGTCGCGCACCCGGGCCGCGGCGCGCGCCGCGATGCAGTCCTGGGTGTGCAGGATCGGGAAGCCGGGCGCGATCTCGGCGAGCGCGAGCTCCATCGCGTCGATGTTCGCCGCGACCTTCTCCTCCAGCCCGCCGGTGTAGGACGGCACGGGGACGACGTGCGTCGGCGCGGCGACCGGGCGGAAGAACCCCTTGTCCGGGTCGCCGAGACCGACGATCAACACCTCCTGGCCGAGCGCGTGCATGGCCTCGCCCAGGGCCAGGGTGTGCGCGACGCCGCCGCGCGGCCGGGTGCTGTAGGTGATGAGGGCGACCGGGGGGAGGCGGGGATGGTCTGTCATCGATGCGACTCCGTCAGCTCAGGGCGACGGCTCGCGATCGCCGCCGCCGTGTAAGCGGCACGCGCCGCGGTCTCCGTCACCAGGCAGCCGATCTCCTCCAGCTTGGCGCGCTGCCTGGCGTAACCCTGCGAGTCGGTGTCGGAGCCGAGGACGTAGGCGACGACCTGCGGGCCGCCGTCCGCCATGATCTCGCTGAGCACCGGTGCGAGCTGCCCCGCCGGGTCCTCGTGCGCCCCGTAGCCGAGCACGACGTCGAGCAGCACCGCCGCCACCTCGGGGTCGCGGGCCTGCTCGCGGAGGATCTGGATGCGGGTGCTCGGGTCGATCATCGGGT
The DNA here is from genome assembly GCF_040675175.1 of Nonomuraea sp. NPDC049649. Taxonomy (NCBI): domain Bacteria; kingdom Bacillati; phylum Actinomycetota; class Actinomycetes; order Streptosporangiales; family Streptosporangiaceae; genus Nonomuraea; species Nonomuraea sp. NPDC049649. Next base: position 46,042 of record NZ_JBFAOH010000014.1, read on the forward strand.
GCGGCTTGCCGACCGTGTACTCCTCCGCGCCCAGGTCGAGCAGGACGTTCGAGCCGGCGGGGGCGGGCACCGTGTTGCCGGGGATCAGCGGCTCGTTGGAGTACACGTCGCCCATCGTCTCGTTGACGATCAGCTGCGCCTCGTAGCAGAGCGTGCCGCCGGAGTAGTAGCCGCGGACGGTGCGCCGCTCGTCGCTCAGACTGCGGATCCGCTCCTCCACCTTCGCGCGCAGGCCCTCGGACATGGTGCCGGGGCTCTTGCCGGCGATCTCGGCCGCGGCGAGCGCGCCCTCCTCCAGCGTCCTGGCCATCCGCACCCCGGACGGCGGCTCCAGGTCGGAGAGCCCGAGGAACGTGGCCACGGCCGGGGTGGAGGCGCACTGCTCCAGCACCGACTGGGCGACCGCCTGGCTCGGCGGCTTGGACACCAGCAGGATGACCTTGGTCTCGGGGTCCTCGGACAGGGCGCGCACGGCCATCTTCGCCACCCGCCCGCCGATCTCCTCCGACAGGTCGCGGCCGCCGACGCCGATCACGTGCGAGACGCCGACGCCCCAGCGGTCGAGCAGGGCCGCCACTTCCTGCGCCCCGGTGCCCGCGGCGGCGACGACGCCGACCGGGCCACGCCGTACCTCGTTGGAGAAGCCGAGGCCGGTGCCGGAGATCACCGCGGTGCCGGCGCCGGGCCCCATGACCAGCAGGCCCAGCTCCTCGCCCCGCTTCTTGAGCTCCGCCTCCTCGTCCAGCGAGACGTTGTCGCTGAACAGCAGGACGTGCAGCCCCTCGGAGAGCGCGTGGTGGGCCTCCAGCGCCGCGTAGTCGCCGGGCACGGAGACGACGGCGACGGACGCGCCGGGCAGCTGCTCGACGGCCCTGCTGACGGTGCGGGGCGCGACTGCGGCCGCCTCACCGGTCTCGGCGGCGGCGTCCTCGTACGCGGCCTGCGCGCCGGCGTCGAGCGCGGCCTCCGCGGCGTCCTCGTCGCGGGCGCGGACGGCGAGGACGAGGTCGTTCGCCCCGGCCTCCCCCACGAAGTCCTCGTCGAAGCCCTCGGCCCGGAGGTTCTCCCATCCGGCGGGCGTGGCCATGACGGCCCCGGCCCAGGCGACGCCGTCCTGTTCGGACATGACCGAGGTGGCGACGAGCAGGCGCAGCGAGTCGAGGTACGTGTCACGTACGACGCGGACGCGGGCCAGATCGCTCTTGATGCTGCTCATGCGGTGCTCCCTGCTTGTTTGGGAACGATGCGGGTGCCCACGCCGCTCCGCGCTTCCAGCGCTTCGAGCATGCGCTCCGCCGACGTGATGACGGCGGTCCCGTCGCTCTCCCGTACGAAGTCGATGGACGCGCGGATCTTGGGCCCCATGCTTCCGGCGGGGAACTGGCCCTCGGCGAGGTACTGCTCGGCCTGGGTCAGGGACATCTCGTGGACGGGCCGGGCCCGCGGAGTGCCGTAGTCGATCAGGACCGCGTCGACGCCGGTCACCAGGACCATCATCTCGGCCTTGAGCGACCCGGCGAGGACGGCTGCCGCCGCGTCCTTGTCGATCACGGCGTCCACGCCCGGGTAGCCGCCGCGGTCGTCGCGGGAGACGGCCACTCCGCCGCCGCCGGCGGCCAGCACCACCTTGCCCGCGCCGAGCAGCGCCTCTACGGCGGTGTGCTCCAGCATCTCGATGGGCTGCGGCGAGGCGACCATGCGCCGGTATCCCCGTCCGGCGTCCTCCTTCATCACCCAGCCGCGCCGCTTGGCCATGGTGTCGGCCTCCGACTCGGTGAAGAACGGGCCGATGGGCTTGGTCGGGTCCTGGAAGGCCGGGTCCTCGGGGTCGACGATCATGTGCGAGATGACGCCGACCGCCGTGCCCGGCCCCTGGATCGCGTCGATCGAGCGTGCCAGGACGCTGCCCAGCTGCCCCTGCGACATCGCGTTCAGCGAGTACAGCGGCTGCGGCGGCACCAGGTCGACGCTCCCCTCCTGCTGGATCGCGAGGTGGCCGACCTGCGGACCGTTGCCGTGGACGACGACCACCGACCATCCCGCCTCGCACAGGTTCGAGATCCCCGCCGCCATCTGGGCGGCGTTGGCCTCGATCTGCTCGGCGGTGCCTGTCTGATCCGCCCGTGTCAGGGCGTTTCCGCCGACAGCCACCACGGCTACGTTTCTCACTGCTAGGTCGCCCCTACCTCAATATCCGATACTAGATGTACCGTTTAGTATAGTGAACTGCCCGGGAGGAAACATCAAATGTCCGACTCTGGGGGTGTGCGCGAATCCGCACCCGACGCCCGGCAGGCCGCCGGCGAGTTGCACCGCGTCTGGACCGCGGCCGCGGAACGCGCGTTCTCCGGAGGCGTTCACCAGCCTGACCTCTATCTCAGGACGACGCGCCTGGTAGGCGCGGTCGCGCAGCGGCTACGCGAGCTCGGGCGGGGACTGGAGCCGCTGGTCGAGGCCTGGCCCGGCCACCGCGACCTCGTCCGCCGGGTGGTGGAGTCCAGCGAGCTGCTGACGTCGGACGGGCTGGACATCGAAGCCGTCGCCGGGGCGGCGTTCGCGATGCGCTACCGGGAGGCGCTCGAAGAGGTCACGCTCGACGACCGGCTGGCGGCCCTGGCGAAGGCCGCGCCGGACTCCGGATGGTTGGTGCTGGAAGAGTCCGGGTACCGACCAGGTGACCCATTTGTCCCATATCGGCGACTGGAGGCCGACCCCGCCACCGGGCGGGCGCTCCTCGTGACGACCCGGCCCGACGACTCGTTCACCGCCTGCGTGCACACGGTGGAGGAGGGGCGGATCGACCTGGAGACCGGCCGGCTCGACTCGGGCGAGCCGGGGTTCCGCGAGTTCACCTCCAGCGAGGAGCGAGAGGCGTGGGTGGCCCGGCTCAAGGCCTCCTAAGCCGGTCGCAACCGAGGATTCTCGGTACACACAGTTGCCACTCCAGACACTCTTTCTATAGTAGTCAAAGAGTAGTTTCCTATAGGAAATACCTCATCTTTCAGGGCGGTCTAGCCGAGCACCGTCAAGAGTCGGCCCGGACAAGGAGCTACACGATGACCGAGGAAACCGACACCCACCGCAGGCTTGCCCCCGGTGAACTCGCTGAGCTGATCGTCCGGCTGCAGAGCCTGGGGCTGCGCACCGAGGTCTCCCTAGAGGCACGCAAGGGAGGTGCCGGCCCGTCCGACGCGGGGATGCTCTATATCGACGGCAGCCCGGCCACCGTCCCGACCACGGCCGACTACGTGAAGAACTCCCCGTACGCGCTCCGGCAGGAGGACGACGGTTTCGGCATCTACGAGGGCTCTGTCCGGCTCGCGGACGCCTCGCTGGCTCCCCGGCCCAAGTACTACGACATGAAGACCGAAGACGGCATCCCCTACTGGCAGATCGCCCTGATGCACCTGGACTCCATGGCCAGCACGGTGCTGCAGACCTGCGCCTACTGGGGAAACTCCGACCAGTGCACCTTCTGCGGCATCGGCGTCTCGCTCGCCGCCGGCCGCACGATCGCCAAGAAGACCCCCGAGATGCTGGCCGAGGTCGCCGTCGCCGCCCGCGACCTGGACGGCGCCGTCGACGCCACGCTCACCACCGGAAGCACCGCCACCCCCGACCGCGGCGCCCTCTACGTGGGCCGCTGCGCCCAGGCCGTCAAGGAGGCCGCCGGGCTGCCGGTCCAGGTCCAGTTCGAGCCCCCCTCCGACCTCGACGTGATCAACCAGGTCCGCGACATGGGCGTCGACTCGGTCGGCATCCACGTGGAGACCTTCGACCCCGAAGTGCTCGCCAGGGTCGCCCCGGGCAAGGCCCGCTGGGGCATCGAGACGTACTTCTCCGCCTGGGAGCGCGCCGTCGAGGTCTTCGGCGAGGGCCAGGTCTCCACGTACGTGATCCTCGGCATGGGCGAGGACCCCAAGATCACCGTGGACATGTGCCGCCGCGCGGTCGACATGGGGGTCTACCCCTTCATCGTCCCGCTGCGCCCGGTCCCCGGCAGCCTCATGGAGAGCGAGCAGCCCCCGTCCTCGGAGTACGTCGAGTCCATCTACCGGCAGGTCGTCCCGCACATGGTGCGGCGCGGGCTCACCGCCACCGGGGTCATGGCGGGATGCGCGCGCTGCCAGGCGTGCTCCGCGCAGGGCGCCCTGGAACGGGCCGGTTCGAGTTCGACGAAGGATGTGGTGCCCGATGGGCGCGTCTCTCTCCCGCTCGTATTCTGACCGGACAGCCACCGACCTGGCGGTCTGCCGCACGGTGACGACGGCGGAGGAACTGGAGCAGCACCACCGGATCCGGCGCGCGGTCTTCGTGGACGAACAGGCGCTGTTCGACGGCACCGACGAGGACGAGTTCGACCGCGACCCCACCGTCCGCCACGTGCTCGCCTACGCCGACGACGTCCCGGCCGGCACCGTCCGGCTGTATCGGCTGCCCGGTGAGGGGCAGGGACTGTGGAAGGGGGATCGGCTGGCGGTGCTCCCCGAGTACCGCCACCTCTGGCTCGGGGGGCCGCTGGTCAAGTACGCGGTGGCGACCGCCGCCGCGGCCGGCGGCACGCGCATGATCGCGTACGTGCAGCTCACCAACGTGAGCTTCTTCCGGCGGCTCGGCTGGTCCAAGGTGGATGCGCCGGTCGCCTACGTCGGCGTGCCCCATCAGCAGATGAGCATCGACCTGACGTGATCACTCCGTGCATCCGCCAGGCCGAGCACGTGTCAACGGTTCAGCCGGGTGACCGACTCCTGCTTGAGGTCGAACACGACGACCGAGCCGGAGGCGTCGCGCAGGCGCACCTCGCCGCTGTCGTCCAGGGTGCCGAGCCGCCGTGCGGTCAGGCCCCGGGCGGCGAAGGCCTTCGCGCAGTCTTCGACCCGGTCGTCCGGGGCGGTGAGCAGGAACGCGAAACAGGGGAAGCACGACAGCCAGTCGGCGACCGGCACGCCCTCGGGCACGGGGAGCAGGTCCAGGTCGACCTCGACGCCCAGCCGGTTGGCCTCCAGCAGCATGGCCAGCGAGCCGATCATGCCGGCCATGCTGACGTCCTTGGCGGCCACCGCCGCGCCCGACTCGGCCACCTCGGCCAGCAGGCGGACGTCGCCGGCCAGCCGGTCGCCCCGCTCGTCGAACGACGGGAAGAACAGGAAGTCCTCGCGCATCCGGCCGTCGAGGCAGCAGGCCAGCATCAGCGCCTGACCGGGGGCGGTGTGCGTCGCCGACAGCACCTTCTCCGCGGTGCCGAGGCCGAACGCCGACAGGCTCGGCGGGCCGTCGGTCTCGGTGAGGTGACCGCCGACCACCGGCACCTGGTAGGTCTCGCTGGCCCACTTCAGGCCTTCGAGGATCTTCGTGGTGATCTCGCGCGGGCCGACGACCGTGTCGACGATCGCGAGCGGCCTGGCGCCCATCGCGGCGAGGTCGTTGACGTTCGCCAGGACGGCCGACACACCCGCGCCGTAGGGGTCCTTCGCGACGAAGGAGGGCAGCATCGCCTCCCCGCCGACGATCAGGTTGCGCCCCCGGTCGTGCACGACGGCCCCGTCGTCGCCGGGACCGGACAGCCAGTCGCCGCCGCCGAACACTTCGGTGACCGCCCCGATGGCGCTCTTGGCCTTGACACCCGGGAGGCCGCGCAACCGGTGGGCGAGATGATCGAGATCGATGGTCGACAAAGCGGATTCACTTCCATGCGGTGGGTGCCGGTAGACGTACCAGGCGTAACAGATGACGCCATTCTAGTAAGGAAGCTTTTCTCGTGACAGGACACCCAGTTCGCTACCGCGAGGCGGGGCGCGGCCCGGCCTCGCAGGTCGCGGGCTTTCTCGCGCTTCCGGAGCGCACCACCAAGCCGCGCCGGCGCGGCGTTTCGCACGTCCTCGACAACGGCATGTCGCTCGCCGAGGCCGAACTCCGGCTGGCCTCCGCCGCCGACAGCATCGACGTGTGGAAGTTCGGCTGGGGCACCGCCTACGTCGACCCGGCGCTGCACGCCAAGCTCGAACTGCTCGCCTCCCACCAGGTGCTCGCCTGCACCGGCGGGACCCTGCTGGAGGTGTCGTGGCAGCAGGGCGTGCTCGGCGAGTTCATGGACTGGGCCGAGGGCGTCGGGTTCCCGTGCATAGAGGTGTCGTGCGGCTCGGTCGCGATCCCGCGTGACGTCAAGACCGAGATGATCAGGTCGGCGTCGTCCCGGTTCGTCGTGCTGTCGGAGATCGGGCTCAAGGACCCGGAAGCGGCCCCCTCGGCCCGGCAGTGGGGCGCCGACGCCCAGGCCGACTTGGAGGCGGGCGCGCGCTGGATCGTGACCGAGGGCCGCGAGAGCGGCACCGTCGGCCTGTACGACCCGGCCGGCGAGGTCCGCACCGAGATCGTCGACGCCGTCGTCTCGGCCGTGGGCCTGGAGAACGTGCTGTTCGAGGCCCCGCGCCGCGACCAGCAGGCCTGGCTCATCCGGCGCTACGGCGCGAACGTCAACCTGGGCAACATCGCGCCCGCCGAGGCGCTCTCCGTCGAGACGCTCCGGCTGGGACTGCGCTCGGACACGATGGGAACGTTCCCCTCGTACGGGGAAGCTCCCGCGAAGCGGGAGGAATCATGCTGATCGCACAGCAGTACCGGAACGTGGCTTTCACCGACGTCCCGGCCGACCTCGACGAGAGCTCGCTGCGCGCGTTCTTCCTCAGCCGCCAGGTGTACCGCCGGACCCGGTACGTGGTGGCCCGCAACGAGGACCGGCAGGCCCTGGTCGAGGTCGTCAAGGCGAGCGAGGACGCCCTGTTCGTGGACGTCGCCGAGGTGCGCGTGCTGGCGACGCCGGACGAGACGGTCCTCGTCGACCGGCCCGAGATCGACACCGCCATCCCCAGCCAGCTGCTCCGGGTGGCACTCGACCTCGCCGACGCGCCCCGCTGCGTGGTCGTGCGGGGCCGGTACGGGCACGTCAACTTCATCCTGGACCCCGTCCCGCGCCGGGTCCACGTGCTCGACGTCGCGCCGCCCTGGCCCGCCAAGCTGGTCGACCAGGTCCGGCGGGTGCTCGACACCGCCGAGGAACTGCCCGCGACCGAGCTGGTGCCCGAGGTCGTCGACCTGGAGGGCATGGCCGCGAGCAAGCCCGCCGGCCACTACCTGCTGCCCTGCCGCGGCGGCGGCATCACGGTCCCCGGGGCCGAGGTCTCCTACCTGGACGAGGTGCCGCCCGAGGCCGACTGGCTGCTGGTCGGCTGCGCCCGCTCGCGCGCGATCCACGACCACTTCTACCCGGACCGGGCGCCGGGGCTGACCCAGATCGACATGTGCCCGGCCGCGCTCGCCGCCGCCAGGCCGCTCCCGCCCGGCGAGGCCCGCCTCACCAAGTGCTGCCTGCTGGAAGAGCACATCGAGACCCGCGGCGACACCGTGGTGGTGCCCTGGGGGGCGTCGTTCGGGCAGGTCTCCGGCGGGCTGGCCGCCGCCTCCGACCTGGCCGAACAGCGCCGTACCGCCGCGGAGAACGGTACGAGCGAGCAGAACCGTACGGACGGAGACTCCCCCGCCACGGGAGAACCCCGCACGACCGAGGCATCCCCCACCACCGGGAAACCCCGCACGACCGAGGAACGGAGAGAGGACCGGACGTGAGCGCACGCATCTCGGACTCGCTGACCTACTCGCACCTGTGGGGCACGGACGAGCTACGGCAGATCTTCGACGAGAAGGCCCGCCTGCAAGGCTGGCTCGACGTGCTGGCCGCGCTGGCCCGGGCCCAGGCCGCGGAAGGACTCATCCCCGCCGAGGCCGCCGAGACCATCACCGCCGAGCTCCGCGTCGAGCGGCTCGACCTGGAACGGGTCGCGCAGGGCACCCGCGAGACCGGCCACTCCACCCTGGGCCTCATCCACGAGCTGCGCCGGGTGCTGCCCGAGACGGCCCGCGAGCACGTCTACGTCGGGGCGACCGTCCAGGACGTCACCGACACCTGGACGTCGCTGGCGATGCGCGCGGTCGGCGGCATCGTCTGGCGTGACCTGCGCCGCATCGAGGACGGCCTGCTCGACCTGGCCCTGGCCTTCCGCGACGCCCCCATCGCGGGCCGGACCCACGGCCAGCCCGGTGCGCCCGCCACCTTCGGCTGGAAGGCGGCGTCCTGGGCGGACGAGATCCGGCGGCACCTCGACCGGCTCCGTGAAGGCGCCCCGCGCTGGCTCGTCGCCCAGCTCGGCGGCGGCATCGGCACCCTGGTCGCGTACGGCGACCGCGGGCTCGCCATCCGCTCCCGGTTCGCCGCCGACCTCGGGCTGGCCGACCCCGTCATCTCCTGGCTGAGCTCCCGCGACCGGATCGCGGAGTTCGGCGCCCTGCTCGCCATGATCACCGGCACGCTGGCGCGGATCGGCGACGAGGTCTACGAACTGCAGCGGCCCGAGATCGGCGAGCTGGGCGAACCGCGGGCCGAAGGGGTGGTCGGCAGCATCACCATGCACCACAAGCGCAACCCCGAGGGCAGCGAGCACCTGAGCACCCTGGCCCGGCTGGTCCGCTCCAGCGCCGGCGTCCTCATGGAGTCGGTCGTCAGCCAGCACGAACGCGACGGGCGGGCCTGGAAGGCCGAGTGGGTGGCGCTGCCGGAGGCGTGCCTGCTGGCGGGCACGGCGCTGCGGCTCGGCGTCCAGCTCGTCGAGGGCCTGGAGGTGCACGCCGACCGGATGGCCGCCAACATGCGCACCTACCTCGGCGACACCCAGAACCCCTCCGACACGGGCGCCGCCACCGACATGGTCGACATGGTGGTGTCCCGCGCCCGTAAGGCCAGAGCGGAGGAGTCCCCTTCATGGCCCTGACCCCGAACCACAACCCTCGGGAGATCCGGGACTCCAGAGAGGTCTTCCCGGAGGCCGGAACCCACCCGTCACCCGCCGGAGACGCCGGGGAGGAGCGGGCGGCCCGGGAGTCCCCGGCGGCTCAGGAGGCCGGGGAGGGCGAGGCGAAGGTGCCTTCCCGGGTCGAGCTGGCGGTGTTGCCGACGCCGTTGGTGGAGGCGCCGCGGCTGGCGGAGGCGCTGGGTGTGCGCGGGCGGCTGCTGATGAAGCGCGACGACCTCACCGGTTTCGCGGTCGCGGGCAACAAGGCGCGCCAGTTGGAGACGCTGGTCGCCGCCGCACGGGAGTCCGGCGCGGAGGTGCTGGTGACCGGCGGGACGCCCGGCTCGAACTTCTGCCAGGCCGCCGCCGCGGCCGCCGCCTGGGCGGGCCTGCGCTGCGTACTGATCTACGCCGGATCACCCCCCGAGACCCCGCACCCGAACCTGCTGGCGGCCCGCCACTGGGACGCCGAGATCCGGTGGACGCACGACCCGGACCGTTCCTTCGTGGACGTCGAGATCGAGAGGGTGGCGGGCGAGCTGGGCGGGTTCGCCGTGCCGCGCGGCGGCGCGACCCCGCTCGGCGCGACCGGTTTCCACCTGGCGGCCCTGGAGCTGGACGCCCAGCTCGACGGCCCCGCCCTGGTGGTGGTGGCGACCGGCTCGGGCGGCACGCAGGCCGGTCTCGTCTCCGGCGCGGTGGCGCTGGGACGCCGGCTGCTGATCCGCGGCGCCTCGGTGAGCAGACCCCAGGAGGAGACCGCCCGGCGGGTGCTCGAACTCGGCCAGGGCTGCGCCCGCCTGATGGGCACCGAGCCGCCTGCCCCCGCGGACGTCGTGGTCGACGACGCGCGCGGCCCCGGGCACGCCCGCCCCTCGGAGGAGGGCGAGCACGCGGCCAGGATCGCGCTGCGCACCGCCGGAGTCGTCCTGGACCCGGTCTACACCGCGAAGGCGGTGGGCGCGCTCCCCCGCATCCTCGGCGAACGACGCCACGACCCCGACCTGACCACTGTTCTCTGGCACACCGGCGGCCTGCTGGACGCCGTCGCCGGATGGGAGGCACGATGATCGACGACGGACTGCCGTCCGCACCCTCGGCACACCACCGGGGCGGGCTCGACCGGCTGGGGCCGCCTGTGGAGGGCCCGGCCCAGGAGCTGATCGACAGCGGGTTCGAGCTGGAGAACGCCGACTCGCCGCTGCTGCACGCGGGCCTCAACCTCGCCGACCTCGCGCACCTCATCGACCTGTACGAACGAGGGGTCGTCCCCTACCAGGCCGCCGAGCAGCTCGTCCGGGTGCTGCTCCGGGCGGTCCGCACTCCTGCCGAGGACTTCCCGTACGACCCGGCGTTCGGCGAGCCGTACAACTCGCGCGAGCGGTACTTCACCGCCCAGATCGGCGACGACGCCGGCTGGCTGCACGCCGGCCGCCCGCGCCGTGAGGCGGTCCGCATCGCGCTGCGCCTGCACGTGCGGAGCGTCCTGGAGGACCTGGTGGAGGCGTCGGCGGAGCTCGCGCAGGCCATCGCGCGGGTCGCGGGGGCCAACAGCAGGACGTGGCTGCCCGACCAGACCTACCTGCAGCACGCGCAGCCCTCCACGTTCGGCCACTACCTGGTCAGCTTCGCCTACCCGGTCCTGCGCGACGCCGAGCGGCTGATGGACGCCCTCGCCTGGGTGAACACCAGCCCCGGCGGGGCGGGCTGCGTCAACGGCAGCCGCCTGCTGGCCGACCGGAGCAGGGTCGCCGAACTGCTCGGCTTCGAGGGCTACATCCAGCACACCCGCGACGCGATGTGGCAGATCGACGGGCTCATCGCCGCGCTGTCGCACGCGTCCAGCCTGCTGACCACGCAGAGCAAGCTGGCCGAGGACCTGGAGATCTGGGCCAGCAACGAGTTCGACTACATCACCATCGCCGACGGGTTCAGCCGCTCCAGCGTGCTGATGCCGCAGAAGCGCAACCCGTACGCCCTGTCGATCATCCGCGGCGCGTCGGGCACGCTGATCGGCCGGCTCACCGGGTTCCTCGCCGTCAGCAAGAGCCCGTCGGCCCGCAGCGACAACCTGATCTACGCGTACGGGGAGATCCCGCGCGCGCTGGATCTGGCGCTGCGCACGACGCGGCTGACCAGCGGCGTCATCCGCAGCATGACGGTGAACGCCGACCGGATGTGGGAGGCCCTGGAATCCGGCTTCAGCCAGGCCACCGACCTCGCCGAGTACGTGATGCAGACCTGCCAGGTGGACTACCGGACCGCCTACCAGGTGGTCGGCATCGCGGTGCGCCAGGCCAGCAGGGAAGGGCTGCGCGGCATCGACCTGAACGCCGAGCGGCTGGAGGCCGCCGCCCAGCAGTACGCGGGCATCTCGCTCGGGCTGGAGGGCCGGGACCTCTCCGAGATCCTCGACCCCCGCCACATCGTGGAGACGCGGACGCTGGCCGGCGGGGCGGCGCCGCCGGTGGTCGAGGCGATGGCCGCCGAATGCGCGACCGAGGCGGAGGCGCTGCTGGGCCGGGCCAGGGCGGCGCGCGACTCGTTCGAGCAGGCCGAGGCCGCGCTGGTGGAGCTCGCGGAGAACTTTCTCAAGGCTGACCCCTCAGAGGGGACCGACAACAAAGGAGACAACGATGACCGGCACTGATACCGCCACCCCGGTGCGCCTGCCCGGGGAGGTGAACGTCGTCAACGTCGGGCTCCCGCTGTTCGCCGAGGCGATCACCGAGCAGCGGCGCCCGGTCGTCCAGGTGGACTGGCGGATCCCGGCCGGCGGCGACCCCGACGTGGTCGCCGCGCTCCGCCGGCTGTACGGCAAGCACGCGGAGAAGATCGACGCCGCCAACCAGGAGGTCCTGCGGCGGCTGGACCGGGGCGCGCCGCAGATGGTGGCCGTGCGGACCGCCCGGGATGTCATCCCCGTGCTGGCCGAGGGCCGGGTGATCCTGCACTGCGGCCCGCGCATCGCGGTCGAGGACACCGTCGACCCGCTCCGCCGCTCGATGCGCGCCGCGATCTGCGCCGAGGGCTGGGCGAGCAGTCCCGACGAGGCCGACGCCCTGATGCGTGACGGTTCCGTACGGCTGGAGCCCGCCAACGCGCACGGCGTGGTGGTGCCGATGGCGACGGCGATGGGCCCGGGCACCCCGGTGTGGGCCGTCGAGCTCGCCGAGGCCGGGATCACCACCTACGCGCCGATCGGTCAGGGGCCGGGCGACGTGGCCTGGTTCGGCCGCGACACGCCGGGCGCGATCGAGCGGCTGGTGCTGCTGCGCGAGGTGGTCGGCCCGGTGCTCGCCGACGCGGTGGCCAAGCACGGGCCGACCGACGTGATGTCGCTGGCGGCGCAGGCGGTCGCGATGGGCGACGACGTCCACGTCCGCACCCAGGCCGCGACCAACCTGCTGCTGCGCAACCTGCTGCCCATGCTGGTGACCGGCGACCATCCCCGCCGGGGCGAGGCGGCGACCTTCATGTCGGGCAACCACCTGCTCTTCCTCACCCTGGCGATGGCCGCCGCCCGCGCGCTGGCCGCCTGGGCGTCCGAGGTCGAGAACAGCTCGATCGTGGTCGGCATGGCGCGGAACGGGACCGAGTTCGCCGCCTGGCTGGCCGGGCCGTCCTCCGACTGGCACCTGGCGCCCGCGCCGATGGTGGAGCGCGCGCTCTACCACCCGGGCCGGAGCGAGGCCGACGCCGCCCCCGACATCGGGGACAGCTCGGTGCTGGAGCTCGTGGGGCTCGGCGGCGCTGCCGCGGCCGGGTCGCCCGCGGTGGCGCAGATCGTCGGCGGCACGATGGCAGCCGCGGCCGAGCTGACCGAGCAGCTCCACCAGGTGTGCGTGGGCAACTCCACCCGCTTCATGATCCCGGTGTGGGGGATGCGGGGCTCACCGGTGGGCGTCGACGTGCGCAAGGTCGTCGAGCTCGGCATCACCCCGCAGGTGACGACGGGCATCCTGCACAACGCCGACGGCAGCGGGCAGGTCGGCGCCGGGGTGGCGACGGCGCCGGTCCAGGCGTTCGTCTCCGCGCTGATGGCGCTGGACGCGAAGCTGGAGGCGGGGAACTGAGTCCGAGATGGTGGGGGCGTGCTCCGGGGAGGGGGTGCGCCCCCGCCGCTTGTCAGGCGCAGACGTCGGCCTGGCGGACGTCGATCTCGGGGGCGTGGGCCAGCGTGTTGGACACGTAGCAGACCCGTGAGGCCGGGGCGAGCAGCGGTTCCAGCTGCTCGACGGGGAGGCTGGTGTTCACGGTCAGCCTGATCTGCTTGAAGCGCGGGCCGTCGTACTCGCCGACGGCCGACACCTCCAGGTCGGGCAGCTCGATCCCGCGTTTCCGCGCCGACCACGCCAGCGCCAGCGCGTAACAGGACGCGAGCGAACCCAGGAAGTACTCCGTCGGCATCGGACCGGTGAACGTCCCGCCGACCTCCTCAGGCTCGTCCACGGCGAACGAGAACGGGCCGGCCTGGACGGTCGCCCGCCAGCCGCCCTCCCACCGCGCGACGACCTCGTTCGAATCTCCTGATCTTGCCAATCTCGCTCCTTCGGTGCAGGGGCCTATGAAACAGAACAGACCGCGGGCCCCGGGGCGATGCCCCGGGACCCGCGGCCCCCTTGTGGTACGTCAGCCGTAGAGCCGGTCGAAGTTCTCGTTGAAGACGAGGTTCGCCAGCTCGCCGTCGCCGACGGCCTCGATCATGCGGTGGTACTCGCCCGCGAAGTCGCCCCACGGCAGGTCGGAGGCGAACAGCACGCGGTCGCCGCCGATGCCGCGCCGCTCGATCTCCTGGGCGAGCCAGTACGGAGCGAACCCGACCGACCAGGTGAGGTCCGTGTAGACCTTCTTGCCGGCCTCGATCCAGTCGAAGAACCGCTTGCCGATCAGCTTGATGTGACCGCTCACCCCGCCACCGAAGTGGACCAGGTGAACCGGTACCTCGTCGCCGTACTTGTCCACCAGCTGGCCGACCTTGTCGATGTCCGACTGCGCACCCGGCGAGGTGTGCACGTGGACGACGAGGTTGTTGGCCTTGGCGGCGGCGAAGATCTTGTCGAGCTGGACCTGGCACTCGGGGTCCTCGACGGACCCGCCGAGCAGGAAGCTGATCTTCAGGGCCTTGACGCCGTTCTCACCGACGAGCGCCAGCGCCTTGTCGGTCAGCTCGGCGTCCTGCGGGCGCGGAGACGCCCACAGCGCGGCGCGGAGCCGGTCGTCCCGGGCCGCCGCCTCGACGACGAGCTCGTTGAACGAGAACGAGTGGCTCGGGTCGGGAACCCCGTAGTTGGGGATGACCAGGGCCCGTTCGGTGCCCTCCGCGTCCATGTCGGCGAGGAGCTCGTCGATGGTGCCGCGGGCCTTCACGTCCGGGTTGACGGGCGGGCCGCCGTAGAACGGGAAGGCCGGCATGACACCGATGTGCCGGTGTCCGTCAGCGTGTCTAGCAGGTGCCTTAGCCATTACATAGTCCAGGTGTTGAGCTGGAAGTGGCCCTCCCGCCAAGCCGTCAGGCCGGCGTCGAGGACGTCGAGCGGGTTGAACGCCTTGATCCCGGGGATCAGGTCGTCCTCACGCATGCCGTAGAGCGCGCCCATGGCGAACCGGCAGGCGTAGATGGTCGCCCCCTCTTCCAGGAGCGTCTTGATCTGCCTGTTGACGGCAAGGTTGCCCGGGAAGCCCTCCTTGCCGACCTCCGGGTAGCCGCGGCCGGCGGCGCCGAGCAGCACGGCGGGGCCATAGAGGACGATGGTCAGCTTGAACCCCTTGCGCTGCAGGCGCGTGGAGGTCATGAGGTTGACGAGGGATACGGAGCCCTCGAAGGGAACCGAGTGGATGAAGACCGTGGCCTTCTCCCCCTCGTTGGCCTTGATGTCAGGGAAGACCTTCTCGCTGGTGTCCCAGAGAACGTCGCCTTCGACAGGAGTCGGAACGGTTACCCGCTGGCTGGACATGTCACTCCTTTGTGCATTCACTCGTTCTTCGGTCGGTTCAAGTCAGACCGCAGGACCTCGTGAGGGCGGCTGCGATTTCCAGGTCTTCTGGTGGCTCCCCGGCATGCGGGCGATGACCGCGTTGCGCAGCTTCAGGGGCAGCCGGTGAAAGATCGGGACGTAGATGCGACGCCAGAAGATCTCCGCACCGCGCGGGGGGAGAGGACGGGGGGCGCCCAGCTTGGCGGCCACCTTGTCCTGCGCGTCGATCATCAAATAGTGCTCAGAGGTCTGGCGGACCCAGCGAGTCAGCCCCACATCACCCTCCAAACTTGGTGAGAGCGTTCTGCGCGGCCAGCGCGATGGGCTCGTTCAGCGCGCCGATCGGCGGGCTGTAGACGTTCTCCATCGTGGCCAGATCGTGGATCGTGATCCCGGTGCGTACGGCCATGGCGAGGAAGTCGGCCCGCTCCTTGATGCCCTCGCCGCCGACGAGCTGAGCCCCGATCAGCCGGCCGTGCTCCGGCTCGGCCAGGAGCTTGACCTTGACCGGCTTCACGTCCGGGTAGTAGCGGGCCCGGGAGATGCCCTGCGCGTTGCCCACGATGAAGGGCATGCCGAGCGCGGTCGCCAGCGTCTCGCTGAAGGAGACGCCGCCGATCATCCACTTGCCGGCCACCATGCCCCAGGGCACGTAGACGGGCTGGTACTCGCGCTTGCCGCCCGCCGCGTTCGTCCCGGCCACCTTGCCCTGCGCGTAGGCGTGGCTGCCGGAGAGCCCCTGGATCGGCACGTTGGAGACGCCGTGCGGGATCTCGACGCAGTCGCCGGCCGCGAACACCCCGCTCACCGAGGTGCGCATCTGGCCGTCCACGATGAGGCCGCCGCTCATGCCGGTCTTGAGACCCGCGGCGGTGGCCAGCTCGACGTTGGGGACCTTCTTCGTGGCGACGACCACCAGGTCGGCCTTGATGGTGCCCTGGGAGGTGGTGACCTCCTTGAGCTTGCCGTTGTCGCCGACGAGCCCGGTGACCTTGGTGTTGAAGTGGAGCTTGGCCCCCATCTCGATCCAGGACTCCTGGACCGGCTCCATGATGTCCGGGTCCGTCGCCATCGACATGGCCCACGGGTTGGGGTCGACCAGGTGGGTCTCGATGCCGCGGTGGGCGAGCGAGGTGACCATCTCGGTCCCCAGCGGGGTCGCCTCGTCCACGACGGCGGTCTTCACCGTGTCGAGGACCTTGTCCCACTCCATCGCCTCGCGGATGTTCTTGACGTAGTAGACGCCGCCGAGGTCGCTGTTGGACAACTCCGGGTCGGCGTAGTTGAAGCCGGTCGCGAGGACCAGCGAGTCGTAGCGCTCGACGGTGCCGTCGGTGGTGGTCACCGTCTTGGCCTTGACGTCGATGCTCGCGACCTTGGTCTCGTACCTGATGTCGATCCCCTGATCGACGTAGTGCTGCTTGGTCGCCATGAACAGCGAGTCGAAGCTGGGGATCTCACGGCCGTGGACGTAGGGGATCCCGCAGGGGCTGTACGCGGCGTCCTCGTACTCCGTGAAGACGATGACCTCTGCCTTCGGGTCTGTGCCCTTGGCAGCCCCCGCCGCGCCCATCCCCGCGGCGCCACCGCCTACAACAACGATTCGCCTGGCCATCTCCGCTCGCTCCCTCGGACGCTACGTCATTGAGCATGCTCAAATTTCTATTCACCATACTTGACGTAGGGGTACGGTACCGTCAAGATGTGGACAAGGGACGATCGATAACACGTGAAACGTGTGGACATGGCGGAGGTTCCGTGTGATCACGCGAGTGGCCGAAGTCGTCTCCGGCATAGGTCCGAAAGTCAAGGCGCTCCGCAAGCAGCACGGCTACTCGCTTCAGTCACTCGCAGAGCGGGCCGATGTCTCCGCGGCCACGATTCACAAAATTGAGCAATCCGACATGGTCCCTACCATTACGACCCTGCTCAAGATTGCCGCGGCTTTCGGGCTCCCGGTGTCGTACTTCGTCGAGGATGACGACGATCACCTACCGACGATCTACACGCGGCCGGCCGACAGGCGCCCCATCTACACCTCCCACGCCGGGCTCGACCTGGCCTCGATCACCGGACCGTACGGCGACTTCCTCATGGCGGCCGCCGTCGCGACGGTGCTCCCGGGCGCGAGCAGCGGCAGCAAGCCGATGGGCCACCCCGGTGAGGAGCTGCTCTACGTGCTCTCGGGCAAGCTGGCGTTCACGGTCAGCGACACCGCCTACGTGCTCACCGCCGGCGACGCCCTCCACTTCCGCACCCAGCAACCGCACTCCTGGCGCAACCCCAGCGAGGAAGACTGCGTCGTGATCTGGATGGCGCTCCGCCCGCAACAGTGAACGGGGCGGCGGCCTCCCGCCGCCGCCCGCTCATCGGTCAGGCGTAACCCCACGCCTTGGCGTACTCGGCGAGCCGGGGCGACAGCGAGTCGATGCCGTCGAAGGTGCGGGCGGGCTGGATCCGTCCCGACTTGATGTTGTCGCTCCGGTCGCCAAGGTTCGGCAGGAAACGTCCGTGGTCGTGCTTGCCGTAGTCGAGCATCTCCCGCTCCCACGGCACGCCCAGGTAGTCGCAGACCTCCCGGGTGACCCGCTCGGGCTCGGCCGTCAGCTCCTCGTACCGGAGCGTCAGCCCGCCGACGGTCTTGCGCGCCTTCTCCAGCGGCTCGAAGTACTTGACCGCGTTCGCCTCCAGCGTCTCGCGGCTCGCGGTGTTGCTCTTACGGTTCTCCAGCGAGGAGACCACGCCCTCCGGGTGGCGCAGCAGGATGAGGAACTTCGCCTTCGGCCAGGCGTACTTGAGCCGCTCCCAGGTGAACACGTTCCCCGGGGTCTTGTCGACGATGATCTCCTTGCCGCTGCGCTGCAGCTCGAGCCCGAGGATGCGGTCCCACAGCACGTGCTCCAGCTCCACCTGGTCGAGCCCGAGCTCCAGCATCGCCTCCTCCGAGAATCCCGGAGTCGGCTGCACCCGGAGCGTGCGCAGGTGCAGCTCGTGCGGGGCGCGGATGCGCGTGTGACTGTTGAGCACCGTACGCAGCAGCGTCGAACCGGAACGCACCGAGGCGATCACGAAAACCGGCGACTCGACCAGGCGGGGCATGATCGGGACGCTGTAGTCGACGACCTGCACGCGCTTGGGCGGCCGCGGGCTCTTCTTCTCAGGGGTCTTGGGCTTGCTCGCCTCCGCCTTCAGTTGCTTCGGGGGGCGTAGCGCCTGACCCAGGAGCCGTACTCTCCGCTTGATGCCGGTTGCCACGACACTCATGCGCGACCTGCTGCCTTTCCTTCCGCGTGCTTCCCTCTCCCCCGTTGCGCACGACCGCGGTGACGGCCGTCGCAGCCAGACAAACGTAACTTAACCGGTAGATAACAGCACGGCCGACGACGTAACGCCCAGACCAGGAGAGGGGACGGGTGCGCGACCGCGGGAATCCTGCGCGGTGAGACCTTCAGCGACGCCTGCGCCGACATGACGACCGTCCTTACCTGGGGCGGGGTCCAGCCAACCTATCTCCGCACCCCCCGCCCGACTATCCGAACGGCTACTACTCCCAGGGAATCTGGAGCCTCCCGAACCGCCCGTTCCGAGGTTTGACGAGATCCTTTGACCCGCTCATAGTGGTTTGTGGTCCATGAATCGATCGCGCAACGACGCGCCGAAGGCTCATTCGGGAGTTGATCAGGGCGTGGCGGCGAACCTCGGATCGATGGACCGCGCAGGCCGCAATGAATGGCCGGAAATCCCTGCGGACGGAGGGCGGTCGCCCACTCCGTTTCGCGAATTCGTGGTCAAAGTCAACAGCAGATGCGACCTTTCCTGCACGTACTGCTACGTCTACGAGATGGCGGACCAGAGCTGGCGGGCCCAGCCCGTCCGCATGACCCCCGCCACGGCGAGCCGGGTCGCCGCACGCGTCGCCGAGCACGTCCGCACCCACGGCCTGCCCTCCGTCGAGCTCATCCTGCACGGCGGCGAACCCCTGCTCGCCGGCCCCGACCTCCTCGCCCACCTCGTCACCGCCACGCGCGACGCGGTCGGCGGGGCCGCCCGCGTCGGCGCCCGGATCCAGACGAACGGCGCCCGGCTCGACACCGGCTTCCTCCGCAGATTCGCCGAACTCGACATCTCCGTAGCGGTAAGTCTCGACGGCGACCGGAAAGCCCACGACCGGCACCGGAAATACGCCAACGGCCAAGGCAGCCACGCCGCCGTCACCAAATCCCTGCGCCTGCTCCGCGATTCCTTTCCCGACCTGTTCAGCGGCCTTCTCTGCACAATAGATCTGCGCAACGACCCGGTGGAGACCTATGAGGCCTTACTCGAACACCGCCCGCCCAGAATCGATTTCCTCCTCCCGCTCGGCAACTGGTCGCTCCCGCCCCCCGGCCGCGCCCCCGGCGCGGCGGCGACCCCGTACGCCGACTGGCTGATCGCCGCCTTCGACCGCTGGTACGGCGCACCCCGCATGGAGACCGAGGTCCGCCTCTTCAGCGACATCATCCAACTCCTGTTCGGAGCCCCGTCGAGCAGCGAGACCGTCGGCCTGGCCCCGGCGACCGTCCTCGTGATCGACACCGACGGCACCATCGAACTCTCCGATACGGTGCGATCGGCCTCCCCCGGCGCCGCCGGTACGGGGCTGCACGTCGGCAGCAACACCTTCGACGACGCCCTGCTCCTGCCCGAGACCGCCGTCCGTCAGAGCGGCGTGGCCGCCCTGGCCCCGGAGTGCCGGGCGTGCGAGGTCCGCGACGTCTGCGGCGGCGGCCAGTACGCCCACCGCTACCGCGCGGGCAGCGGCTTCGCCAACCCGTCTGTGTACTGCCCCGACCTGCTGGCGCTCATCCGGCACATCAGCGGGGTCGTGGCTGCCGACCTGGCCGCCCGACTGGAAAGGCTTCGATGACGCTCCGCAGGCACCGCGTACCCGACGAGATGTTCGCCTCGCTGGCGGCCGGAGGCGGCGGCGCCGGAGCCGTGCGCAAGCTCGCCGCCATCGAACTGAGCAAGCACCTGCTGCTGCTGCGCGGGATCGTGGAGAGCGCCTCGGCGACGGGTCATCCTGCGGCGGGCCTGACCGCGGCTGCCTACGACCGCCTCGCCGCGCTGCAGGACGAAGCCCCCGGCGCGGTCGAGGACGTGCTGCGCTATCCGGCCGTCGGCGCCTGGCTGCGCGCCACCCTGCTCGCCCTCGACCAGGATCCGGCGCGGGCCCGCCCCGATCATCTGGCCGCGGTCACGGCCGCCGCCGCCATCAGGGCGCGGGCGCCGCTCTCCATCGACGTACGCCCGAGCGGCGGCACGCTGCACCTGCCGTCGCTGGGCGAGGCGGTCACCCCGGAAGACACGGTCACCGTGCGGTCCACGCCCCGCGGCGCGGAGATCCTGGGCAGCCATGTCCGCGTGACGATCCCCGCCGACCACACCCGCGACGCCCCGGGCTGGCGCGGCGTGCGGCGGCTGACCGCCTCCGCCGGCGGCCGGGTCCTCGACCTCGCCCTCGACGACGTCGACCCGTACCGCATGCAGGCGGACGCGGCCGACCGGCTGCCCGAGAGCGAGCTTCCGGGCTGGCGCTCCGCACTGGAGGAGGCCTGGCGCATCCTGACCGCCCACCATCAGGTGACGGCCGCGGAGATCGAGGTGGCGCATCGTGTGGTCACCCCGCTCCGCGCGCCCGCGGAAGGGCTAGCGAGCGGGACGGCCTTGGAGACCTTCGGCGCCGTGTGCCTGTCGGCCCCGCCGGACGGGCTCACGCTCGCCGCGACGCTGGCGCACGAGGTCCAGCACGCCAAGCTGGGTGCCCTGCTCAACATCGTCCGGCTGACCGAACCCGACGAGAGCGCCCGGTTCTACGCACCCTGGCGGGAGGACCCCCGGCCGATCGGCGGCCTGATCCAGGGCGCGTACGCCTTTCTGGGGGTCAGCGGGTTCTGGCGGCGTCAGCGCGCGTACGAGCGCGGCGACCGGGCCATGCTCGCGCAGAGCGAGTTCGCCCGATGGCGGGTAGGCGCCTATCGAACCGTGGCCACCATCACCGCGTCCGGCCTGCTGACGCCCGCCGGGAAGCACTTCGCCGCCCACATGCGCAAGGTCCTGGCCGTCTGGCTGCACGAGAAGGTGCCGCCCGCCGCCGCGGCCCGGGCCCGTGAGGAGGTCGAGCGCCACCTGGACCGCTGGCGCCGGGCCAACCCTGGCCTGCGGCCATGAGGCAGCCGATCAGATGGGCGGCGGGTCGAAGTCGAAGTCGAGTTGCCTGCCTTCGGCCGCGACCAGCGTGTCGGAATGGTCGGAGCCGCGCACGCGCGCGAGGAGCGTCAGGGTCTGGGCCTGCAGTTCTTCGGCCCGCGCGCTCTCGCCCCGGCGCCGCAGAACCACGGACAGGTTGGCGGCACAGCCCAGGGTGAGCGGGTGGGTCTCACCGAGCAGTTGACGGGACCGGGTGAGCGAGTCCTCGCTGAGTGACTGGGCGGTGTCGAGTTCGCCGAGCACCGTCAGATCGCTGGCCAGGTTGATCGCCGCGGTCAGTGAGTAGTGGTGGTCACGGGTGAGCCGGGCGTCGAGGCCGCGCAGACACTGGTCGTTGAGCTTGCGCGCGCTCTCGGCGTCTCCCCGCACGCGGTGCAGCAGCGCGAGGTTACCGACACAGCCGTGGTTGTACGGGTGATCCTCGCCGTACGCCTGGGGATAGCGGTTCATCGTCTCCAGGGCCAGCTCGAAGGCGGCGTTGATCTGGCCGGTGGTGCGCAGGGTGTTGGCCAGGTTCATGGCGGCGGCCAGCGTGTCGGGGTGGCTCGGCCCGTAGAGCCGGGTGCAGCGGTCGAAGACGTCCTGAGCCAGCTCGAGCGCCTCGTCGTAGCGGTTCGCCCGGCGGAGCGCGATCGAGCGGTCCTTGGCGGTGCGCAGCGTCACCCAGTGTTCGACGTCGAGCTCCTGGATGCCGAAGGCGTGCGCCTCCTCGCCGAGGTCGCAGGCCTCCTCGTACTCACCGCAGAGCCGCACGACCCGGGCGAGGTTGCCCCAGTGGAGGAGGAGGGCGACCTTGCTGCCCTCGGTCGCCCGGCTCGACCTGGTGAAGACGTCCTCGTGCATCGCCCGCGCGCTCTGGTACCGGCTGATCAGAGCGTAGTCGAGGGCCAGGTTGTTCATCGCGGCCAGCAGCTCGACGTGGTCGGGCGGGAACACCTCCTGGTGCCCGCGCAGGACCTCCTCGTCGTGCTCCCGCGCCCGGTCGAAGTCGCCAAGCGCGCGCAGGTCGGCACCGAATCCTCTCGAAATGAAGAGCGACCTCTCGTGGTTGGCGCCGAAGACCCGGCGCGAACGCTCCAGCGCCAGCCGGTCGGTCTCGTAGGCCCTCGGGTACTCGCCCAGCTGGCGCAGGACGCTGCCGAGCAGCGCCTGCGCCGCGATCACGTGCGGGTCATCGGGGCCCGAGTCCTTGGTCCACTGATCGAGGAAACTCTCCACGAACGTGCGGCTGGTCTGGTGCTGACCGGACATGTAGAGGTAGCGAACCATGTTGAGCGCGAAGTCACGCACCTGCGGATCGCGGGACGACGCCACGTCGGCGGGCACGATGTGCTGGACCAGCTCGCCGTAGCGGAGCCACTTCGTCTCGTCGTCCGGGTCACCCGGCATGGAGCTGGCCAGCAGGAGGTGGACCACCTTCCGGTAGCGCTCGTGCTCCTCCTCGGCGAGGTCGGCGCGGAGCAGCGCCTGGATGAGCCGGTGGACCTGGAGGGTGCGGGTCTCAGGGTCGATTTTGGCGAGGGCGTAGCGGCCGATCACCCGGATGGCCCTGCTGCGCAGGAGCGGCTGGTCCAGAAGCTGCTGGAGACCCGGCCCCACGTCGCGGGACACTCCCCAGCGGAAGACGTCGACCGGGATGGGCTCCGGGCCGAAGAACGCGCAGCAGCGCAGCAGCTCGACCGCCTCGGACATCTGCTGCTCGAGCTGGCTCACCGAGAGCTTCCAAGCCGCCGTCATCGACCGCGGGTAGTCGGTCGGCTTGGGCATCTGCAGCGTGTCCGACATGTGCTTGGCGAGCTGCTGCAGGTATTCGTCGACCGACATGCCCGCCTCGGCCTGCAGCGCGCCCGCCTGCTCCAGAGCGAGCGGCAGGTGGCCCAGTTCGTCGGCCAGCCGCTGGGCGTCGGCCTCGCGCAGGGTGCGCGCCACGCGCCGATGGAGGAACTGGACGCTCTCACCTTGCGTGAACACGTCCACGTGCACGGTCTCGACGACGGCGCGCCACTCCTGGTTGCGCGAGGTGATGAGGACGTGGCCAGGGCCGCGTGGGATGAGCTGGTTGATGTCTTCGGGGCGGTCGGCGTTGTCGAAGATGAGGAGCCAGCGGCTGTACGGCTCGCCGCGGCGCAGCGCGTGCAGCACGGCGGCGGCGGTGTCCTCGATGCCGACCGCCTTAGCGGGCGGCAGGCCGAGCCGGGGCGCCAGCGCGGCCAGCGCCGCAGGCACCAGCAGCGGCTGGTCGGCGGAGATCCACCAGACGAGCTCGTACTCCGATTGATAACGCCAGGCGTATTCCACCGCGACCTGGGTCTTGCCGACCCCGCCCATGCCGTGGAGCGCGTGCGGCACGACCGCGGTCACATCGGATGCGATCCCGTCGCGTAGCTTTTCGAGTAGCCCTTCCCGGCCGGTGAAGTTCTTATTGCGTGGCGGTATTTTCTCGCCCCACACTTCCGGTGATACACCGCGCCCCAGCGCCCGAGAACCCGTCACGGACCGATCGTAGCAACCGTGGTCCATACCTCCTAGCACAGCCACACGCGACGCGACGGCTGAGCGACATCTCCCCTCCTAAGCCCCATTTTGGCTATTTTCTCCACATAGTTACCTAGAGCATCAATAAACGACATAGCAGGGACACTCGCATTGATGGATGATCTTCTGTCCGATAATTCACGCTGGTCACGCTGTAACAGGCCACCAAGTCGTGCCCTAGGCAAGGGCCGCCTAATGAGCGATGCTGGGCAGGCAAGCCTTCACGAAGCAAGGTCTGGAGTGGCAGTGGAGAGACGGGAGGTTCGCTTGCACGAGCAAGTCGATGAGGGGGACGGTGGCCTGCTCGACCTCTCCGGGCACTCGCTCCGCGACATCGCGGCGCTCGCCGCGGGGGACCCGTCCGCGTTCGGCCAGGCAGTGAAGAGGGCACTCAGCCAAAGCGGATCCCTTCTCGGGTTCCAACAGAGCATATGACCCCTCTCGACACGGAATGCGGCCATCCCCTTCGACGGAAGGCGGCAGGTATGCGGCCCTACCGCGCACCACCGGACACGTGCCTTGCCTTAGCGGTGGGTCGCGGCATGAGCGCGCCAGCCACCGGCATAAACTCACGTCATACGTCCGACCGGGCTCCGCCGGGCGGCCGATGATTCCAGTGAGAGGAGGCGGCAGCATTTCCGAGCACACGCCATCTTCTCCATGGCAATCGCACACCCGGCCGATGCGGCTTCCCGTCTTCGCGGGGCTGTCCAACCTGGCCGGCCTCTACCCGAAGCCGATCCTGCTTGCAGGACCCCCATTTCGAATGGGATCGCTGCGATGACTGTCAGCGTGATGGCCCCTTATGTCGATCGGCAGCCGTACGTCGGCGTCCGTCCTTTTCGCGCGCATGAGTCCGGGCAGTTCTTCGGGCGCGCCGAGGCGGTAACCACACTCGCCGGCCGCTGGCGGCGACGTGGCCTGAGCGTGCTCACCGGGCCGCCCGGCTCTGGCAAGTCCTCGCTGCTCCACGCGAAGCTCGTCCCGGAGGCCGCCGCGCGGGGCGCCAGGGTGCTGCCCGTGGGCCGCCCCTTCGCGCCGCCCCCGCCCACGCTCGCCGCGCTGCCCGATCACAACCCCTACACGCTGGCGCTGCTCTGTTCCTGGGCGCCTGGGACGCCACCGGGCCACCTCGCCGGGCTTTCGCTGTACGAGTTCCTCCGCGCCGAGGGCTTCGGCCGTCCCGATCCTCTCTTCGTCGCCATCGACCAGGTGGAGAAGGTCTTCGAGCGGCACGCCCGCCTCGACGCCCACCGCGACGGCTTCCTGGCCCAGCTCCGCGAGGCCGTGACCGAGCTGCCCGGCCTGCACCTCCTCCTGTCGGTGCGAGAGGAACGCCTGCCCGAGCTCGAAGCCGCGCTCGGTCCGCTCGATCCCTACCGGCTGGACCTGCTCACCAGGGCCGACGCCCTGGAGGCCGTGGAGCGGCCGGTCCTGGGAAGCGGGAGATGGTATGCCGACGGCGCGGCCGAGGAGATCGTCTCCGCCGTCGCCGCCGATTCCGAAGCCGTCGACCCGGTGCTGCTGCAGGTGGTCTGCTCCCGCCTGTGGGCGTCGCTGCCCGGCGACGCGACGGCCATCACCGCCGAGGACGTCCACGCGCGTCCCGGCGTCGAGCCGTCGCTCCGGGAGTTCTGCGGCCGGGCGATCGCCGACGTGGCCGCCGGGCACGGTGTCCCGGCGCTGCGGCTCGCGTCCTGGCTGCAGCGGACGTTCGTCGCGGGCACCGCGACCGCGGAGAGCGCCGCGGGCGAGGGGCTGCCCGCCGCCGTGCTCCCCGCGCTCCAGGACAGGTACGTGCTCGGTTTCGACGGCTCCTACCGGCTCCACCACGATCGCCTGGCCGACCCGCTCATGCGGCTGGACGTCCCCGATCTGCGGCAGGGCGACACCGGCCCGTGGGAGCGCCTGTCGGCGGCGGAGTCCGCGCTGTTCAGGGGAGACCTGGAGGTCGCCGAGCACCTGCTCGCCCCCGCCGTCGCCGAGGTGGGCGAGGAAGACCTCACGTTCCTGGCCCGGACCCGGTCCCGCCTGGGCGACCTGGCCTATCTGCGCGGTGACCCGCAAGGGGCCGTCACCTGCTACCGGGCCGCCGCCGCCCTGGCCGAGGCCTTGCAGGACAACGCGGCGGTCGCCGGTCTGCTCGCCGCCATCGGCCACGCTCACCTGGCGCAGGGCCTGGATGTGGAGGCCGTCGAGACCATGCGCTCGGCCGTCGACCGGCTGCCGGGCGACCTGTCCCTGCAGACCGGGCTGGGCCGGATGCTGTGGCGGGTAGGCCAGGGATCCGCCGGGGTGACGGTGCTCACCGAGGTGCTCAACACCGGCCCTCACACGCTTGAGGCCCTGCGCGCCCGCGGCGAGATGCTGGCCGATCTCGGCCAGGCGGAGCGTGCGCTGGGCGACCTCGACCAGGTCGGGCGGCAACTGCGGCCCGAAGGACGCGCCGCACGGGCCCTCGCCCTCGCCGGCCGGGGACGGCCCGGCGACGCAGAGGCCGACCTGACGGCCGCGCTCGGGGCCGGGCCGGAGAACGGTCCGGCGCTCTTTTACGCGGCCCGCGTGCGGGCACTGAGCGGCGACCACGCCGGAGCCGCGGACCTCGCCCACCTCTCACTGGCCGCCACCGCTCCCGCGCTCACCCGCCACCAGCGCGCCGCGGCCGTTCAGCTTCTGGACTCGGCGAGCTCCTGACCGCCCTCTGGTTCGACGGTCACCCGTAAGAAGTCGTCGACACACTGGTCCAGCAGCGTGAACGACGGCTTCTCCTGCATCTCCCCGTCTAAGAACTGGCCTTCGGAGTAGCGCATCCGGGTATGCCGCGTGGCGTGGCTCGCCAGCTCGTACGCGGCGGTGGCCAGCGCACGCGCCGCCCCGGCGGCGGCCGGGCGGAGCACGACCACCCGGGAGGCCAGATCGCCCACGGTCGCGGCCTGTGCCGCGATCGCGGACAGCCTGTCGTTCATGTCCTCCCAGGGGTGGTGGGCCGCGACCTCGACCTGCAGACGCAGCTTGAGCACTCCGCCCAGCAGGTCGCCGAACGCCTGCTCGCACGCCTGGGCCTGCTGTTCCTCCCGCCTCCGCCGCGCCTCCCGTTCTTCCTTGCGGGCGGCGGCCCGGTTGGTCAGCGCGACGCCTCCCAGGGCGCTGAGCGCGCCCACGACTCCGCCTGTCGCCGAGATGATGGCCGTCACGACCGAGGCATCCACCATGCCGCAAGTCTCGCAGCGCACCCGTCCTCAGGGGAGGCGGTGCGCTAGTTTGCCCGGATGAAACGTAATCTCCCGATATTTGCCGGTGACGAGCGCGCCATGCTCTACGGCTGGCTCGACTGGCACCGTGCGACGCTCGCCGCCAAGTGCGCGGGCCTGAGTGAAGAGCAGCTGCGCGAGCGGGCCGCGCCGCCGTCGAATCTGTCCCTGCTGGGCCTGGTCAGGCATATGGCACATGTGGAGCGGGTCTGGTTCCGGCAGGTCCTGGACGGGGAGGACGTGCCGCGGCTGTGGGGGAAGGACACCCGGCAGGACGCGGACTTCGAGGAGGTGGACGACGTCTCGGCCGGGGAGGTGTTCGCCGTCTGGCAGGCGGAGGTCGAGCGGGCCCGGGAGGTGTCGGCCGCGCTGCCGCTGGACGAGCTCGCCAAGCATCCGCGGCGCGGGAGCGACGTGTCGCACCTGGGCGTCCTGATCCATCTGGTTCAGGAGTACGCGCGGCACAACGGCCACGCCGACCTGCTGCGCGAGCGGATCGACGGCACGACCGGGGAGTGAGGAAAGGTCAATCCCGTTGGCCTGTGCTCCGCACAACCGCAAGAATGGCGCGATGAGCGTGGCTGACAGCACGGAGACCGACTGGGTGTCCAGGTTCGCGGATGAGGTGATCTCCGAGGCGGAGCGTCGCGCGCCGGGCAAACCGATCGTCTGCGCCTCGGGTCTCAGCCCGTCGGGGCCGATCCATCTGGGCAACCTGCGCGAGGTGATGACTCCCCACCTGGTCGCCGACGAGATCCGCAGGCGCGGGCACCCGTGCGTCCACCTGCTGTCGTGGGACGACTACGACCGGTTCCGCCGGGTGCCGGCGGGCGTGGACCCGTCCTGGGCGGAGCACATCGGCAAGCCGCTGAGCTCGGTGCCCGCCCCGCCCGGCAGCGAGCACGCCTCGTGGGCCGACCACTTCAAGGCGCCCATGGTCGCGGCGCTGGAGGAGCTGGGCGTCGACTACCGCGGCATCAGCCAGACCGAGCAGTACACCTCGGGCGCCTACCGGGAGCAGATCCTGACCGCCATGCGGGAGCGGGCCCGCATCGACGAGGTGCTGTCCCGTTACCGCACCAAGGAGGGTGAGGAGCGGCCCGGCGCCTATTACCCGTATCGCCCGTACTGCGAGATGTGCGAGCGCGACCTGACCACGGTCACCGCGTACGACGACGACACGACCGAGCTGGCCTACAGCTGCGCGTGCGGGTTCGGGGAGACGGTGCGGCTGGCCGAGCACGACCGGGGCAAGCTGGTGTGGAAGGTCGACTGGCCGATGCGCTGGGCGTACGAGGGCGTGGTGTTCGAGCCGTCGGGCGTCGACCATCACTCGCCGGGGTCGGCCTGGGTGGTCGGCGGGGAGATCGTCGGGCCGGTGTTCGGCGGTGAGCGGCCGATCGGGCCGATGTACGCGTTCGTCGGCATCACCGGCATGGCCAAGATGAGCAGTTCGAAGGGTGATGTGCCGACTCCGTCCGACGCGCTGCGGATCATGGAGGCGCCGGTGCTGCGCTGGCTGTACGCGCGCCGTAAGCCGTCGCAGTCCTTCAAGATCGCCTTCGACCAGGAGATCCACCGGCTGTACGACGAGTGGGACGCGCTCGGGCGGAAGGTCCGGGAGGAAACGGCGCAGCCCGCCGAGCTGTCCGCGCACCACCGGGCCGTGCGCACCTCGCGGGGCCCGCTGCCCGGCACGCCCCGCCCGGTGCCGTACCGGACGCTGGCCTCCATCGCCGACGTCACGACCGGCGACAGCGGCCAGATCCGGCGCATCCTCGGCGATCTCGACGGTGTGGCGACGCTGGACGAGGTACGGCCGAGGCTCGATCGGGCGCAGGCCTGGATCGACACGCACGTGCCCGCCGAGCAGCGCACGCGGGTGCGCGAGTCGCCCGACGAGGAGCTGCTGAGCTCGCTCGGCGAGGGCGAGCGCGAGTCGCTGCGGATGCTGTCGGAGGGCCTGGACGAGCACTGGTCGCCGGAGGGGCTGACCACGCTGGTGTACGGGGTGCCGAAGCTGCGGGCCGGGCTGGCGGTGGACGCCAAGCCGACGCCCGAGGTGAAGACGGCGCAGCGGGCCTTCTTCGCGCTGCTCTACCGGCTGCTGGTGGGCCGCGACACCGGGCCGCGGCTGCCGACGCTGCTGCTGGCGGTGGGCGCCGAGCGGGTGCGGAAACTGATCGGCGCGTGAGCGCCGTCTACCTGATCACCGGCATCCAGGCCGCGGGCAAGTCGACCGTCGCGCAGGCGCTGGCCGAACGCCTGCCCCGGGCCGCCCACGTACGGGGCGATGTGTTCCGCCGGATGGTGGTCGGCGGCGCCGAGCCGATCACCCCTCACTCCGGGGAGGAGGCGGTGCGCCAGCTCCGCCTCCGGTACCGGATCGCCGCCGCGGTCGCCGACATGTACGCGGCGGAGGGCTTCACCGCCGTCGTGCAGGACGTGGTGCTGGGCCCTGAACTGGCGTACTTCGTCGAATCGGTGCGCACCCGCCCGCTGATGGTGGTGGTGCTCGCCCCGGACGCGGAGACGGTGGCGCGGCGGGAGCGCGGGCGCGCGAAGAAGGCGTACGGGACGTGGACGGTGGAGGCGCTCGACGAGGCGCTGCGCCGTGACACGCCGCGCCTCGGCCTGTGGCTGGACACCTCCCGCCAGACGCCGGCCGAGACCGTCGAGGAGATCCTGGCCCGGTCGGCGGAGGCCCGCGTCTGACGCGAGGCGCAGGCTCGGCTGGGAGGGCCTGGCGCGGTGATCGCCAGCACATGCGGCAGGGGTTTGTCAAGCTCACATGACCCAACCGGACGATCGCCGGTAAGAGCGGAATTTTCCCGATATGTTCCCAGGTCACAGGATGGTTGACGACCCCCCGGACCCGCGTTCGATGCAAGGCGTCAGCAAGTGTTCTGCATGCGCGTGGAGGGACCTTGGCCGGCATGAACGAGCAGCCCTTCCCCGCCACCGTCAGCGTCATCGTCCCGGCGCTGAACGAGGCAGAGAACCTACCACACGTGTTCGCCGCCCTCCCGGCCTGGATCGACGAGGTGATCCTGGTCGACGGCGGCTCGACCGACGGCACGGCGGCGGTCGCCCGCCGCCTGCGCCCCGGCCTGCGCGTGGTCGCCCAGACCAGGCGCGGCAAGGGCAACGCGCTGATCGAGGGCGCGGCGGCGGCCAAGGGCGACATCATCGTCATGATGGACGCCGACGGGTCCACCGACGGCCACGAGATCCGCTCGTTCGTCGCCGCGCTCACCTCCGGCGCCGACTTCGCCAAGGGCTCGCGGTACGTGCCCGGTGGCGGCTCCGACGACCTCAGCCCGCTGCGCTCGCTCGGCAACCGCGCGCTCACGGGCCTGACCAACCTGCTGTACGGGACGCGCTACACCGATCTGTGCTACGGCTACAACGCCTTCTGGGCACGCCATCTGGACGCGCTCGCCCTCGACTGCGACGGCTTCGAGATCGAGACCCTGATGAACATCCGCGCCGTCAAGGCCGGGCTGGTCGTCCGGGAGGTGCCCAGTCACGAGCGCTGCCGCGTCCACGGCGAGAGCAACCTGCACGCGCTGCGCGACGGCTGGCGTGTGCTGAAGACCATCATCCGGGAGCGATTTCGCGCCTCTTCCGTCCCCAGGGCCCAAGTGGCGCTCGCCAAATGAAAGGTGACACCCCTTAAGATGCGATATATCGTGATCGGCGCAGGAGCGGTAGGCGGCACCATCGGGGCCCGGCTGCACCAGGGCGGCCACGACGTGCTGCTGGTCGCCCGCGGAGCCCACTACGAGACGCTGCGCGAGCGCGGCCTGCGCCTGATCACCCCCGGCCGCGACCAGACCCTCCGCGTCCCCGTGACCGACCGGCCGGTGCCGGTCCGCGACGGCGACGTGCTGATCCTGGCCACCAAGTCGCAGGACACGGTGACCGCGCTCGACCCGTGGCCGCGCCACCTGCCCGTGGTCTGCGCGCAGAACGGCGTGGCCAACGAGCGGACCGCGCTGCGCCGGTTCGAGCAGGTCTACGGCATGTGCGTGTGGCTGCCCGCCCTCCACACCGAGCCGGGCGTCGTGGCCGCCTACGGCTGGCCGCGCTCGGGGCTGCTGCACGTCGGCCGCTACCCGTCGGGCTCCGACGAGCTGGCCAAGCAGCTCGCCACCGACCTCGACCGCAGCCGGCTCGTCGGGGTGACCTCCCCCGAGGTCATGCGGTGGAAGTACGGCAAGCTGCTGACCAACCTGGCCAACGCCGTCGAGGCGCTGTGCGGGCCCGACCCCGCCGCCCGTCCGATCCTGGACAAGGTCAGAGACGAGGGCGCCGGGGTGCTGGAGGCCGCCGGCATCCCGTACTCGACCCAGAAAGAGGAGCGCGCGCAGCGCGACGGGCGGGTCGACATGCGCGCGATCGGCGGCGCGGCGCGCAGCGGCGGCTCGTCCTGGCAGAGCCTGGCCAGGGGCTCGGGCTCGATCGAGGCCGACTACCTGAACGGCGAGATCGTCCTGCTGGGCCGCGAGCTGGGCATCCCGACCCCGGTCAACGAGGTGCTGCGGCGCGAGGCCAACCGGTTCGCCCGCGAGCGGCGCCGGCCCGGGTCGATGACGGCCGAGGAGCTGATCGGGCTCATCGGCGAGCGTTCCGCAGCCGGATTCCGCTGAACTCCAGGCTGCTCGCGATCACCTCGTCCCAGAACGGCCAGAGGCTGCTGAGCAGCCGGAGCTGAATGCCCGCCCGCTCGTGCAGCTCGACCAGGTCGCCCACCGGCTCGGGCGGTCCGAGGGGCGTCACCGGCTCCGTCGACACCATCGCGTGCGGCGGGTCGCCGATGGGGACGAAACCGTCGGCGGGCAGCCGGTAGGCGTAGAGCTCGGCCTCCAGCATCGGCTTGAGCCAGGCGTACTCGATGGCGTGCACCCGGTCGCCGCAGCCCGCGCCGATGATCCGCCGGGCGTCCTCGTCGGTGGTCTCGGGGCCCTTCCAGGCCATCGCGCGGGGGCAGTCGCACCTCGCCCGGACCTGGTCTCATCCCTCGATCCTGGCGCATATCCCCACCCCTGCGGGGCAGGTGGACGTCCCTTCTGAACGACAAGGGGTGAGTGCGGATGATCTTCCTGGGTCTGTTACTGGTGATCCTCGGGGCCGGTGCGGCCATTCTGGTCTTCACCGAAGAGGGCACCGGCTATGACGTGTTCGGCTACACCTTCCAGCCGGACCACATCGAGATGTTCCTGGCCGGCGCCGCCGCGTCGGCCACGCTGCTGCTGGGGCTCTGGCTCATCACGCTCGGCTCGCGCCGGGCGGCCAGGCAGCGCCGCGCGCTCCGGGGCGCCAGGGCCGACGCCTCCCACCGGGTCGCCGAGCTGGAGAAGGAGAAGCGCCGGCTCCAGGAGAAGCTGGACAAGGAGCAGGAGACCAGCCGGCGCGCCGCGGTGGACGAGCCGACCGAGCGGCGCACCGCGGACCGGCGCGCGGCCACCGCGGCGAACCCGGGCGACGACCGGCTCGTCGCGGGCCGCGCCGAGGAAACCAGGCGGTGACGGCCGCGGGCGCGGGGGCGCCGAGCCCTCGCGCCGCCGCATGACCTTCTCTCGCGTTGGGGTGTAATCTGCGAGGCGCCTGCACATGCCTCCGGAGGTCGCATGCCCCCCACACGTGGCCGTCCCATCGCGATCAAGCTGCTCATCCTCCTGCTCGTCCCGCTGACCTCCCTGGTCGGTCTCTGGGCGTTCGCCGCGGCTCTGACGGCGGGCGACGGCCTCCGGATGCTGGAGACGGACGAGCTGGTCACCAACCTGGCCGAGCCGTCCGCCGAGCTGACGACCCAGCTGCAGAACGAGCGGCTGTCCTCGATCACGTACATCCTGGCCAAGCGCAACCCGGAGACAGTGGAGATCCAGCGCAGCCTGACCGACACGGCGGCCAGAAAGCTGCGCGAGCTCGCCGCCCAGCAGGGCGACCTCACCCCTGCGATGAACGCGCAGCTCGGCACGTTGTTCCGGCAGCTCGACCGGCTCCCCCACATCCGGCGTGACGTCGACGGGCCCAACCCGACGCCGCTCGACATGATCAACGGCTACAACCAGATCGTCGACGCCTCCTTCCGCCTGTACGACGCCATGATCCTGGTGCCCGACCTGTCCCTCTACCGCAACGCGCGGGCGCTGGCCATGCTGAACGAGGCCAAGGAGATGCTCTCCCGCGAGCGCGCCATGATCTCCGTGGTGCTGAGCCGGGGCCGGGTGTCCAACGCGGAGCGCGAGGCGTTCGCCGAGTGGGCGGCCACCCGGCGGCTGCTCTACTCGCAGTCGCTGACGCAGCTCGACGGCGGGCTGCGCGGGCCCTACCTGGAGCTGGTCAGCTCCCCGCGCTACCAGCAGTTCCTGGCGACGGAGGACGCGCTGCGGAGCCAGTCGGTCGTCCGCCGCCTGCCGAAGGACGCGTCCACCTGGCCGGTCGAGGCCGCCAACCTGTGGAGGGCCGTCGAGGAGCACCAGCGCACCACCCTCGCCGCGTACGCCCAGCGGGTGGCCCCGACGGCTACCGGCATCCTGGCGAAGATCGGCGTCGCGGGCGGGGTCGGCCTGATCGCGGTGCTCGCCTCGATCCTGCTGTCGCTCCGTTTCCGCCGGCGGCTCGTACGTGAGCTCGCCGGGCTGCGCGACGCCGCCACCCATCTGGCCACGGTGCGCCTGCCCAGGCTCGTCGAGCAGCTGCGGTCCGGCGCGAAGCCTCCGGCCGGGGCCGAGGTGGAGCCGCTGGAGATCAAGGCGGAGACGTCCGAGGTGCACGACATCGTGCAGGCCTTCAACGACGTGCAGACCACGGCCGTCGACGCCGCGCTCAGCCAGGCCGGCCTGCGCCACGGCGTCAACCAGGTCTTCGTCAACCTCGCCCGCCGCAACCAGTCGCTGCTGCACCGCCAGCTCATGCAGCTCGACGGCATGCAGCGGGGCACCGAGGACCCGGTGACGCTGGAGGACCTGTTCAAGCTGGACCACCTGACCACCCGCATGCGCCGTCACGCGGAGAGCCTGATCATCCTGTCGGACCAGCAGCCGGGCCGCGGCTGGCGCAACCCGGTGCCGATCTACGACGTGCTGCGGGCGGCCGTGGCCGAGGTGGAGGAGTACCAGCGGGTCGAGGTGCTGCAGCCGCCGCCGGTCTCGCTCGTGGGCTCGGCCGTGACCGACGTGGCCCACCTGATGGCCGAGCTGGTCGAGAACGCGACGCTGTTCTCGCCGCCGCGCACCCGCGTCGACCTGCGCACCACCGCGACCCCCCACGGCCTGACGGTCGAGGTGGAGGACCGCGGGCTCGGCCTGCCCCGCGAGGAGCTCGACCAGCTCAACGCGCGGCTGGCGGAGAAGCCGGAGTTCGACCTGGCGCAGAGCGACCGGCTGGGGCTGTTCGTGGTCGGCCGGCTGGCCTTCCGCCACGGCATCAAGGTGGCGCTGGCGCCCTCGCCGTACGGGGGCCTGACGGCGAGGGTGATGCTGCCTTCCAGCCTGCTGGCCGAGCAGCCCGCGCTGGCCGGCCGCTGACAGAGGGTCAGAGCCGGACGAACGGCTCGGCGAAGTGGGCCGTGGCCAGCAGCGCGCGCTCGGCCCGCAGCCCGGCCAGCACCTCGGCCCGGGTGGCGGCGGCGCGCTCCTGGTCGTCGTCGTAGACGTAGCGCACGGACGGGTCGGCGAGCTGCGCCGGGTGGAGCACCAGGTCGCCGGTGATCGCCAGGTCGCCGACGCGGGCGATCTGGTGGCCGGGCGTGTGGCCCGGGGTCAGGTGGACGTGCAGGCCGGGCGCGACCTCGGCGTCCCCGTCGACCACCTGAAGCTGGCCCTTGATCACATTGAGCACCTGGTCGGCCATGGCGCCTGCGGCGGTGTCCAGCTCGGCCCGCTGGATCACGTGGCGGGCGTTCTCGAACACCGGCCGGCCGTCCGTCACGGTGCCGCTCGCGTGGTCGCTGTGCAGGTGGGTGAGGATCACGGTGCCGATGTCGGCGGGCGCGACGCCCGCGGCGGCGAGTTCCCCGGTCAGCGCGCCGGGGACCGGCGCCCAGAGGGACGCCGGTGAGTCGGTGCCGCCGATCCCGGTGTCGACCAGGGTCAGGCGGCCTGCGCTGTCGCGGAGCAGGTAGCAGTGGAAGTGCAGGATCCACGGCTCTTCCGGGAGGCCGGCTCCCGGGAACGTCTCGGCGAGCGGGCGTCGGATCGCCTCGCCCATCGGGCCTACGGCGTCGCAGAGAGGGGTGACCTCGACGCCTGCCACGTGCTGCGGTCTGTGGGGCATGCGCCCCAGGCTAGGCGGCCACGGGCTCCCCCGGCACGAACTCGTTCTCCAGATCGGCCGCGAAGACCGCGCGCCGGCAGGTGGCGCACCGGTACATGATCGGGCCTTCGTCCAGCTCGTTGTGGCACCGTGGGCAGCGGGTGCTGGTCATGTCGTCCCCCAAGGGTTTCGTCTGCTCGTTATGGAACCTCGCCGTCATTGCAAAGGTCCTTCAGGGCGCTTGCGGTCACCAGGTCCGGGCCGGACAGGAAGGCGAGAAGAACATTGTTACGTTCCGCCTCGCCTCACGCGCGCGAAGACACGAGAATGCCCCGGGAATAGCCCGAGAGGGCTAGGCGTTCCATGACCAGCGACGTGTGATACGTTGCCGGTGGCGTCGAGCTTCAGCTCCGCCGCTCTTCCTTCCGGGTGTTCCCTCCTCTCCGTGCGGGCCCGGGTTTCCTTTTCCACACGCGCCGGTGTGCTTCCCACCGGTAATGCCCTCAAAGGGGTTCATCATGTCTGTTCACGTCACCAGCGGGCTGCTGGACGTGCGGGACAAGTCCGCTTTTCTCCGTACGAATCATCTGCCTTCATCCGCTGACCTGCGGCTCAGCGCCGACCGGGTGAGGCGGTACGGGCTCCGGCCCGGCGACCATGTGACCGCCACGTCCGACCGCGGCAAGCTCGTCGGGGTCGAGGCCGTCAACGGCGAGAGCCGCTGGCAGGACCGGCCGCGCTTCGCCGACCTGACGCCGGTGCATCCCGACGAACGCCTCCGCCTGGAGACCGAGTCGCTCAGCACCCGCGTCATCGACCTGTTCGCGCCCATCGGCAAGGGCCAGCGCGGCCTCATCGTGGCGCCGCCCAAGGCGGGCAAGACCATGGTCCTGCAGGCCCTGGCCGCCGCCGTCACCCGCAACCACCCCGAGGCGCACCTCATGGTCCTCCTGGTCGGCGAGCGGCCGGAGGAGGTCACCGAGATGCGCGCCGGCATCCAGGGCGAGATCTTCGCCTCCACCTTCGACCATCCCGACCGCGACCACACCGCCATCGCCGAGCTCGCCGTCGAGCGCGCCAAGCGCCTGGTCGAGCAGGGCCGCGACGTCGTCCTGCTGCTCGACTCGCTGACCCGGCTGGCTCGCGCGTACAACAACACCGCCCCCGCCAACGGCAAGACGCTCAGCGGCGGCCTCGACGCCGCCGCGCTCCACCCGCCCAAGCGCTTCTTCGGCGCCGCGCGCAACGTGGCCGGCGGCGGCTCCCTCACGATCCTCGCCACCGCTCTGGTCGACACCGGCTCGCGCCTGGACAACAGCCTGTACGAGGAGTTCAAGGGCACCGGCAACATGGAGCTGCACCTGGTGCGCGACCTGGCCGAGCGCCGCGTGTTCCCGGCCGTCGACCTGGACGCCTCCGGCACCCGCCGCGAGGAGATCCTGCTGCCCGACCAGGAGCGGCGGATCGTCTGGCGGCTGCGCCGCTCGCTGACCGGCCTGGACCGCCACCAGGGCATGGAGCTGCTGGTCGGCAAGCTCAAGGAGACCGCCTCCAACGCCGACTTCCTGGTCCGGGCCGCCGCCACCACGTGACGCGGCGCCTCCTCCGATCGACGGGAGAATGGCGGCATGCTGGCCG
This sequence comes from Nonomuraea sp. NPDC049649, assembly GCF_040675175.1. NCBI lineage: Bacteria > Bacillati > Actinomycetota > Actinomycetes > Streptosporangiales > Streptosporangiaceae > Nonomuraea > Nonomuraea sp. NPDC049649. Next base: position 82,798 of record NZ_JBFAOH010000014.1, read on the forward strand.
ACATCGTCGAACACCTCGCCTGCCCGGTCTGCGAGCAGCCGCTCCGGCTCGATCCCGGAGCGCTCCGCTGCCCCCGGGGCCACTCCTTCGACGTGGCCAGGCAGGGGTATGTGAGCCTGCTCGTCGGCTCACGCCCGCCCGGTACGGCCGACAGCGCGGAGATGGTGGCGGCCCGGGCCGCTTTCCTGTCCGCGGGCCACTACGCGCCGCTGGAGAGCGTCCTGGCGGAGGCGGTCCTGGCGAGCCATACTGAATCGTTTTCACAGTCGCCTGACGGGGCGGGCCGGAGGGCGTACGGTGGTCCTGATCGCGGGGCCGGGCCGGTCATCGTCGACGCCGGCGCCGGCACGGGTCACTACTCGGCGGCCGTGCTCGACGCGGCCGGGCGCGGCGTGGGGCTGGCCTTCGACGTGTCCAAGCACGCCGTGCGGCGGGCCGCGCGGGCGCATCCCCGGCTGGGGGCGTTCGTGGCCGACGTGTGGCGGCGCCTGCCCATCAGGGACGGGGTCGCCGACGTGGTGATGAACGTGTTCGCGCCCCGGAACGGGCCCGAGTTCCGGCGGATCCTGCGGCCCGGCGGGCGGGTCGTCGTGGTGACGCCCGCGCCCGGTCATCTGAGCCCGCTGGTGGAGGAGCTGGGGCTGTTGTCAGTCGACGCCGACAAGGACCGGCGGGTGGCGCGGAGCCTCGACGGGTTCGCCGAGGTGGAGCGGCGGGTGGTCGCGTTCGGGCTGACGCTCGGGAAGGACGAGGTGCGGGCCGTGGTGGGGATGGGGCCGAGCGCCTGGCACCTGGGCGCGGAGGAGCTGGACGAGGGGATGGCGCGGGTTTTCCCGGAAGGGCGGGAAAAGGTGACGGCGAGGGCGGAGTTTCACCTATCTACCTTCGAAGCGACATCTAACGCAAGGTAGCCAGCTTGACGGATATATGAGACTGGTGTTGCTGATGGGGTGTTTAGTCCCAAATTCCCCCACATTTTCGGAGTATTTCCGCGACGCAGGCGTAATACTGGACGGCAACCCGCCGCCGAGGAGAACGGCGAGGGGCGCCCACGGAGGGGAGCGCGGCGGATGAAGGCCGAGGAACGCTGGCAGGCCAGGTTCCGCGCGTCGCGTATGTCGCTGCCCTCCTACGCCCAGCTCGCCCCCAACCGCTCCATCTACCTCTCCAACGCCACCGGCACGTGGGAGGTCTACGCCTGGGACCGCGCGAACGGCGCCACCCGCCAGGTGACCGACCGCCCCTGGGGCACGGCCCACGCCGCGATCGACCCCACCGGCCGCTGGATCTACTGGTTCGCCGACACCGGCGGCGACGGCGAAGGCACGTGGCTGCGCCAGCCCTTCGGCGGCGGCCCCGACGAGCCGGTCGCGCCCGAGCTGCCGCCCGGCCAGACGGCCGGCATCGCCCTCTCCTCCACCGGCCCGGCCGCGATCAGCCTGGCCGGCGAGGGCGCCTTCCGCGTCCACCTGGTGCGCGACGGCGAGCCCGCCCGGCTGCTGTACGAGCACCCCGAGGCGGCCTGGGCGGGCGGCATCTCGATGGACGGCGAGCTGATCGCGATCAACCACGGCGAGTACGGCGGCTTCCGCCACCCCGCGCTCCGCGTCGTCCGCCAGTCCGGCGCCGTGGTCGGCGAACTGCACGACGGCCACGGACAGGGCGTGGTCGGGCTCGGCTTCGCCCCCGTCCCGGGCGACTCCCGGCTGCTCGTCCTGCACGAGCGCCGCCGCCGCGGCGAGCCGCTGGTCTGGGACCCGGTGTCGGGGGCGCGGCGGGAGATCTGGCTCAAGGACGAGGGCGAGATGACGGCCGAGTGGTACCACGACGGCCGCGCCCTGCTGATCCACCGCGGCCACCGGGCCCGCAGCCACCTCTACCGCTACGACCTGGCGGGCGGCGGGCTCACCCGTATCGAGACCCCGCACGGCGTCATCGAGGAGGCGCGCCCGCGCCCCGGCGGTCACGTGGAGTACTCCTGGTCGAGCGCGTCCCGCCCGCCGGTCATCCGCTCCACCAACGGCCAGGTCGTGCTCAACGCCGGCGGCCCGGCCGCCCCGCCGAGCGTCCCCGTGGAGGACCTCGACGTCGAGGGCCCGGGCGGGCGCATCCACGCCCTGATCTCCAGGCCGGAGAACGGCGGCGCCCCGTACCCGGCGGTGTTCCTCCTGCACCGCGGCCCCGCGAGCCACGACCGGGACGCCTTCTCCCCCGAGGTGGCGGCCTGGGTGGACGCCGGCTTCGCGGTGGTCCGGGTCAACTATCGCGGCTCGACCGGCTACGGCACGGCCTGGCGCGACGCGCTGCACGGCGACGTCGGCCAGATCGAGCTGTCCGACGTGACCGCGGTGCGCTCGGCCGTCATCGACGCCGGCATCGCCGACCCCGACCGGCTCGTGCTGGCGGGCACCGCCTGGGGCGGCTACCTCACGCTGCTCGGTCTCGGCACGCAGCCCGGGCTCTGGGCCGCCGGCATCGCCGCCGTCCCCATCGCCTGCCACCGGACCTCGTACGAGGACGAGAACGAGAGCCTGCGCGCCTACCACCGCGCCCTGCTCGGCGGCTCACCCGAGGAGCAGCCGGACCGGTACGCGGCCGGCTCCCCCATCACCTACGTCGACCAGGTCAAGAGCCCGGTGCTGATCCTGGCCGCCGAGAACGACACGCGCTGCCCGCCGCGCCAGATCCGCAAGTACGTGGCCCTGCTCGCCGAGCGCGGCTGCGAGCATGAGGTCTATACGTACGACGCCGTACAGGGGAACCTCGTGGTCGCCGAGCGGATCGCGCAGACGGCGCTGCAGCTGGAGTTCGCCCGCAAGCACGTGAACCGGCGCTAGCGGGCGCGCAGCACCAGGATCGCCAGGTCGTCCGCGCTGGGCTCGGTGGCGAACTCGGCGGCGCCCCGGCGGATGCGCTCCGCGACGGCCCGGGCCGACAGCCCGGCGCACTCGGCGAGCATCTTGGCCAGGCCGCCGTCGTCGTCGAGCAGCCGGCCGCCCGCGCGGCGCTCGGTGACGCCGTCGGTGACCGCCAGCAGCACGTCGCCGGGGTCGAGATGGATGGTGTCGGCCTCGAAGACGACCTCGGGGAAGACGCCCAGCAGCGACTGCGGGGTGGTGACCGGCTCCACGACCCCGCTGGACTTCAGCCGCAGCGCCTCGGGGTGCCCGGCCGAGACCAGGCGGATCTCCAGCCCGTCGTCGGCCGGCGTGATGTCGCCGTGGAGCAGGGTGAGGAACCGGGCGCGCTCCCCCTCTTCGAGGATGGCCTGGTTGAGCCGGCCGAGCACGGCCGCGACCCCGTACCCCTCGCGGGCGAGCAGGCGGAGGGTGTGGCGCGCCAGGCCGGTGACGGCGGCGGCCTCGGGGCCGGTGCCGCAGACGTCGCCGATCGCGAACCGCCACGAGTCGTCGCCGGCCTTGAACAGGTCGTAGAAGTCGCCGCCCACCTCGTTGGCCTCGCCGGCGGGCTCGTACACCACGCCGTAGTCGAGGCCGGGCACCTCGGGCTCGCTGGGCGGCAGGAGGCTGCGCTGCAGGGCGCGGTTGGCGGCGGCCTGCTGGGCGTAGAGGCGGGCGTTGTCGGCGGCGAGCGCGGCGCGCCTGCCGATGTCCTCGGCGAACTGGATGACGTCGTCGGGGAACCGGTCGGGCCGCCCCAGGCACATCACGCCGAGCCCCCGGCCGCGGGCCGTGAGCGGGACCGCGAGCACCTCGTTGTCGCCCAGGTGGAAGGTGGAGCTCATGCCGGTGCCGACGGCTTCGAGGTCCAGCTCGGCGAGCTGCTCGCGCAGCCCGTCTATCCGGGCCTCGTCGGCGTGCCACAGGTAGACGAGGCGGAGCGGCGAGGCGGCGGTGTCGGCCGTGTAGACGGCGCACCAGTGGCTCAGCCGCGGCACCACGATCTGGGCGATGATGGCGGGCACCATGTCGGGGTCGAGGGTGCCCGCGAGCAGGTCGCTGGCGTCGGCGAGGAACCCGAGCCAGTGCGGCCCGCGCCCGCTCTGCTGCCACTCGACGGCTCCCGAGCTGTCGTGCGCGCCGGGTAGCGTGAGTCTGGCCCAATGGACACGGGAATCACCCGAGAAGGTGATCCCCCACTCCTCGACGTGCACGGAGGGAGCCTTCTGATCGCCCTGTGACGTGTTCCGCTGCTTCACTTCGACCTGGACGGACCCGCCCAGGTGGCGCCAGAGCATCTCGAAGGGCTCGTCGATGACCTGCCCCGCGAGATCCCCGGCGACCTGCTCGGCGATGGGGAGCACGCCTCCGCTGGCCCACGCGGTCATCACCTCGCGCGTGAACCTCATCGCGTCGGTCACAGCCGACTCGCCGGCCGCGAACGTCGCAGCTAGCACCGCATGGGGAGAAGCAGTCATCCTCACGTGCTTACCACACTTCCCGCTGACTTGGGGTAAATCCAAGGACAGGACTACGAGCTACACATCGTGAAAGACTTGAATCACTCGCCGGAGTCACCCGCGAGTGAAGGAGGCCCCATGACCACGGCCAAGGCCGCGACAAGTCCTGAGGAGAGGACATATACCGAGTCCGATCTCGTCCCGATCCTGGAGACCTTGTACTCCTGGCGTGACGGCGATTTCCGGCGCCGGGTCCCGCACTCGGCTCCGGGCATCCTCAGCGAGGTGCGGCTGCTTCTCAACGAAGTGGCCGACCGTCGCGAGCACCTCTCGAACGAGCTCACCCGGGTGCGCAAGGAAGTGGTCAAGGAAGGCCGGTTCGGTGAGCGGCTGACGCCGGGCCCGGGGGTCGGGGCCTGGGCGGAGAGCGTGGAGTCGGTCAACATGCTGATCGACGCGCTGGTGAGCCCGGTGACGGGGGCGGCCGACGTCATCGACGCCGTCGCCAAGGGTGACTTGTCACGGCGGATCGACCTCGACCGCTCGGCCCGGGGCGAGGTGCGCCGGCTGGGCAAGGCGATCAACGGCATGGTCGACCAGCTCGCGCTGTTCAACTCCGAGGTGACCCGGGTGGCCAGGGAGGCCGGCACCGAGGGCCGGCTGGGCGGCAGCGCCAACCTGCGCGGCATGTCCGGCAGCTGGCGCGACCTCACCGAGGCGGTCAACACCATGTCGTCGCGGGTGGCGGCGCAGGTGCGCGACATCGCCGTGGTGACCACCGCGGTCGCCAAGGGCGACCTGAGCCGCAAGGTGACGGTCGACGCGGTGGGCGAGATGTTCGAGCTGAAGAACACCGTCAACACGATGGTCGACCAGCTCTCGGCGTTCGCCGAGGAGGTCACCCGGGTGGCCCGCGAGGTCGGCACCGAGGGCCAGCTCGGCGGGCAGGCCCAGGTGACGGGCGTGTCGGGCGTCTGGAAGGACCTCACCGACAACGTCAACTTCATGGCCAACAACCTGACCTCGCAGGTGCGCAGCATCGCCACCGTGGCGACGGCGGTGGCCCAGGGCAACCTGTCCAAGAAGATCACCGTCGACGCCCAGGGCGAGATCCTGCAGCTCAAGGACACCCTCAACACCATGGTCGACCAGCTCTCGTCCTTCGCCGACGAGGTCACCCGCGTCGCCCGCGAAGTGGGCACCGAGGGCAAGCTGGGCGGCCGGGCCGAGGTGAAGGGCGTGTCCGGGGTCTGGAAGGACCTCACCGACAACGTCAACTCCATGGCGCGGAACCTCACGTACCAGGTCCGCAACATCGCGCAGGTGACGACCGCGGTCGCCAACGGCGACCTCACCCGCAAGATCGACGTCGACGCGCAGGGCGAGATCCTGGAGCTCAAGTCGACCATGAACACGATGGTCGACCAGCTGTCCTCGTTCGCCTCCGAGGTCACCCGGGTGGCCCGCGAGGTCGGCACCGAGGGCCAGCTCGGCGGCCAGGCCCAGGTGCGGGGCGTGTCCGGGGTCTGGAAGGACCTCACCGACAACGTCAACTCGATGGCGAACAACCTGACCTCGCAGGTGCGCCAGATCGCCGCGGTCTCGTCGGCGGTGGCCCAGGGCAACCTGTCCAAGAAGATCACCGTCGACGCCCAGGGCGAGATCCTGCAGCTCAAGGACACCCTCAACACCATGGTCGACCAGCTCTCGTCCTTCGCCGACGAGGTCACCCGCGTCGCCCGCGAGGTCGGCACCGAGGGCAAGCTGGGCGGTCAGGCCCGGGTGGGAGGCGTGTCGGGCGTCTGGAAGGACCTCACCGACAACGTCAACTTCATGGCCAACAACCTGACCTCGCAGGTGCGTAACATCGCCGAGGTCACCACCGCGGTCGCCAACGGCGACCTCACCCGCAAGATCGACGTCACCGCCCAGGGCGAGATCCTCGCCCTGAAGACCACCATCAACCGGATGGTCGACCAGCTCTCCTCGTTCGCCTCCGAGGTCACCCGCGTCGCCCGCGAGGTCGGCTCCGAAGGCCAGCTCGGCGGCCAGGCCCGGGTCGAAGGCGTCGAGGGCACGTGGAAGCGGCTCACCGAGAGCGTCAACGAGCTGGCCGGCAACCTGACCACGCAGGTGCGCGCCATCGCCGCCGTCACCAGCGGCGTGGCCCGCGGCGACCTGACCCGCTCCATCGCCGTGGAGGCGCAGGGCGAGCTGGCGGAGCTGAAGGACAACATCAACTCGATGGTGGCCAACCTCCGCGAGACCACCCAGGCCAACCAGGAGCAAGACTGGCTCAAGTCCAACCTGGCCCGCATCTCCCGGCTCATGCAGGGCCACCGCGACCTGTTCGAGGTGGCCAAGCTGACGATGAGCGAGCTGACGCCGCTCGTGTCGGCGCGCTACGGCGCCTTCTACTCGGTCGATCCGGAGAACGAGCGCCAGCTGCTGCTGATCGGCGGCTACGGCGTGCGGCCCGACCGTGGGCCGCGGACGCGGTTCTCGTTCGGCGAGGGCATCGTCGGCCAGGCCGCGGCCGAGGGCCGCCACATCGTCCTCGACGACGTGCCGCCGAAGTTCATCACCATCGACAGCGGGCTCAGCCAGTCGACGCCCGCGCAGATCGTGGTGCTGCCGATCCTGTTCGAGAACCGCGTGCTCGGCGTGCTGGAGCTGGCCTCCTTCAGCCCGTTCGGCGAAGTCCACCTCGACTTCCTGACGCAGCTGGTGGAGAACATCGGCGTCACCATGAACACGATCATCGCCAACTCCCGCACCGAGGACCTGCTGACCGAGTCCCAGCGGCTCACCCGCGAGCTGCAGGAGCGCTCCGACGAGCTGCAGCGCCAGCAGGAGGAGCTGCGCCGGTCCAACGCCGAGCTGGAGGACAAGGCGGCCCTGCTGGCCAAGCAGAACCGCGCCATCGAGATCCAGAACTTCCAGATCGAGCAGGCCCGCCGCACGCTGGAGGAGCGCGCCGAGCAGCTCGCCGTCTCCTCCCGCTACAAGAACGAGTTCCTCGCGAACATGTCGCACGAGCTGCGCACGCCGCTCAACAGCCTGCTCGTGCTGGCCAAGCTGCTGACCGAGAACAACGAGGGCAACCTCACGGCGCAGCAGGTCGAGTTCGCCCGCACCATCCACGGCGCCGGTTCGGCGCTGCTCCAGCTCATCAACGACATGCTCGACCTGTCCAAGGTCGAGGCGGGCCGGATGGACATCCACCCGGCCCAGGTGTCGCTGCCCAAGATGATCGACCTGCTGGAGGCCGCGTTCGGGCCGCTGGCGGCCGACAAGGGGCTGGAGTTCAGCGTCGAGATCGACCCCAACGTGCCGCACGAGCTCTGCGCCGACGAGCAGCGGCTCCAGCAGGTGCTGCGCAACCTGCTGTCCAACGCGGTCAAGTTCACCCCGAAGGGCGAGGTGAAGCTCCGCGTCGTGCCCGCCTCCCCCGACGTCGACTTCGACGACGACTCGCTGCGCATCGCCCACGACCTGCTCGCCTTCCAGGTGATCGACACCGGCATCGGCATCGCGCCCGACAAGCGCGACGTCATCTTCGAGGCGTTCCGGCAGGCCGACGGCACGACCAGCCGCAAGTACGGCGGCACCGGCCTGGGCCTGTCGATCTGCCGGTCCATCGCCCGCCTGCTCGGCGGCGAGATCCACGTCGAGAGCGAGGTCGGCAAGGGCAGCACGTTCACCCTCTACCTACCGGCCACCTACACCGGCCCGCTGCCCATCAGCGCCGCCGAGGGGCCGCGCAGCGGCGGGCAGCAGGTCGTGACCGCCTCGGTGGAGGAGCCGCCCGTGATCCCCGAGCCGCCGTCGTCGATGCCGCTCGACCTGCCGCTGCCCGAGCTGGTCGAGGCGCCCGTCGAGACCGGCCAGTGGCAGGGCGACGACCCGCTCAGCGACGCCAAGATCCTCATCGTCGACGACGACATCCGCAACGTCTTCGCGCTGACCAGCGTCCTGGAGCGGCACGGCGCCACGGTCGTCTACGCTGAGAACGGCCGGGAGGGGATCGAGCAGCTCGAACGGAACGAGGACGTCGCGCTCGTGCTGATGGACATCATGATGCCGGAGATGGACGGCTGGGCCACGACCTCCGCCATCCGGCGCATGCCGCAGTTCGCCGACCTGCCGATCATCGCGCTGACGGCCAAGGTCATGCGGGGCGACAGGGAGAAGAGCATCGCCTCCGGCGCCTCCGACTACGTGCCCAAGCCCGTCGACGTCGACCGGCTGCTGGAGCGGCTGCGCGGCTGGCTCAGCCGGGGCCGGGCCTCCGACTCACCAGCGGAAGGGGAGTGACGATGCCGGATCGGGCCAAGATCCTCCTCGTGGACGACCGTGAGGAGAACCTCATCGCGCTGGAGGCGATCCTCAGCTCGCTCGACCTGGTGCCGGTGCGCGCCAGATCGGGTGAGGAGGCGCTGAAGGCGCTGCTCAACACCGAGTTCGCGCTGATCCTGCTGGACGTGCGGATGCCCGGCATGGACGGCTTCGAGACCGCCGCCCACATCAAGCGCCGCGAGCGGACCCGCAACATTCCGATCATCTTCCTGACCGTGGTCGACAGCGCCCCCGACTACGCCTTCCGCGGCTACGCGGCGGGCGCCGTCGACTACCTGACCAAGCCCTTCGACCCGTGGGTGCTGCGGGCCAAGGTGTCGGTGTTCGCCGAGATCTACAACATGAACAAGCGCCTGAAGGAGCAGGCGGCGCTGCTGCGCGAACGGCTCGGCAACGAGCTGCCGCCCGAAGCCGGCGACCAGGGCGCGGTTCTTTCGGAGCTCTCCCGCCGCCTCGCCGGGGTCGAGGAGGAGCTGGCCCGCGTCCGTCAGCTCGCCCAGGAATCCAAGAACCCGACTCTGACGGCCCCCCTCACCGACCTCACCAACCGGGTCACCCAGCTCCGAGCGGGCTTCGACGCCCTGACCTGACATCCGCATTTCACGACATACTCCGGATATACCGCTCATCGTTACCGTGGCGTTCCGTCCCAAGAGATCACTGAACTTAGGAACGTCATGAGATTCACGAAGTCCGCAGCCATCGCCGCGACCGCCGGACTGGCCCTGTCGCTTCTCGGCTCGGCCCCGGCTGCGGCGGCCTCCAACTGGTCCGCCTCGGCTCCGAAGTACGCCAAGAACGTGTCCACGCGCATCCAGGCCAACACCAACCTCGGAACCCTGCAACTGCGCAAGGGCAAGTACGGCAGCGCCTCGTACGTCTGGGCGCGGATCAGCAGTCCGTCCAGCACCGCCAACAAGAACTACGACCTGCAGTTGTACGTCGGCAACTGGAGCTATACGAGCGTCGACATCAACGGCACCTCCTACACGGACGGGTACCGCCTGATCTCAGGAGAGACCTACAAGGGGTGCCTCAGGAAGAAGACCAACATACCGGGCGGCGGCTTCTACAAGTGCGTCAGCTTCAAGGCCTGACCTCGGACGGTCCCGTCGCCCGCTAGCTCCAGGGCGTCCCAGAAGCCCCTGCGCAACGCGTGGCGGACCTCGTCACCCCACCCACTAGCTCCGGGCCCGCTCCAAGGCGTCCCAGAAGCCTCTGCGGAGGGCGTGGCGGACCTCGTCGTGCAGCAGGAAGTCGATGGGCAGTGAGGAGCCCTGCAGCAGTCTGGCCTCCAGGTCGGACGGCATGCGGGGCTTGCGGGCCAGCACCGCCTCCAGCCAGAGCGCGGGCGCGTCGCGGGCGACGGACTCGCCGAAGTCGTGGCCCTCGCGGTGGGCCGCCTTGACCGCGTCGGCCAGCGTCGTCGCCCCCGAGGACGAGGTCGCGGGCTGCTGCTGCACCGGCGCGGGCTGCGGACCCGAGTAGGCCCCGGTGGGCTGGTAGGTGCCCGCGCTGGACGGGGAGGAGAACTGCCCCGTGGTGGGCGACTGCTGGGGGATGGACCCGGTCGCCGGCGCGGCCGGCTGCTGCGGCTGTGACTGCTGCGGCTGTGACTGCTGCGGCTGTGACTGCTGCGGCTGTGACTGCTGCGGCTGTGACTGCTGCGGCTGTGACTGCTGCTGGGGTTGCTGCTGCGGCTGGGCGAGCTGGTCGGAGGGGAAGGTGTACGTGGGGAGCGAGGGCGCCTGTGACTGGGCGCGCGCGGGCGGCGGGTTGGCAGGCTGGGACTGGTTGCCGGAGGAGCGCGGCGCGGCATGGCTGCCGGTGCTGGCCGGGGCCGGAGGCAGCGAGCCGGGCGCGGGCGCGGCGGGCAGCGGCGACGGCGTGGCCGCGGGCGGCAGCGAGTGGGCGCCGTGGCCGTTGCTGACGGGCTGCGGGCCGCTGTGGGACTCGGCGACCCCGCTCACCAGCGACACGTAGGAACGCAGGTTGCCGGCGCTCAGTTCTATGAGGTCGTCGCACTCCTGCCGGAGCGAGCGCGAGGCGGCCCAGCTCCCCTCCGCGGCGATGTGGACCACGGTCAGCCGGACGCCCAGGTCCTGCGCGTCGCAGATGACCTGGGTGAGGTCTTCGTCGCCGCTCACCACGACCGCGTCGCAGATGGCGTTGTTGCGGGCCAGCGTCATCAGGTCGCGGTGGACCTGGGCGTCGACGCCCTCCCGGCGGCCGGGCCGGATGCGGGACAGGCGGAGCTTGAGGCCGGGGATGTCGGCCAGCACGTCGTGGTCGGGGGTGCGGCGGCCTTCGATGGTGGCTTCGTACCAGTAGCAGCGCAGCAGCGGCAGGCCGGTGCGTTCGCGCGCCAGGCCCGAGATCAGCTGCAGCAGCCCCGGATAGTCCCAGGAGACCGACTCGCGATGACGGGTGCCATGCACCGCCATCGCGCCATCAGCCAGCAGATAGCCAGCGTCGACGAACAGCGCGCAGCGATCCACTGACACCGCCCCTTTCGTGGTGGTCCGACTTGCTGGCTCTGCACCGTCAGAGCCGGACTCGGCGGCCCTGTCCCAGGGTAGTGAAAGAGGCTGATCGCGCGAGGGTTAATCCCGACGATTCGCCCCTCGACCGGCGTGAAGCCAGACCCGTTAGGCGAACCGTACCAGTTTGTCCCGTTCTCCGTCAGCGATGCGCGGGCACGCTCACAGCCACGGCCCCGAACATCACCACGTCCCTCTTCCCCGCGATCACCAGCCTGGGACGGGCGGAGAGAGTGTCGCTCAGCGTATCGACGTCCACACCGAACGTCATGGCGGAGGTGCCGTTCGCCGAGCCGTCGAAGACGTTGCCCGCGTCGCGGCCGCCGCCCTCGGGAGTGACCGGCCCGGCGCCCAGCGACACCCGGTCGCCGCCCAGGTGGGCGTCCCCCTCCCAGGTGACCAGTTCCACCCGGGCGGGCGCGCCGGCGGGCCGCAGCCCGCCGAGCGGCACCTTCAGCACCGGGCTGTCGCTGCCGACGATCCGGGCGTCGTCGAGGACGAGCGCGTTCCCGTACGGTGCGGCCGGGTCGGTGGCGACGACCACGAGGCTCCAGCCCGCGTGGCCCGGCCCGGTCATCGGCGGGTCGGCCGCCCACCACGCGCCGCTCTTCGCGGCGGTCGCGGCCAGGCCGGTGACGTCGGCGAAGGCCTGGTAGGCGGGGCCGTCGGGCATCTCCTGCCAGGCCACCTCACTGGGGCGGACGGTCACGTACCGGCCCCTGCCGGGCGGCTTCAGCTTGATCGGGCCGGCCTTGTCGGCGGTGGCCGACCAGTAGAGGCCCGCCCAGATGATCCGGCCGCCCTTGGGCAGGGTGAGGCGGGCGGCGCTGGAGACGTCGGTCCGCCGGGACCTGTCGTCGTCGAGCGGGCGCAGCGGCAGCCGGTCGCCGTCGTGCCGCGCGGCCTCCTCACACCCGCGCTCGTCCTCGCAGGTCAGCAGGCCGTTCCCGACGGCTCGCACGGTCACCTTCCCGTCGGCGGCGAACCTGGCAGGCGTCCCCGACTCCCGCACTCCCACTCGGGTCCGCGCGCTCAGCCGCAGGTCACCCGCCTCGACCCGCGCCTTCGGCCCCGCTCCGAACGGCGCGTCCCCGGCCACCCGCACCCGCAGGAACACCGACGTGGCCCGGCCCGGCGCCAGCGGCTCCCTGGCACACCGCGCCCCACCCCGCACCGGCTGACACCGCCACCCGTTCCCGGCCTCCCTCGCCCCAGAGCTTCCTGCCTTCCTCGGCTCTGGACTCCGGGCTTCCCTCGCCTGTGGGTTCCCTGCTTCTCTCGTCCCGGGACTCCCTGCCTTCCTCGTCGCCGGGTTCCCTGCTTCTCTCGTCTCAGGGCCGTGGGCGTCCCTCGCGGCGGCCCACTGCACCGCTCCTCCTTCTCCGGGTACGGCGGCGGCCCACTGCACCGCTCCCCCTTCTCCGGGTACGGCGCTTAGCGCGGAGCCTCCCTGCTGGGCAGGGGATTTCTCCGTGACTCTCTGGATGGTGCCGGGCTTGTGAGGGGTTGTCCGCGGTATTTCGGCGATGGGGTTCGTCCGCGGGGCGAGGGTGACGCCGGGGGGTAGCTCGATGGCGGCGTAGATGTCGTGGGTGGGCGACTTTCCGGTGTTGCGGAGGCGCATCACCACGATGCCCGGCTCGCCTCGTACCAGAGAGCCCATCACCGCGACGGAGGAGCGCAGGCGGGCCCGGTGCGCGCCGGGAACGGAGGCCTCGGCCCTGTCCCGCGCCCGGACCCGATTACGCTCACCGGCCGGGGATCCGCTGCCCTGCTCAGCGGATGCGGAACCCTGGCCGCCACCGGGGTGCCTGCCCTTGGAAGCGGAACCGGCACGTTCTTCCTCGGACGCAGAGGGCTCATCGTCGGGTGTGGAGCTTGGGGGTTTCCGGGGTTGGACGAGTGCGGGGGGATGGCCTGAGGGGGCGTCTGACTGGGGCCGGTCGCCGGGCTCGGGCTGGTCGGTGGTGTCCTGGGGGTCGACGGTGCCGCCGGATTTGGGCTCGCCGCTGGATGCGGCCGGGTTCGGGCTTTTCTCGCCGTACGGGCCTACGTGGTCGTACGGGTCGGAGGAGCGGGGGTGTGCGGCGACGGTGGGACGGACGGCGAGGTCGGGGCTGGACACCACGGCAAAGGCTGCCGCGACCGCCATCACCGTGCCCGCGCCGGTGGCCGCCACCAGCCGTTTCCTCCCCCACAGGCGGCCGAGCAGGCGCGCGGGGCCCTGGGCGGGGGCGGTGCGGGCGATGGCCTCCAGGTAGCCGGTGGCGGCGGCGCCCAGCACGAGGGGGCCGACGACGGTGCGCAGGCCGCGGGTGACGTCGGTGAGCTCGCGCAGGACGGTGTTGCAGTTGGGGCAGTCGCGCACGTGCTCGTCCACCGCGCGGGACTCGCGCCGGGTCAGGCCGCCCCGCACGTAGGCGCCCAGCTTGCCGAGCACCGTCTTGCACTCGGCCGGGGGCGCGCCCGTCAGGTAGGTCTGCAGGTAGGCCTGGCGCAGGCCCTCGCGAGCCCGGTAGGCCAGCGCGGCGACGCCGTTGGCCGAGAGCCCGAGGAGCGGCGCCACGTCGGCGGAGCGGGCGTTCTCCACCTCGGTGTGCCAGAGCACGGCGCGCCAGCGTTCCGGCAGCGACAGGTAGGCCTGCGCGATCAGCGAGCCTTCGAGCCGGGCCGAGACCGGGTCGGCGGGCGGGGCGGGGTCGGGTGGGGCGGGGGTCACGCGGGTGCGGTCGTGGACGGTGCGCCGGACCACGCCCAGCAGGTAGGTGCGGAAGGCCGACTCCGGGCCGCCGCCGCGCCCGACCTCGTCGAGGACGCGGGTGAACGCCTCGGCGACGACGTCCTCGATCTCCTCCTCATCCCGCACGAACTGGCCGGCCAGGGCACGGGCGGCGGCGGCGTGGCGCTCGCGGAGCAGCCGGTATGCGGTGGCATTACCCCCTCTGACGGCATGGAGGAGTTGTGCGTCGCTCTGCGGTGATTCCACACTCATCGTGACCTCGCAGTTACGAACGGTTGCCCGTGGAGTCATTCCGCACTACCGCCCGTGGCTAAACCGGGCGCCCCTCTTTGCCGTCGGCGGCGCGCTCTAAGCTGAAGCCATGAGTGACCGCGACAGCCTGCTGGCCGAGATCAAGAAGAAGGCCGTCGTGCACGGCCGGGTGGTGCTCTCCTCGGGCAAGGAGGCCGACTTCTACCTCGACCTGCGCCGCATCACGCTCGACGGGGTGGCGGCCCCGCTGGTGGGCAGCGTGCTGCTCGACCTGACGGCCGACCTCGACTACGACGCGGTGGGCGGGCTGACGCTCGGCGCCGACCCGGTGGCGGCGGCCATGCTGCACGTGGCGGCGGCGCGGGGCAGGCGGCTGGACGCGTTCGTGGTGCGCAAGGCGCAGAAGGTGCACGGGCTGCAGCGCCGGGTGGAGGGCCCCGACGTGAAGGGCCGCCGGGTGCTCGTGGTCGAGGACACCTCGACGACCGGTTCGTCCTCGCTGACGGCGGTCGAGGCGCTGCGCGAGGAGGGCGCCGAGGTGGTCGCGGTGGCCGCGGTCGTCGACCGGGGGGCCGCGGCCCGGATGGCGGAGGAGGGGCTCGACTACCGCACCGCGTTCACTCCCCAGGATCTGGGACTGTGAACGCCTCCCGCTCCCCCGTCTCGCCCTGCGGGCGCAGATGACCGTTCTCGGTGACGCGCACGGAGCCCGAGTCGGTGAGCACCACGTCGAGCTCGGGCTCGAAGTAGCTGACCTCCTCGCCCTTGGTCATCTCGCGGTGCTGCAGCACGTCTCCGCCGGGGACGCGTACGGTCACGAGCGGGCAGACGTCGGCCACGCACTCGATGTGCAGGGTCGGCACCGGAATGCTGGTGGCGGGCGTCGAGGATGGAGGCTCGGGTGCGGCCTCCCCGGTGTCCAGCGAGTCGAGCAGCGCCCGCCCGCCGATGAACAGCAGAACCAGCAGGGCACCCACCGCCAGCCCGGCGAGCGCCAGGCGGGCGAGGCCCATCGGATCAGACCTGTGGCGTCCCACCCGCTGAGACTATCCAATGGTAAGCCGCATTTCCCGATGGGTTTGAATGGTGGAGCGGTCCCAAGCCCGCGTCGCCCTACCGCCCCGGGGACGGGACCCGGGATACTTGATACCGAAGCCGTTACTTCTAGGGAGATGACTCATGCCCATCGCGACTCCTGAGGTCTACGCCGAGATGCTCGACCGGGCGAAGGCAGGCGGGTTCGCCTACCCGGCGATCAACGTGACCTCGTCTCAGACGCTGAACGCCGCGCTGCGCGGCTTCGCCGAAGCGGAGAGCGACGGCATCATCCAGGTCTCCACGGGTGGCGCCGAGTACCTTTCCGGCTCCACGGTCAAGGACATGGTGACCGGCGCGACGGCGCTCGCCGAGTACGCCCGGGTGGTCGCCGCCAAGTACCCGGTCACCGTGGCGCTCCACACCGACCACTGCCCCAAGGAGAAGCTCGACGGTTTCATGCGCCCGCTCATCGACATCTCGCTGGAGCGGGTGTCGAAGGGCCTCGACCCGCTGTTCCAGTCCCACATGTGGGACGGGTCGGCCGTGCCGCTCGAGGAGAACCTGGAGATCGCCAAGGAGCTCCTCGACAAGTGCCACCGCGCCAACATCATCATGGAGATGGAGATCGGCGTCGTCGGCGGTGAGGAAGACGGCATCGTCGGCGAGATGAACGAGAAGCTCTACACCACGACCGAGGACGCGCTGGCCACGGCCGAGGCCGTGGGCCTGGGCGAGCAGGGCCGCTACCTGCTGGCCGCCACGTTCGGCAACGTGCACGGCGTCTACAAGCCGGGCTTCGTCCAGCTCCGGCCGAGCGTGCTGAAGGAGATCCAGGAGGCGGTCGGCGCCAAGTACGGCAAGGAGAAGCCGTTCGACCTGGTCTTCCACGGCGGCTCCGGCTCGGCGCTGGAGGAGATCCACGAGGCGATCTCGTACGGGGTCGTCAAGATGAACATCGACACCGACACGCAGTACGCCTTCACCCGCCCGGTTGCCGACCACATGTTCCGCAACTACGACGGCGTGCTGAAGGTCGACGGCGACGTCGGCAAGAAGAAGACCTACGACCCGCGCTCGTGGGGCAAGGCGGCGGAGGCCGCGATGGCGGCCCGCGTCGTCGAGGCGTGCGAGCACCTGAAGAGCAGCGGGACGAAGCTCACGTAGCCACGGCGGCGGCCCGGCGGGTATGACTTGTCATATGGAAAACCTTCTCGCCGGGCCGCCCCCGACTCACCTGCCGGACACGCCCGAGGCCAGGGAGGCCCTCGAATCCGGCGCCAAGGCCGCCGACGTGGCCGCCCGTTTCCCCGCCTACCCTGCCGCCTGGGCCGCGCTCGCGGAGGATTCCTTCGCCCAGGGCCATGCTGTGACCTCCTACGCCTTCGCCCGTACGGGCTACCACCGCGGGCTCGACCATCTGCGCCGCAACGGCTGGAAGGGCCACGGGCCGATTCCCTGGGAGCATGAGCCGAACCGCGGGTTCCTGCGCTGCCTGTACGCGCTGAGCAGGGCCGCGCAGGCGATCGGGGAGAAGGACGAGGCCGACAGGTGCCTGCAGTTCCTCAAGGAGAGCTCTGAGGCGGGCTATGACGCGCTGACCAAGGGGTAGCCCTTTGGGTGATAAGCCCCACTCAGGTAGTCTCTCCACGCAAGAGCCCCTGTCGCGCTTGCGTCAGGGGTTTCGTTTTGTGTTCGGGAGATCTCACCATGCCGGCTGCCGTTCTCGTGGGTGCCCAGTGGGGCGATGAGGGCAAGGGCAAGGCCACCGACCTGCTCGGTGGCGACGTCGATTACGTCGTCCGTTATCAGGGTGGCAACAACGCTGGCCACACCGTGGTCATCGGCGATCAGAAATACGCGCTGCACCTGCTGCCGACGGGGATTCTCTCTCCGCACGTGGTGCCGGTGATCGGCAACGGTGTGGTCATCGATCCGGGCGTGCTGCTCGGGGAGATCGACGGGCTGGCCGAGCGGGGCATCTCCGCCGAGCGGCTGCTCATCTCGGCCAACGCGCACCTGATCATGCCGCATCACAAGGCGCTCGACAAGGTGACCGAGCGTTACCTCGGCAAGGCCAAGATCGGCACCACCGGGCGGGGCATCGGCCCCGCCTACGGCGACAAGATCTACCGGGTCGGCGTTCGGGTGCAGGACCTGCTCGACCCGAAGATCCTGGCCAAGAAGATCGAGATGGCGCTCAGCGAGAAGAACCAGGTGCTCACCAAGGTCTACAACCGGCGCGGCATCGACGCCGACGCGGTCG
The DNA here is from genome assembly GCF_040675175.1 of Nonomuraea sp. NPDC049649. Lineage (NCBI taxonomy): Bacteria > Bacillati > Actinomycetota > Actinomycetes > Streptosporangiales > Streptosporangiaceae > Nonomuraea > Nonomuraea sp. NPDC049649. Next base: position 100,350 of record NZ_JBFAOH010000014.1, read on the forward strand.
TGGAGGAGTACCTCGGGTACGCCGAGCGGCTCAAGCCGCACATCGCCGACACCTCGCTGGTGCTGAGCAAGGCGCTGGACGAGGGCAAGTTCGTGCTGCTGGAGGGCGGTCAGGGCACGCTGCTCGACATCGACCACGGCACCTACCCGTTCGTCACCTCGTCCTCGCCGACCTCGGGCGGCGCCTGCGCCGGCGCGGGCATCCCGCCGAACCGGCTCACCCGGGTGATCGGCATCCTGAAGGCCTACACCACCCGCGTCGGCTCCGGCCCGTTCCCGACGGAGCTGGAGGACGAGATGGGCGAGTGGCTGCGGCAGACGGGCGGCGAGTTCGGCGTCACGACCGGCCGGAACCGGCGCTGCGGCTGGTTCGACGCGGTGATCGCCCGTTACGCCACCCGGATCAACGGCGTCACCGACTTCTTCCTCACCAAGCTGGACGTGCTCTCCGGCCTGGAGCGGATCCCGGTCTGCGTGGCGTACGACGTCGACGGGGTGCGGCATGACGAGATCCCGATGACGCAGACGGAGTTCCACCACGCCAAGCCGATCTACGAGGAGCTGCCCGGCTGGCAGGAGGACATCACGGAGGCGAAGTCCTTCGAGGACCTGCCGCCGAACGCGCAGGCGTACGTGCGGGCGCTGGAGGAGATGAGCGGCGCACCCATCTCCGCCATCGGCGTGGGCCCGGGCCGCGACCAGACCCTGGTGATCCGTTCGCTGATCTAGGTGAGCACCGCCGCCGTCATCGGCGAGCGGAGCCGCCAGCCGAGGCTCTCGTAGAGCTTCCTGCCCTCCGGGGTGGCCACCAGGACACCCGTGGTGGCGCCCCGGGAGACGGCGGTGGCGGCGAGGGTCTTGATGACGATGCCGCCGAGGCCGCGGCGCCGGTGCGCCTCGGCGGTCTCGACGTGGTCCACCACGGCCGCCCGTCCTGCCGTGGCGAGCTGGCCGCGGGCGGCGATCTCGCCCGCGTCGGTGAGCAGGCGGGCGACGGTGACGCCGGACCGGGTGGTGACGGCGAGGTTGTAGCCGGGCGGCGCCGCGGCCTCCTCGCGGGTCAGGGTCGCGGTCATCAGGTATTCGGGCGGGTCGATGGCCCAGCCGGGCGGCAGCCAGGGGGCGATCAGCTCGGCCGGGGCGCAGAGCTTGAGCCAGGTGCCCGGCTCGGTGATCGCGGAGGTCAGCCGCCGGATGATCGCGGGTGTCGGGACGGGGACGATGTGGCGGGCGACGTGACCGGGCAGTCCCACGTCCACACGGAGCCCCCAGGGTTCGGTCACCGGCGGCGGGGTGCCGCGGGAGACCGTCCACCCGTCCACCCAGGCCCGCACGGTATCGACCTGAGTGGCTTCGAGAGCCTTCGTCATGGTTGCCAGCTTATTGCACCTTTGTTCGATTTTTTGCGCAAAAACCAGGTGCACGGTGCGACAACGCGCACTTACCCTCCTTCCATGGACATCAGGCGCGTCACTCGTTTCGAAGCCGTCGAGGCGGCCGGCCACCTCTTCGACGCGCCGCCCGTCCGGGAGGCCGCCGAGAGGTTCCTCGCGGACGAGGGCCACCACCTCCTCATCGCCTATGTGGACGGCGTGCCGGCGGGGATGGCGACCGGGGTGGAGATGACCCACCCGGACAAGGGCACCGAGATGTTCCTGTACGAGCTCGGCGTCGACGACCGGTTCCGCCGCCGGGGCATCGGCCGGGCGCTGGTCGCCGCGCTGGCCCGGCTGGCGCGCGAGCGGGGCTGTCACGGGCACTGGACCGCCACCGGCCAGGACGACGAACCGGCCCGGGCCACCTACGAGAGCGCCGGCGGGGCGCCCGAAACGGGCCAGGTCGTCTACACATGGGAGTTCGACCAGCCGTAGTTATCCCGCAATCGGTATAAAAAGGACACGGCGTGGCACTGCCTCAAGGCACCCCCTGACCGATAGGGTCCCGGGTGTGCGCGTTGAGATACATGGTCATCGGGGTGCGAGAGGCCTCTGGCCTGAGAACACGCTGCCGGGCATGAGCCGGACGATGGAGCTCGGGGTGCACGCGCTCGAGCTCGACGTCGCGCTCACCGCCGATCGCCGCATCGTGCTGACGCACGACCTCACGGTCTCCGCCGTCACGAGCGCCGACACGCGCCCGGTCACGCCTGACGACCCCGCTTTCCCGTACGTCGGAAAACCGATCAACTCGCTCACCCTCGCGCAGCTGCGCACGCTCGACGTCGGCGTGCGCTACCCGCGCCACCCGCAGGACCCGTTCGCGCTGACCCAGGTGGCGCTGCCCGACACCCGCATGCCCACGCTCGGGGCCGTGCTGGGCCTGGTGGGCGCCTACCAGGCCTCGGGCGTACGGCTGCACGTCGAGCTGAAGTCCGACCCGAAGCGGCCGGAGCTGTCGTCCCCGCCGGACGACTTCACGGCGCTGGTGCTGGAGGAGCTCGACCGGCACAACAGGCTCCACAACGCGGCGATCCTGAGCTTCGACTGGCGGATCATCAAGCGGGTGGCCGAGCTGGCGCCCGAGGTGCGGCGCTTCGCGCTGATCGAGCTCGACACGCTCGACTGGAACGGCCCGCTCGGCGACGACGTCCCCGCCGCCGCCCGTGCCGCCGGCGCGACCACGCTCTCGCCCGAGCACCTGATGGTCGACGAGCGGCTCATGGCCCAGGCCGCGGCGGCCGGGCTGGACGTCGCCGTCTGGACCGTCAACGACACCGCGCTCGCGGCCCGCATGCTCGACCTCGGCGTCTCCGGGGTCGTCACCGACTATCCCGACCGGATGCGCGAGCTGTGGCGGGAGCGCGGGCTGGAGCTGCCCGAGCCAGTCGGGCCGCTCAGGCCGGTCGGCGTCTAGAGCCAGCCGTTGCGGCGGAAGCCGCGGTGGAGCAGCACGCAGATCGTGACCATCACGCCCAGCACCGCCGGGTAGCCCCATGCCTCGCGGGTCTCCGGCATGAAGTCGAAGTTCATGCCGTAGATGCCGGCGATCATGGTCGGCACCGACAGGATGGCCACCCAGGACGAGATCTTGCGCATGTCCTCGTTGGCCAGCGTGTTCGAGCGGGCCAGCGCCGCCTGGAGGATCGAGCTGCACAGCTCGTTGGAGGACTCCACCTGCTCGCACACCCGCGACAGGTGGTCGCCGACGTCGCGGAAGTACTCCCGCATCTCCGACGGGATCACCCGCCGCTGCGGCAGCGCGGCCAGCGGCGCCTGCAGCGGGGTGACCGCCCGCTTCAGGTCGATCATCTCGCGCTTGAGCTGGTAGATCCGGTTGATGTCGCGGGAGCTGACGTCCGCGAACACCGCCGCCTCGACCTCCTCCAGCTCAAGCTGCATGAGGTCGGTGACCTGGAGGTAGCGGTCGACGACGTGGTCGGCGATGGCGTGCAGCACGCCCGCCGGGCCCCGGGCCAGCAGCTCGCGGCTGTCTTCGATGCGCTCGCGGATGTGGGAGAGCGGGCAGTGCGGGCCGTGGCGGACGGTGATCACGAAGTCGGGGCCCAGGAAGATCATGATCTCGCCGGTGGCGATGACCTCGCCGGCCGGCTGGTCGTCGAGGAACGCGAGCGTCTTCAGCACCATGAACAGCGAGTCGCCGTAGCGCTCCACCTTGGGGCGCTGGTGGGCCTTGACGGCGTCCTCTACGGCGAGCGGGTGCAGCCCGAAGACCTCGGCCAGCCACTCGACCTCCGGCGCCGCGGGCTCATGCAGACCCACCCAGACGAACGCCTTGGCGCCGTCGGTGAGGTCGTTGTGCCTGCGGACCAGGGCCAGTGATTCGTCGATGCCCGCGGGGCGCAGTTTCTCGCCGTCGATGTACGCGGCGTACTCCACCACCGAGTCGACGGGCGGCACGCGGCGCTCGGTCACCGGTGGCCGGTGCTGGCGGTGCTGATGCGGCTGCACGGGGTGGCGGTTGATGCGACGGAAAAGCGTGGACGAACGCATGGCAGTCCCTTTCCGCCCGACCTGGCACGCTCCACGCGTGATGCGGAAATCACCTCTTCAACAAACGCGACTGCGTGGAGGCACGATCAGGCTGCCGGATTGGAGTGGTCGGGGGTTCGCGTGTACGTGATCGAGCACGTACTACTGGGATCACCAGGATTCACCCGGACCACCTCCAATCACATGAGACGCCAATAAGCCGCCCTAATCTACCACGGTCGGGGGAACGATCCTGACTGTACTCGTCGTCCGGTCGCCGGGAACCACAGAAGAACCGGAACCCTTCCGGTTCTTCTGGAAGAGCCCTCTGCCCCGGGCGGCGCCTCCCAATCCCCCGGCACGGGGGTGCGGCCGGTCCAGGGGGCCGGGGCTGCGAGAATGGACGGGTGCGCGTACTCGTCATTGGTTCCGGAGGGCGCGAGCACGCCCTCTGCCGTTCGCTCAGACTGGATCCGCAGGTCACCGAGGTGCACTGCGCCCCGGGCAACCCCGGGATCGGCCAGGTCGCCGAGCTGCATGCCGTCGATCCGGTCGACCCGCAGGCCGTCGCCGGGCTGGCGAAGCGGCTGGCGGTCGACCTCGTCGTCGTGGGCCCGGAGGCGCCGCTGGTCGCCGGGGCGGCCGACGCGGTGCGGGAGGCGGGCATCGCCTGCTTCGGCCCGTCCAGGCAGGCGGCCATGATCGAGGGCTCCAAGGCCTTCGCCAAGGAGGTCATGCGCGCCGCCGGGGTGCCCACGGCCGAGGCGCGGGTCTGCGAGACCGCCGAGGAGATCGAGGCGGCATGCGCCGAGTTCGGCGCCCCGTACGTGGTCAAGGACGACGGGCTGGCCGCCGGCAAGGGGGTCGTGGTCACCGACGACCTGGAGACGGCGCGGCGTCACGCGCGGGCGTGCGGCCGGGTCGTGATCGAGGACTACCTCGACGGCCCCGAGGTGTCGCTCTTCGCGCTCTGCGACGGGAGCACGGCCGTGCCGTTCCAGCCCGCGCAGGACTTCAAGCGGGCCTACGACGGCGACGCGGGGCCCAACACGGGCGGGATGGGCGCCTACACGCCGCTGCCCTGGGTGCCCGAGGGCCTGGCCGACCAGGTGATGCGCGAGGTCGTGCATCCGACGATCGCGGAGCTGGGCCGGCGCGGGCTGCCCTACCAGGGCGTGCTCTACGTGGGGCTGGCGCTGACCGCGAAGGGGCCGAAGGTGGTGGAGTTCAACGCCCGGTTCGGCGACCCCGAGACGCAGGTGCTGCTCGACCGGCTGGAGACGCCGCTGGGCGGGCTGCTGATGGCGTGCGCGACCGGCGAGCTCGGGCTGGACCCGGTGTTCAAGCCGGGCGCGGCGGTGACGGTGGTCGTCGCGGCCGAGGGCTACCCGGCCGCCCCGGTCAAGGGCGACGTGATCACCGGGCTGGAGCCGGTGGACGGCGCCTACGTGCTGCACGCCGGCACCGCGGAGCGAGACGGCGAGCTGGTCTCGGCGGGCGGCCGGGTGCTGAACGTCGTCGGCACCGGCCCCGACCAGGAGACCGCCCGCCGCAACGCGTACGCGCTGGTGGAGCGGATCCGGATGCGCGGCTCCCACTACCGCACGGACATCGCCCGATGAGGCACCTCCACTCGGGCAAGGTCCGCGACCTGTACGAGACGGACGAGGGCCTGCTGCTGATGGTCGCCTCCGACCGGATCTCGGCCTTCGACTACGTCCTGGAGTCCGAGATCCCCGGCAAGGGCGCGATCCTGACCCAGCTGTCGCTCTGGTGGTTCGACCGGCTGCGCGACGTGGTGCCCAACCATGTCGTGGCGCCGGGGCCCGACGCGCGCAGCGTGCTGGTGAAGCCGCTGAAGATGGTGCAGATCGAGTGCGTGGCCCGGGGTTACCTGACCGGGGGCGGGCTGGCCGAATACCGCGCCACGGGCGCCGTGTCGGGCGTGCCGCTGCCGCCGGGGCTGGAGGACGGGTCGCGGCTGCCCGAGCCGATCTTCACGCCGTCCACGAAGGCGCCGGCGGGTCAGCACGACGAGCCGATCTCGTACGAGCGCGTCGTGGCGGAGGTCGGCGAGGAACTCGCGGCGGAGCTGCGCCGCGTCACGCTCGCCGTGTACGAGCGAGGGGCGGAGATCGCCCGCGAGCGCGGCATCATCGTCGCCGACACCAAGATCGAGCTGGGCTGGGACTCCGACGGCGTGCTGACGCTCGGCGACGAGGTGCTGACTCCTGACTCGTCGCGGTTCTGGCCGGCGGACCAGTGGGAGCCGGGCCGGCCACAGCAGTCCTTTGACAAGCAATTTGTACGAGATTGGCTAATTTCGCCGGAATCCGGATGGGACAAGGAGTCAGGAACTCCCCCACCGCGGCTCCCCGATTCCGTGGTCGAACGTACCCGCGATCGATACCGAGAGGCATACGAGCGCATCACCGGGGTTGCCTTTACCGGATGATTCGGCCGGGCACGGTGGTGTTAGCGGCTACTGTTGGCCGAGCCTCACGTTGAACTCTCAAGGAGCCGCCCCAAATGGTCCGTTACCGCGTGCGCGGTGGCAACCCCCTGCGTGGAACCGCCTTCATCCAGGGCGCCAAGAACGCCGTGCTGCCGATGATCGGCGCCGCGCTCCTCGCGGCCGAGGGCCGCACCGTCCTGCGCAACGTCCCGATCATCGAGGACGTACGCCGCGCCGTCGAGCTGGCCCAGGCCGTGGGGGCCTACGTCGAACTGCACGAGTCCGAGCGCACGCTGGTCATCGACGCCTCCCGGCTCACCAGCCCGGTGCTGCCCGCCGAGATCGCCCGCCGGTTCCGCGGCTCGGTGCTCTTCACCCCCGCCCTGCTCCACCGGCTGGGCGAGGCCATCGTGGAGGGGGTCGGCGGCTGCAACCTCGGCAGCCGCAACCTCGACTTCCACTACCTGGGCTACAAGCGCCTGGGCGCGGTGGTCGACGAGGGCGAGACCGTCATCCACGTCAAGGCGTCCGGGCTGACCGGCGCCACCCTCTACCTCGACACCCCCTCCCACACCGGCACCGAGAACCTGATCATGGCCGCCGCGCTGGCCAAGGGCACCACGGTCATCGAGAACGCGGCGCTGGAGCCCGAGGTCCTCGACGTCATCGACATGCTCACCAAGATGGGCGCGCGGATCAGCGGCGGCGGCACCGGGTTCATCACCGTGGAGGGCGTCGACGAGCTGCACGCCGTCGAGCACACCGTGATGCCCGACCGGCTCGACGCTGGCGTGTTCGCCATGGCCGCGGCCATCACGCAGGGCGAGGTCAGCCTCGTCGGCACCGGCCTCGACCTGGGCGTGGTCCGCTACAAGCTGGAGCAGATGGGCGTCGACTTCGCCCGCCAGGGCGCGGTGCTGCAGGTGCGCTGCGACCGGCCGCTGCGGCCGATCAACATCATCACCGACACGTACCCGGGCTTCGCCACCGACCTGCAGTCGCCGATGATGACGGTCGCCGCGCTGGCCGATGGCACCAGCTACATCCACGAGCGCATCTTCGACGGCCGCTTCGCGCTGGCCGGCGAGCTCAACAAGATGGGCGCCGACGTGGAGGTCGAGGGCAGCCGGGCGATCGTGCGCGGCCCGACGCCGCTGACCGGAACTCAGGTAACCGCTCACGATCTGCGTTCGGGTATAGCCCTGGTGCTCGCCGGGCTGGCCGCCAATGGCGAGACCGTCATCGACTCCGGATACCTCATCGACCGCGGACACGCACATCTCGCGCAGCGAATGCGGGCTCTCGGCGCGGACATTACACGAGAGATTTCAGGAGGTTGAAAACCCCTGGAAAAGCCGGGCTGAGCTGCTGAAACACGTTCTCTGGCGATCAACCAGAACGTGTTTCCGGAAAAGTCGGGCGTGACATTACGGCCCCCGCGAGCGATCGTTCCAAAAGAGAGCATCTAACGGATCGCAGGATGGGACGAACATTGGCCGAGAGGGCGGAAGAATCTTCCCGAGTGTCGCGCCCGGGCACTATGACACCGGATCTCACCATTGGCGTGGTCGGGCCGCATGATCTGGTCGAGCGGGTCATGCTCATGGGTCATGCGGCAGCACCGCTTCCGTGCCGCCTGGTGGCCGCCGCCTACCGCGACGAGCAGGAAGCGCCCGACAAGGTGACACGGCTCGGCCCCGGAGCCGACGCCTGCCTGTTCGCCAGCCCGGTCCCCTACGACCTGGCCCGGCGCTCCGGCGTGCTGACGATGCCCGCCACGTACGTCCAGGCCGGAGGGGCGGCGCTGATCGCGGCGCTGGCCAAGGCGGCGCTGGACTCGCGGATCGACCCGCAGCGGGTGAGCATCGACGTGGTCAGCCGGGCCGACGTCGAGGAGGCGTACACCGACCTGGGCATCCCCGCGGCGGAGGTGCACAGCCGCGACGAGCCCGGGGCGACCGGCACGATCGCCGCCTTCCACGAGCGGCTCCTCCGCCAGGGGTCCACGACCGGCGCGCTGACGTGCCTGCCCGCCGTCGCCGAACGCCTGCAGACGGCGGGCGTGCCGGTCATCAGGGTCAAGCCGACCTCGGCCGCCATCCGCACCGCCCTGCACACCGCGGCGCTGCTCGGCGCGCACCACCGGCTGGAGGAGTCGCAGCTCACGGTCGTGCTCGTGGAGGTGCCGACGCTGCGCGAGCCGGTCCGCCGGGCGGCGCCCCGCTACTGGCGCGAGGAGCTGCGGCTGTCGCTGCACCGGCTGCTCGTCCAGGAGGCGAACCGGATGAACGCCACCGTCTGGCCCATCGACGACCACAGCTACCTGGTGACCGCCACCCGCGGCTCGGTCGCGACGGCCACCGACGGGTTCCGGGTGCTCCCGTTCGCCGGCCGGATCCGCGACGAGCTGGGGCTGGCCGTCGAGGTGGGCGTGGGCATGGGGCGCACCACCCACGACGCCGAGTCGCACGCGCGGGCGGCGCTGGCGCGCACCCAGGCGGGCAAGCAGGCGCAGGGGTTCACCGTGGACCGGGAGGGGCGGGCGCTCATCCCGGCCCCGCGGATGCCGCCCACCGGCACCGCCGCGCTCAAGCCGAAGGGCGTGGAGGTGCTGTCGCGGCTGGCCGCCAAGCTGGAGGGCGGCGACACCGTGGTGGACGCCGAGAGCGCGGGGAAGATGCTGGGGGTGACGCCGCGTACGGCGCGGCGGCTGCTGCGCACGCTGGTTGACGAGGGACTCGCGTGGCCGCTGCCGCCGAACCGGACGCCGCAGCCCGGCCGGCCGCGCCAGCTCTACCGGCTGATCGTCGAGAAGCTGGGGCCCCGCTGAGCCCCCCGGACCGGCCCGCCGTCTCACCTTCCCCCTCCGATGGCGGCGGGCCTTCAGCGTCCGCCGTGTCACAGATGTATGGACGATGGGTTGACTTCCGGTTAATTCACGGTTGGGGCGCTCAGGAGACGGGTATGACTGTCGTCGCCCCCGATCGATGGCATTTCGGACGGGGGCGCCAACCCTTTCAGGGGTGTCCCTCTGTCGGCGCCCAGCACGGGCGTCGGCGCCGGGTGGCGTCCTAGCGTGTAACGTGCGGGCATGGTCCCGCGCATTCCGGTCAGCGTCGACCTGGTCGTGCTCACGGTCCGTAACCAGAACCTCTGTGCGCTGGTGTGGCGCCGCGACAACCCGCCGTTCCTGCGCCGCTGGTCCCTGTCCGGGGGCTTCATCCAGCTCGACGAGGACCTGCCCGCCGCCGCCCAGCGCATCCTGTCGGAGCGCGCCGGCCTCCCAGGCGCACCCGTGCACCTGGAGCAGCTCCAGACCTACGGCTACCCCGACCGCGACCCGCGCCAGCGGGTGCTCAGCGTCGCCTATCTCGGCATCGCCCCCGACCTGCCCGCCTCGGAGAAGGCGCACATGAGCTGGCAGCCCGTCGAATCGCTCTCCGTCATGGCCTTCGACCACCGCCGCATCATGCTCGACGGGGTCGAGCGGGCCCGGGCGAAACTGGAGTACACCTCGCTGGGGGCCGCGTTCTGCCCGCCGGAGTTCACGGTGGCCGACCTGCGGAGGGTGTACGAGATCGTCTGGGGAGGGCGGCTGGACCCGCGTAACTTCCACCGCAAGGTGACCAAGGCGGAGGGGTTCCTGGTCGAGACGGGCGCCACCACGACCCGCGACGGCGGCCGCCCGGCCAAGCTCTACCGCCGCGGCCCCGCCGAGCTGCTGCATCCGCCGATGCTCCGTTCGCTCAAGGAATGACCCAGGCTGGATGGCCAGGAGGGATGCTGCCCTATCGTTAGGACATGCCTCGTTTCCGCCCCATCCTCGACACGATGCCGGCCTACAAGCCGGGCAAGGCCGTGATGACGCCCGACGGCCGGTCCTACAAGCTGTCGTCCAACGAGTCGCCCTACGAGCCGCTGCCGTCGGTGCAGGAGGCGATCGCGGAGGGGGCGAGGCTGATCCATCGCTATCCCGACCCGGGCGCGGTCAAGCTGACCGAGGCGATCGCGGCGCGGTTCGGGGTGCCGGAGGACCACATCGCGCTCGGCGCGGGGTCCGTCACGGTGGCGCAGCAGCTGTTCGAGAGCGTCGGCGACCCGGGGGTGGAGGTGGTCTACGCCTGGCGGTCGTTCGAGGCGTACCCGCTCCTCGCTGACCTGGCGGGCGTGACGTCGGTACGGGTGCCGCTGGCCGACGAGAACCACGACCTGGACGCCATGGCCGAGGCGATCACCGACCGGACGCGCATGCTGTTCGTGTGCAACCCGAACAACCCGACCGGCACCGCCGTCCGCGAGCGTGAGCTGGCGGCCTTCCTCGACCGGGTGCCGGAGCACGTGCTGGTGGTGCTCGACGAGGCCTACCGGGAGTACGTCCGCGACGAGTCCGTGCCCGACGGCCTCGCCCTCTACCGCGACCGGCCGAACGTCTGCGTGCTGCGCACGTTCTCCAAGGCGTACGGGCTCGCGGGGCTGCGCGTCGGCTACCTGATCGGCCACGAGCCGGTCGCCGCCGCGGTGCGCAAGACGATGGTGCCGTTCGCGGTCAACCACCTCGCCCAGGTGGCCGCCATCGCGTCGCTGGCGGCCGAGGACGAGCTGCTGGAGCGGGTGGAGCGGGTCGTGAAGGAGCGCACCCGGGTCCGCGAGACGCTCATCTCCCAGGGCTGGGAGGTGCCGCCGACGGAGGCGAACTTCGTCTGGCTGCGGCTGGGCGAGCGCACGATGGACTTCGCCGCGGCCTGCGCCGTGGAAGGCGTGGCGGTCCGGCCGTTCGCGGGCGAGGGCGCCCGGGTCTCCATCGGCGACCCGGAGGCCAACGACGCCTTCCTGGCCGCGGCGGCGGCCTTCAGGTCGTCGTAGACACCGCCTCGGCCGGTTCCGGGGTCTTCACCGGGCGTCGCCGTTCGGTCGACACGACCAGGGCGACGCCCACCAGGATCACCAGGCCGCCCAGCAGTATCTGCGCCGTCGGCTGCTCGCTCAGGATGAGCACGCCGAGGATCACCGCCACCACCGGGTTCACGTACGCGTACGTCGACACCAGCGAGATCGGCGCGTTGCCCAGCAGCCACGTGTAGGCGGTGAAGCCCACCAGCGACCCGACCAGCACCAGATACGCCAGCGCGGCCCAGGAACGCCCCGAGACCACCGCCAGGTCGAGCCGCTCACCCGCCACGGTGCCGACGACGATCATGCCGAGGCCGCCCGCCACCATCTCGATCGTGCTGGCCGCGAAGGTGTTGGCCGGCATCGCGATCCGCCCCGACAGGAACGAGCCGACGGACCAGGACGCGGAGGCGAGCAGGATGACCACGATCCCGGTGGCGTCGCCGCCCGCCCCGCCGCCGCTGAGCGAGACCGCCGCCACGCCGCCGAAACCGACGAGCACCCCGGCCAGCGTGAGCACCCCCGGCCTGTCGCGTACCGCGATCCTGAACACCACCAGCCAGAGCGGCACCGACGCCACGAGCAGGGCGGCCAGGCCGCTGGAGATGTGCTGCTCGGCGACGGCCACCATGCCGTTGCCACCGGTCAGCAGCAGGAGCCCGATCAGCGCCGCGCCGCCGAACTGGCGGCGCGTCATCCGGAAGACCTCCCTGCCCTTCCTGAGCACCAGGAAGGAGCCGAGCAGCAGCGCGGCGGTGAGGAAGCGCATGGCTCCGCTGAGCATGGGCGGCATGGTCTCGATCATGATGGCGATGCCGAGGTAGGTGGAACCCCAGACCACGTAGACGATGCCCAGCGCCACCCAGACGAGGATCGAGGACCGCCGGTCAGGCGTGTCAGGTGTCATGACTCATGACAATAGACCCCGGCACCGACAGATCGTGCGCGGGTATCGGACGCTGAGACGCGAAGGGCCGCTCACGGACGCGGCCATGGCCGGGGCGTTCGGTGATTTTCGGTTCCGGCGGCGGTCCACCTTGGTATGAGCATCCAGTCGAGCGAGTTCGCCATCCAGCCGATCCTGTGCACCGCCGATATCGGACGGCTGCGCTCCTTCTACGTCGAGTTGTTCGGCGCCGAGGAGGAGATGCGGGTGCCGGGTGAGAAGGGGCCGTTCTTCCTCGAACTCCGGCTCGGCCGGGCCCGCCTCGGCCTGGTCGACCACCAGGCGGGCGCCGAGGCGAAGCCGGGGCGGGTCACCGTGGCCGTGTTCGTGGACAGCGTCGACGACCTGGTGCCGCAGGTGGCGCCGGCGGGCGGGAAGGTGCTCGGCCCGGCCCGGGACATGCCGTGGGGCCACCGAGTCGCCCACATCACGGACCCTGACGGCAACATGCTCAACCTCACCCAGCGGCTCTGAGTGAGCCTCCCACGCGCACCCGATCCCACCGCACGTGGTGGTCGTCAAAGCGAGGACCTTTGATGACGACGCACCGCCCAGACCATCCCACCGAACGCCGTAGTCAAGAAACTCCCGGACGGACACCCGCCCACACCGGGGGTCCGGGGGCCCGAGCCCGACTCGCGCGGAGCGCGTGAAGGCGAGGACCTTAGGTGTCTATGCGTACGTGCAGGGGTTCGTGGGTGGACTGACCGGTGGGGAGTTTGACGTGGATGCGGATCCACTCGCCGGCCGGAACCTGGCTCCAGTCGAAGGGGACCCAGGCCGTCTGCATGTGCTGGGGCAGTTCCTCCAGCGGGTCCTCGTCCAGCCAGCCGACTTCGGAGACGACCAGGTCCACGGCGCCGCCCGACCAGGAGACGGTGACGGTGCCGTCCTTGAGGTTGTAGCCGCGGACCTCGAGCCCGTCCTGGGGGGCGCGGGCTCGGCGGATGGCGTCGACGGCGATGGGCCGCTGCCAGTCGCGCAGGATCTCCGACTCCACGGACGGCGAGCCGCAGGTCATGAAGTCGCTCCACATGTAGGAGACGATCTTCTGGACGTACCGGCCCGCCATGGTGACGGCCTGGTCGAGGCGTTTCTTGTCGGTCTTGCCCCGGGTGCCCTGGCGTGCGCAGGGTTCGTCGCCCGACGGTTCGAAGGCTTCGACGTTGGCCCAGAGTTGTACGTCGTGCCCGGCCTGGATCATCTCGTCGCGGGCCACCGCCATCGCCCGGTAGTAGTCGCGGGTGGAGCCGTGGTAGGCGGTCTTGTACGTGGTCTCGCCGACGACGGGGCGCAGCCGCTCGTCGACTTCGTCGCCGCGTTCGTCGGGCCAGTAGAGGCCGACCTTGCCGGTGCCGCGGCTGTCCTGGGGGGCGATGATGCCGACCCCGGTCCGGGCGAGCGCCTTGAAGCCCTCGGCGACCTGTTCAGGGGTCTGGCCGAAGGCGACGCGTTTGCGGCCGTCGAGGTAGGGGCTGATCAGGATGGGTTTGCCGGGGAGTTCCTGGGCGACGATGCGGTGCTGGTCGGCGTAGACCTCCAGGGTGGGGTTGGCGGCCAGGGTGTCGGACATCTGCACTTCGAAGGGCTGGTAGACGCCGCCGAGCGATTCCCGGCCGGCGAAGCGACGGCCGTAGTCCTGGAGGATGCGGCGGGTGACGGTGGTGAGGGTGCCGATGTGCTTGCGGTTGGCCCGGATGGGGCTGGCGGGGTCGCGCGGCGCCAGCGGCAGCGCGGGGAAGACCCGTACGCCGAACTGGTCGCCGAGGTCGAGCAGCTTGGTCAGGCTGTCGTCGGCCCCGCCGGCGATGAGGATGAGGTCGTACGAGGTGCCCTTGGTGAAGTCGCAGGTCGGGTCGTCGGAGCCGTCCGGCGGGGCGATGAGGCGGAAGTAGGTCCTCTTCTTGCCGCCGTCGACGGCCCGTTCCATGGGTGTGCATCGGAAGATGCCGTCGCCGAACGACTCGTCGGTGCGGTACACGTACACGCGCCCGATGCGGTTGTCCGGGTGTGCTTCCTTGAGGTCGCGTTCGGCGGCTTTGTAGCAGCTGAGGCCGTCTTCGACGCAGCCCTTGTAGAGCGGGTCCACGGCGCCGTCGCGGGTCTTGACGCGGCCGCGGCGGTCGACGGTGCGGAACTGCAGGCCGTACCCGATCCTGATGACGGTGTCGCCGCCGACGTTGTGGATCTCCTGGAGCTGGTGGCGCCAGGTGCAGGGGTTGGACGTGGGGGTGATCCAGTAGCCGGAGACGGCGTAGGGCGCCTTCTCGCGGGTCTCGAACGTTCCACAGGGGTCGGTGAACTCGTCCACCTTGGGCTTGAGCGCGGAGCGGGACGGCGCGGGGTCGGCCTGCGGGATGGGGGCGGGTTCCTCATGACCCGCGGGCAGCACGATGACCACGGCCGCGACAGCGGCGAGGATGGCCGCGCCCAGAAGGACGAAAAGCCAGCGCACGTTGAGAGACCTGCCGCTCTATCGTTTCACCCCGGCCCAGGCCTCCAGCTGGGCGACGAATCGCTTGGCGGAGTTGGGCCAGTGGTGGTTGGCGCGGGCGGCGGCGTAGCCGCGGGCGCCCTGGGCGCGCCGTTCGCGCGCGTCGTCCCGGAGCGTCAGCACCGCCTGGGCCACCGCCTTGGGGTCCTCCCACGGCACCACGACGCCGCTCTCGTAGCGCTCGACCAGTTCGACGGCGCGGGGCGACGGGGTGGTGACGACGGGGATGCCGTGCGCCATGTATTCGATGATCTTGGTGGGCATGGAGTGGCGGTAGTTCGGCTCGTCGCGCAGCAGCGACAGGCCGGCCAGCGCGCCGTCGAGCCGTTTGAGCGCCTCGTCGTTCGGCATGAAGTCGCGCCATTCCAGCAGGCCCTCGGTGACGGCCTTGTTGAGCACCGGGCGGCTCTGCGGGTCGGCGTAGCCGATCAGTTCGACGGAGACCCGGTACGGCTGGAGCAGCCGGGCCACCTCGATGGCTTCGTGCACGCCGCGCGCCCTGGACAGCCAGCCCAGGTAGACGATCCGGTCGTCGCCGGGCGGCGTGACCGAGTCGGGCACCCACGTCTCGTTCGGCACGATGAGGTGGGCGTGCTTGAACCGGCCCGCGTACGCGGTCTCGGCCAGCAGCAGGTGCATGTTGCTCTCTGCGGTGGCCTCCAGCATGCGGGCGAGGAAGCGTACGGGCGGGCGCAGGATGGACGGCAGCCACGGCTTCAGGGAGAGCGTGGCCGGGGTGTCCTCGTGGACGTCCCACACGACCGGCGGGCGGTTGCGCACGCCCCAGACGGCGAACAGCAGTTCGGGATCGTGTATGAGGACGAGGTCGACCTTGCCCCGCATCCGCTTGAACAGCCGGCGCGCGGCCCAGACCGCGGAGATCCGCTTGCGCTGCACCGCCCGGGGCAGGTCCACGCCGGTCACCCAGGGCCGGGGGACGACGCCGTGCGCGGTGTAGGAGGCGGCGTACGTGACTTCATGACCGGCATCCACGAGGGCGCGGATCTGCCGGTGCAGAATCCTCGCGTCCTCGGGGTTATGCACCACCGTCATGACGAGCACGTGCACGCGCGTTGCCTCCGGTCGCTACAGGCGCTCGACGCGTTCGCCCTCGGTGAGCACACCGCGGGTGTCGAGCACAAGCCTGGCCTTGGCCTCGACCGTGCCCAGGTCGAACGCGGCGTGCTGTTGCAGCAGCACCGTCACGTCGGCGCCTGCGACGGCCTCGGCCAGATCTTCCTCACGCCGCACGGGCGTGCCATCCACTGACCACTCCTTGACATGCGGATCGGCGTACGTGAGGTCCGCGCCCAGCTCCAGCAGCGCGCGCGCCACGGGCAGGGCCGGGGTCTCGCGTTCGTCGGCGATGTCCGGCTTGTAGGTGACGCCGAGCATAACGACTCTGGCGCCGTTCACGGCCTTTTTGTGTCGGTTGAGCAGACGCTGTACGCGGGCGACCACGTAGGAGGGCATCCGCTCGTTGATCTCCTGAGCCAGCTCGACGAACCTGAAAGGGTAGCCGAGCTTGCGCACCGTGTAGGACAGGTACGAGGGATCGACGGGTATGCAGTGCCCGCCGACACCGGGGCCGGGCAGGAACTTGTGGAACCCGAACGGCTTGGTCGCGGCCGCCTCGATGGCTTCCCACAGGTCGACGCCCAGCTCGTCACAGAAGATCGCCATCTCGTTGACGAGGGCGATGTTGACGTGCCGGTAGGTGTTCTCCAGCAGCTTGGCCATCTCGGCCTCGCGGGTGCTGCTGACGGGGACGACCTGCTCGACGAAGCGCCCGTAGAAGGCGGTCGCCCGGTCGCGGCAGGCGGTGGTGTAGCCGCCGACCACCTTGGGGGTGTTGCGCAGGCCGTACTTGGGGTTGCCCGGGTCGATGCGCTCGGGCGAGAAGGCCAGGTGGAACCCCTCGCCGGCGGCCAGCCCGGACGATTCGAGCAGGGGACGGACCAGCTCGTCCGTGGTCCCCGGCCAGGTGGTGGATTCGAGCACGACGAGCGTGCCTTCGCGCAGGTTGCGTGCCACGGCCTTGCTGGCGCTCTCCACGGCCGACAGGTCGGGCCGGTGGTCCTCGTCCAGGGGGGTGGGGACGCAGATGACGATCGTGCTGCTCTCGGCCAGGATCGCCTCGTCGAGGGTGGCGCTGAACCCGTTGGACAGCATGTGCTCGAGATCGGCTTCGGTCAGGTCATCGATGTACGACTGTCCGGCCATCAGAGCGTCGACCTTGGCGGGGTCGACGTCGACGCCGACGACCTTCAGCCCGGCGGCCACCGCCTCTTTGGCGAGGGGCATGCCGACGTAGCCGAGGCCGATGACAGCCAAGTCGATTTCTGTCACAGCTGTGCCTTAGGGAGCCGGAAACAACACTTCATGGTCGCAAAGGTTATCTCAAGTCCACCTAGCTCACGCCTAATGCGTCCGAACCCGTCAGAACAGACAGGCAATGCGAAGGTCATCATTCGGCAAGGGTCCTGTACAGAGCCTGATAAGTCTCGGCAACACGGCTCCAGGTACGCTTGGCCGCGACCTCCGCGCGACCGGCCTCGCCCATCTCGGCCCGCTTCGCGGGATCCTGCGCGAGCGCGCCCAGCGCCTCCGCCAGCGCCGCCGGGTCGCCCGGCGCCACCAGCTCGCCCGCGCCGTCGCTGCCGACCAGCTCCGACAGGGCCGGCAGGTCGCTCAGCACGACGGGCTTGCCCAGCGCCATCGCCTCCACCGGCTTCAGCGGCGTGACCAGCCGGGTCACCCGCAGGTCCTCCCGGGGGCAGACGAAGATGTCGATGGCGTCCTGCGCCTGGAGGGCCTCCTCGGGCCCCACCCGGCCGGGCAGGATCGCGCTGGTGAGCTTGAGC
The DNA here is from genome assembly GCF_040675175.1 of Nonomuraea sp. NPDC049649. Lineage (NCBI taxonomy): Bacteria > Bacillati > Actinomycetota > Actinomycetes > Streptosporangiales > Streptosporangiaceae > Nonomuraea > Nonomuraea sp. NPDC049649. The sequence continues at coordinate 117,927 of NZ_JBFAOH010000014.1, forward strand.
TCCTCGACGAGCTCCAGCAGGTTCTCGCGCTCGGTGCCGTCGCCCACGATGAGGACCCGCACCGGGTTGCCCTCGTCACGCAGGAGCGCCGCCGCCCGCAGCAAGGTGGCGAAGCCCTCGTACGCGACGATGCTGGAGACCGAGCCGACCACGATCTCGCGGTCCTCGATGCCCATCGCGCGGCGGAACGAGGCGCCGTCGTACTGGGCGGTGAGCAGCGAGTCGTCGACCGCGTTCGGCGCCAGGTGGATCTTCTCCCGGGGGACGCCGCGCTCGACGATCTCCGTGGCCATCGTCTCGGCCAGCGTGACCACCGCGTCGGCCTCCCGCATGAGGAACGCCTCACGCTCGCGCTGGAGCACGTGGCGCTGGCTGCCCACCCGCTTGGGGTCGCGCGAGGCCCAGGTCTCCTCCAGGAACCCGCGTACCTCGTACACGAAGGGGGTGCCCGTGCGGTCGCGCACGGCGTGCGCGACCGAGCCGTTGCGATGGTCGGTGGCGGCGTGCAGGACCTGCGGGCGCAGCTCCGTGACGAGCTTGGTGACGGCGTCGGCGCCCTTGATCATGCGGCCGTGCATCTCGAACGGCACCTCGCCGCGGCCGTCGGGCATCTGCCGGTAGTACGGGATGCCGTCCAGCTCCTCGTACGGGGTCGCGTCCGCGTGGCCCTGAAGCATGGGGAAGCCCCAGCTCGTGACCACGTGCGGGTCGAGCCCGGCGGCCTTCTGGGCGGTGACGATGCGGTGGGTCCGGACCGTGTAGCCGGCCTGGGTGTACGGGAGCGCGTTCGTGACGAGGTGGAGCACGCGACCGGAGACCCGCTCCAGGATGGCCACCTTGGGGCCGGGCGGGATCGGGTCGGGGCTGATCGCCGCCAGCTCGCCGCGGTAATAGGCGGCCCTGCGGCTGACGAACGGGTACTTGGTGAACGGTTCGAGCACCTCGGCCGCCATGCTGACGCGCCCGGAGTCCCAGTGTTCCTTGGCCTCGTCCCAGGGCGCGCGGACCATGCGCATGCCGAGCTTGCGCGCGACGTAGCGGGCGCGGCGGGCGGCGGGCCAGGCGAACTTGCCGATGACCGGCCGGAGGCGCGGCGGCATCGCGTCGGCGGCCGCCTGTGCGGCCCGGACCGGGTCGGACCTGACCTTGGTCACGACCACGCGCGAGACGACGATCGGATGCTGGATGAAGCCCTTGAGAAGCCCCCCGACGCCGGCCCGGGCGGACTTCGCGGACACCCCAGCCGAACTTTTCGAGGAGTCTGGAGGACTGGCGTCGGATGCCACGCGGTGACCGTACCATAGGCAGCGTTTTTTCCCTTCCGCTATGAAAGGCGAGGTCATGAGGGAGAACCCCCTGGTTCTGCACGTTCTGGGCGCCCGTCCCAACTTCGTGAAGGCGGCCCCTGTCGTGCGCGCTCTCGGCGAGCTCGGCGTGCGGCAGGGCATCATCCACACCGGCCAGCACTACGACGCGCTGATGTCGGACGTGTTCTTCGCCGACCTCGGCCTGCCCGACCCGGTGGCCAACCTCGGCGTGGGCTCGGGCACCCACGCCAAGCAGACGGCGGCCCTGCTCATCGGCCTGGAGGAGACCTTCCAGGAGCACGACCCGGACCTGGTGGTCGTCTACGGCGACGTCAACTCGACGCTGGCCGCGATCCTCGTCTGCGCCAAGCTCGGCATCAAGACCGCGCACGTGGAGGCCGGGCTGCGCTCGTTCGACCGGTCGATGCCGGAAGAGGTCAACCGGATCGTCACCGACGCGCTGTCCGACCTGCTCTTCGCCACCTCTCCGGACGCGCTGTCCCACCTGGCGGCCGAGGGCGTGCCCGCCTCGAAGGTGCACCTGGTCGGCAACCCGATGATCGACAGCCTGTTCTCCGCGCTGCCTTCCCTGGACCCGGCCCCGGTGGTGGAGCGGCTGGGCCTGCCCGAGCGGTACGCGGTCGCGACGCTGCACCGCCCGGCCAACGTCGACACCCCGGAGGCCGCCGCCGAGCTGGTCTCGGCCGTGCTCGACGTGTCCCGGCAGATCCCGCTCGTGGTCCCGATCCACCCGCGCGGCCGTACCCGCCTGGCCGAGGCCGGGCTGGTCGACGGCCCCTCGGTGCGGGTGGTCGACCCGCTGGGCTATGTGGACTTTCTCTCACTCGTACGGGGCGCCGCGCTGGTCGTCACCGACTCCGGCGGCGTGCAGGAGGAGACCACCATGCTGAACGTGCCCTGCCTGACCGTGCGGCCCAACACCGAGCGCCCGGTCACGATCACGCACGGCACGAACCGGCTGGTCACGCCCGCTCTGCTGTCGGCGGCGGCGGAGAAGGCGCTGGCCGACGGCGCGGCCACGCCCGCCGGGGAGCTGCCCCCGCTCTGGGACGGCGCCGCCGGTCCGCGCATCGCGCGGGTGATCTCCGCGTGGCTGAAAGGAGACAACCTGTCGCCCGCGGCTCAGGGGACGCGTTCCGAGTAATCCCGAAATCTGGTACGGATCTCGCCGTACTATGACATATCCCGCACCAGCGATAGGCGATAGCTGATGGCCGAAACTCCTGAAGAGCCCACGTTCCAGCGCCTCGGACCGGTGAACTGGCTACCCGAGGAGCGCAAGGTCGTCGAGCGCTACGACGCGGAGATCCGCGAACTGCGCCGCCGGCTGGAGATCGCGGAGGCCAAGGCCGCCTACGCCGCCTGGAAGCTGGAGGCCACCCAGGCCAAGCGGACCTTCAAGCTGGGCGAGGCCATAGGGTCCAAGAGCCCCGGCAAGGTGCTGCGGGCCGTCCGGTCCAAGGAGCGCGCCCCCAAGCCGCCGAAGCCGGTCAACGAGGCCATCGAGCTGGCCAACCACCGGCCGCCCGAGGTCAAGGTGCCCGCGGTCAAGTGGCCCGCCGGGCCGATCAACCGCCCGGACCTCAAGGTCGCGGTGATCCTGGACGACTTCTCCCGGATGGCCTTCCGCTACGAGTGGGACCAGATCGAGTTCGGGCTCAAGGACTGGCCGGAGATCTTCGCGGAGAAGCGGCCCGACCTGCTCTTCTGCGAGTCGGCCTGGCACGGCAACCAGGGCCGCTGGCGCTACCAGATGACCGGCACCAACGCGCCCAAGGAGCCGCTGCGCGAGCTGGTCGCCTGGTGCAAGGCGGAGGGCATCCCCACGGTCTTCTGGAACAAGGAGGACCCGCCGAACTTCGACTTCTTCATCGACACGGCCAAGCTGTTCGACTACGTGTTCACCTGCGACGGTGACATGCTGCCGAAGTATCGCGAGGTTCTCGGGCACGACCGGGTGGACGTGCTCCAGTTCGCCGCCCAGCCGCGCGTGCACAACCCGGTCCAGCAGCGCGAGGGCCGGCTGCACGACGTGGTCTTCGCCGGCATGTACTTCCGCGACAAGCACCCCGAGCGCCGCGAGCAGATGGAGACCGTGCTCGACCCGGTGCGGGAGCTCGGCCTGCACATCTTCGCCCGCAACGGCGAGGTGGACGAGAAGTACGCCTGGCCGGAGAAGTACCGCCCGCACATCGTGGGCGAGCTGCCCTACGACCAGATGCTCGCCGCGTACCGAATGTACAAGGTCTTCCTGAACGTCAACTCGGTGCTCGACTCGCCGACCATGTGCGCCCGGCGCGTGTTCGAGCTGTCGGCCTGCGCCACCCCCGTGGTGTCGGGCTGGTCGCGGGCCATCGAGGAGACGTTCGGCGAGCTGATCCCGATCGCGCGCGAGCCGATCGAGTCGTACAACCAGGTGCTCCATTTGATCAACAGCCCCGAGCTGCGTGCCCGGATGGGCCACCTGGCGATGCGCGAGGTGTTCGACAAGCACCTGTTCACGCACCGGGTGGACCAGATCCTCCAGGTGCTCGGCCGGCCGGTGACGCCGCGGTCGCGGTCGATCTCGGTGGTGCTGCCGACCAACCGCGCCTCCCAGATCGAGCACGCCATCTCGTCGGTGGCCAAGCAGATCCACCGGCCGGTGCAGCTGGTCATGGTGCTGCACGGCCTGGACATCGACCCGGTGGTGGTGGCCGACAAGGCGCGCATGGCGGGCGTCACCGACGTGACCGTGCTCGCGGCCGACCCCTCGCTGACGCTGGGCGCCTGCATGAACCTGGGCATCGACGCCGCCGAGGGCGAGCTGATCGCCAAGATGGACGACGACAACCTCTACGGCGAGCACTACCTGTCGGACCTGGTGCGGGCCTTCGACTACACGGACGCGGAGCTGGTGGGCAAGGGCGCCCACTACTCCTACTTCGAAGGCACCAACACCACCATGCTCCGCCTGCCCGGCCTGGAGCACCGCTACTCGTTCCTGGTGCAGGGCGGGACGTTCCTCGGCACGGCGGACATGTTCCGCAGGTACCGCTTCGCGGACCTCACCCGGGGCGAGGACACCAACCTGGTCCGCCGGCTCAAGGACGACGGAGTCAAGATCTACTCGGCGGACCGGTTCAACTTCGTCTACTGGCGCAGCGCCGACACCGCCATGCACACCTGGCAGGCCGACCACATCAAGCTGACCCGGAACGCCCAGTTCTCCTTCGTCGGCCGCCCCGACGACCACGTGCTGATCTGACTCAGGCGGCCGCCTGCGCGAGGTTCTGGTCGGCGAGCTTTCCGAGCTCCAGCAGGCCCTCGCGCTTGACCTCGTTGCCGACGACGACGAGGTTCATCACCATGCCGCCGCGCCGGATGGTGACCGTGCCGATCTGAGCCTGCCGGTCGCCGCCGGAGGCGGTGGTGATGTAGGCGCGCGACTCGTCGCCCTGCCGGGGCATCCGCAGGTCGCGGGTGCGGTAGACGACCTGGGTGCCGCGGACCTCGGCTTGGTACGCGTCGCACTGGCTGGGCAGCGGCCCGGGGAAGGCCTCCGGCGACAGCGCGACCACGGCCTGGGTGATCGAGCCCCGCGACGAGGTGTAGCCGACCGCGGCCGCCGGGGCCTCGGCGATCTCCGGCCGGGCCACGTCGAGCTGGGCGGCGCCCGCGCACTCGGGGTGCTCCAGCTTGGCCTGGCGCACCGCCTCCATGCCCTGCTTGGTGGAGGTGAGGGTGCCGTACGCGCCCGTCTCGGGGCCGTACGCGACCTTCATGCCCTTGGGCAGCGGCAGGAGCGCGGCGCGGAGCCTGGCCGCGTCGGCGGACGCGGACTGTGAGGCGGACGCGGCGGGCTCCGGAATGTCGGCCTTCTCGCCGGAAGAGCATCCCGCCATGACCGTCATGCTTAGAAATACGGCGGAAAATGCCTTAAGCATGAGTTCTCCATTTCACGTCAACGGCATTCAGGGAAACGCTAAAGGAAACGCGCCCGCCGGAAGCCGTCAACGGCGCTATCCACCGGTTTCATCGCTTTATGCGGGAAGCCCGTCAGGTCGGGTGAGCTGCCATGACGTCCCCGGGGCAACGGATCGCGCGGCCTTTCTCCCGTACCAGGGAACGCAAAGACTCCGCCACCGGCCGCGCGCCGCGCGCGGCCTTTTCCGGGCGAGTCATGAGGATCGCCGCATGGAGGACATCGGCCGTTCGGCAGCGGGTCGCGAACTGGGCATGGGCCGGGCCATTTCGCGCCGGGACTTCTTCGACGGCGTGGCCGTGACGGCGGGCGCGGCGGCCCTGACCGGGCCGGCAAGGCCGGGGGCCGTCTACGCCGCCGCCTCGGCGCCGGTCGCCGCGTTCCGCGGGAACACCTCCCAGGCGCTCGGCGTGCTGCACGCGCTGCGCGACGGCCGGTTCTGGCAGCAGGCGGACCCGCCCGAGCCGACGGGAGAGCGCTACGACCTGGTGGTGGTGGGGGCCGGGCTGAGCGGCGTGAGCGCCGCGCACGAGTGGCTGCGCCGCCACCCCGGCGCGCGCGTGCTGATCCTGGACAACCACGACACGACCGGGGGCCATCTCCAGCGCCCCGGCTCGGGGTCGATGGCGGCGCCCGCGACCTGGACCCCGGAGTTCCGCGACCTGCTCGACGGGCTGGGCGTCGCGGCGGCGCCCTGCCAGGAGTGCGGCGCCGACGACAGCGTGATGTGCGACCGCGAGACGTTCCCGGTCGAGGTGCTGGTCCGCACCGGCGCGCCGGCCGGCGAGTGGATCGGCGTGCTGCCGGTCGCCGACGCCGCCAGGGAGGACCTGCTCGCCCTGTACGCGAACCCCGCCGACCCGTTCCCCGGGCTGCCGGCGGAGGCCAAGCACGAGCGGCTGGCCGGATTCACCTACTCCCGCTACCTGCTGGAGGCGCTGCGGGTGCACCCGGACGCCGAGCGGTTCCTGCGGACCCTGCCCAGCGCCGCCTGGGGGTACGACACGCGTGCCCTGGGGGCGGTGGACGCCTGGGGGCTCGGCTATCCGGGGTTCGGGGGGCTAGGGCTGGACGCGAGCAAGCCGTCGCGGTTCAGCGCGCCCACCGTCGCCAAGGAGTGGGGCACGGCGGGCCGGGTCGCGCACCTGCCCGGCGGGGTGCACGGGCTGATCCGGGCGATGCTGGACCAGACTTCCGCCCGGCTCCGGCTGTCCAGCCCGGTCGTGTCCGTACGGAACGACGGCCCGCCCGAGACCGCGTCCTCGGCCACCGTCGCCTACTTCGACGGCCACGGGGTCAGGTCCGTCGCCGCCGGGGCGGTGATCCTGGCCTGCTGGCACGCGGTCGTCCCGTACCTCGTCGAGGACCTGCCCCGCGAGCAGCGTGAGGCGCTGCGCGCGGCGGTGAAGACGCCCCTGGTGGAGGCCCTGGTGCGGCTGCGCGGCGGGGACGCCTGGCAGCGGCTCGGCGTCGCCCGCACCCGCTGGACGGGCGCGTACTGGTCGCTGAGCGAGCTGGTGCGCCACTCCGCGGGCGGTGTCACGGCGCGCCTGGTGGCCACGCCTTCCCGGTCGGAGCTGGGTCCCGCCGAAGGGGCGGTCGCGGGCCGGCACGCGCTGCTGCGCACCCCGTACGAGACGCTGGAGTTCGGGGCGCGCGACCAGCTCGCGCGGCTGCTCGGGCCCGGTGGCTTCGATCCCGGCAGGGACGTCGAGGAGGTGACGGTCTACCGGTGGGGTCACGGGTACGCGCCCGAGTACTGCCGGCCCTGGCACGGGTTCCATCCCGACGGGCCGTCACCGGCGGAGACGGCGCGGCGGCGGTTCGGCCGGATCGCGCTCGCCGGGTCGGACGCGGCGCCCTCGGCGCGGGCGGACGCCGCCGTCACGGCAGCCCATCGGGCCGTCGGGGAACTGATGGAGTGAGACGAGGTGGTAATGCCCTCGTGTCCCGTTCGGGACCTTCTTGAGTCTTGCTCCGCGCCCGCGTAAAACATCCCTGTTCATCCCCTGCAGGAGACGCATAATCGGTGCTAGTCTCCTGTGCGATCTTCCGGAGGTGTATTTACACAGTTTGTGGAAATGCCCTCGACTCCGAGGTTGGGACATGGGCTCGCAAAACCGGTCAATTCGGTTCAAGATCTTTCTGTTGCTGCTGTTACCCCTCCTGTCCTTGAGCGCGCTCTGGGGCTTCGTGCTCAACCTCACCGTGAGCGACGGCTGGTCGCTGCTGCGCGGGGAGTCCCTGTACCAGACGGTCGGCGTCACCTCCACCGAACTGGGCGTCCAGCTCCAGGCCGAGCGTGAGCGGACACTGCTCAAGCTCACGCACGGCGAGCCCAGCGCCGAGCTCGGTGAGCAGCGTGCCCGCACCGACGCGGCGCTCCACGACTTCCGCGAGTCCGTCCGGGAAGCCGAGCGCAACCTCACCGACGACATGCGGACGCCGCTGAACACCGTCCAGGCCGAGCTGTCCCGGCTGCACGCCATCCGCACGGGCGTCGACGGCGGCTTCAGCACCCGGATGCTCGACCTCAGCGAGTACAACCGGCTGCTCGACGCCATGTACCGGTTCTACGACCACCTCGCGCCCGCTCCCGAGCTGGCCATCTACCAGCAGGTCACCGCGCTGCAGACGATGAGCAACGCGCACGAGTACCTGCTCCGGGAGCACGCCCTGGTCCAGGCCGCCCAGCTCGACGGGCGGCTGACCGAGGGCGAGACCACCGCGTTCACCGAGTACGCCTCCTCCCGGAAGTTCCTGCACGCGCGCGGCCAGGCGGGCCTCGAGGTCGAGCTGCGCCAGCCGTACGCGGACCTCTTCAAGAGCGAGGAGTTCCTGACCTTCGCCACGATGGAGGCGCGGATCATCAGGACGGGCGCGCCGCCGCCCGACACCGCCCGGTGGAACGACGCCGTCGGCAAGGTGATCGCCGAGTTCGACCGGATCAGCGGCCAGATCTCCGCCGAACTGGGCGGCCGGGCCGCCGACGCGGCCACCGCGACCCGGATCCAGATCGGCGTCGCCGGCGGCGTCGGCCTGGTCGCCGTGCTCGCCTCGATCATCATCTCGGTGCGCTTCGGCCGCCGGCTCGGCGCCGAGCTGGCGGGCCTGCGCTCCGCCGCCGTCGAGATGTCCCAGCGGCGCCTGCCCGACCTGGTCAGGCGGCTCAGCAAGGGCGAGGAGATCGACGTCACCGAGGAGGCCAAGCCGATCGCGGTCACCGGCTCGGCCGAGATCAGCGACGTGGCCGGCGCGTTCGGCGCGGTGCAGGACACGGCCGTGCGCGCCGCCGTCGGCCAGGCGGCGCTCCGCCACGGGCTCGGCCAGGTCTTCCTCAACCTGGCCCGGCGCAAGCAGGGCCTGCTCCACCGCCAGCTCGCGCTGCTGGACGGCATGCAGCGGCGCACCCACGACCCGGACCAGCTGGAGGAGCTCTTCCGGCTCGACCACCTGACCACCCGCATGCGGCGGCACGCCGAGAGCCTCATCATCCTCTCCGGTTCGGCTCCCGGGCGGGCCTGGCGCAAGCCGGTGCCGGTGATCGACGTCGTCCGGGCCGCCATCGCCGAGGTGGAGGACTACACCCGGGTCGAGGTCGCGAACATGCCCCGCAGCGCGATCGACGGCTCGGCCGCGGCCGACCTCACCCACCTGATCGCCGAGCTGGTGGAGAACGCCACGATCTACTCGCCGCCCGACACCGCGGTCCACGTCCGCGGCGACCGGGTCAGCAACGGCTACTCGGTCGAGGTGGAGGACCGCGGGCTCGGCCTGCAGCCGGAGGAGTACGAGGCGTACAACCGCGTGCTGCGCGAGCCGCCCGAGTTCGACCTGGCCGACAGCGACAGGCTCGGCCTGTTCGTGGTCGCCAAGCTGGCCCAGCGGCACTCCATCAACGTGCTGCTGCGGCGATCGCCGTTCGGCGGCACCACCGCCATCGTGTTCGTGCCGGACAGGCTCATCACCGACCAGCCTGAGCTGCCCGAAGCCAAGAGCGACGAGCTGCCCTCGCTGCCCGGACGGACCCGGAAGAAAGCGCTGGCGGTGGTCAGTGGCACGCACGCGGGCTTGCCAAGGCGAGTCCGGCAGGCCACATTGTCATCCCGGCTCAAGGACGCTCCGCCGCCCGAGCCGGAGCCCGAGCGGAAGAATGAACGCTCTCCCGACGAGGTGCGCGACCTGTTCTCCGCGTTCCAGCGGGGAACGGAGCGCGCACGTGAAGAAGCTGATGAGAAGGGGGAGGCATGAGCGTGCCGACGACCAACACCGGTGAGCTGAACTGGCTCCTTGACGACCTGACCACCCGGGTGGGTGCGGTCAGGCAGGCCGTCATCCTTTCGACCGACGGCCTGGCCGTCGGCTACAGCAAGGGGCTGACCCGCGAGGACGCCGAGCATCTGTCGGCCGTGGCCGCCGGTTTCCAGAGCCTGGCCCGGGGCACCGGCCGCCACTTCGGCGGCGGCGAGGTACGCCAGACCATCGTGGAGATGGAGTCGGCGTTCCTGTTCGTCACCGCGGCGGGGCAGGGCACATGCCTGGCGGTGCTCGCCGAGGCCAACGTCGACGTGGGCCACATCGCCTACGAGATGGCGATGCTGGTGAAGCGGGTCGGCCAGCACATCACGACCAACCCGCGAGCCATGCCATGAGCGATACCCCGCAGTGGCTGGACGAGGACGCCGGGCCCATCGTGCGGCCCTACGCTCTCATCCGAGGTCGTACGAGGTCGTCGGGGGACAATCTCGACCTCGTCGCGACCGTGCGCGCCGTGGGGGAAGCCCGGGACGACCTCTCCCCCGAGCAGTCGCTCATCATGCGCGCGGCCCGCAACCCGATCTCGGTGGCCGACGTGGCCGTCGAGCTCGACTTGCCAGTCGGAGTCGTCCGCGTCCTGCTGGGCGACCTGCGTGACCAAGGCCTCATCTCGGTATCGGCCCCCTCCGCGGCCGGATCGCGCCCGAGTGAGGGCATTCTCAAGGAAGTGATCAATGGACTCCGTGCTCTCTGAGGACCCCGTCGCGCTCAAGATCCTCATTGCCGGGGGGTTCGGCGTCGGCAAGACCACCCTGGTGGGGTCGATCAGCGAGATCAGGCCGCTCCGGACGGAAGAGGTGCTGTCCGACCGCGGAGTGGGCGTCGACGACACCGACGGCGTCGAGACCAAGACGACCACGACCGTGGCGATGGACTTCGGCCGCATCACCATCCGCGACGGGCTGGTCGTCTACCTGTTCGGCACCCCCGGCCAGGAACGGTTCTGGTTCATGTGGGACGAGCTGTCCTACGGCGCCCTGGGCGCGGTCGTGATCGCCGACACCCGGCGGCTGACCGACTGCTTCCCCTCCGTCGACTACTTCGAACAGCGCGGCACGCCGTTCGTGGTGGCCGTCAACTGCTTCGACGGCGCCGAACGGCACAGCGTCGAGGACGTGCGGATCGCCCTCGACCTGGACGACGACGTCCCGGTGATGCTGTGCGACGTGCGCCGGCGCAACTCCGCCAAGGAAGTCATGATCACGCTCGTGGAGCACTCGCTCCGGCAGCTGACCATGACCGGCTAGAGCGCGCGCAGCCCGTTGATCACCTCGCGCAGGAGGCTCTCCGTCGGCGTCGTGGCCTTGGGCCGCGGCGCCTTGACGGCCACCAGGTCGTAGTCGATCAGGTCGCCGAGCAGCACCCGGACCACCGCGACGGGCAGGTCCAGCTCGCCCGCGACCTCGGCGACCGGCCTGGCGTGCTGGACCACGCAGTTCAGCAGCCGCCGGTGCTGGACGCTCAGCTCCGCGTGGGCCGGTGCGGGCCGCCCGGTGAGCGACACGGTCGCCAGCAGGTCGAGCGTCGACAGCGCCTTGGCGGCTGGCTTGGTGCGTCCGCGGGTCACCGCGTACGGGCGCACGACCGGACCGGCCTCCTCGTCGACCCACTCGTGCTCGTTGCTCACGATGGCGTCCCCCCGTCATGGTCATTGTCCTGCCGTCCGCGCTGCCAGCCTGACTGCAGCGAGGACAGCAGCGCCCTGGCCTCCTCCGGTGAACGCTCCGACAGGGGCTGGGGCGGCGGCTGGTCCGCGACCGGCGCGTCCGGCTGCGGCGGCTTCCTGAGCTGCTGCGGCAGGTTGGCCTGGCGCACCCGGCGGGGCAGCCCGGCTCCCGCCGCCGACGGGGCGGCCGTCTTGCGCTTGGCGGTGCGGACCCGGCGCGGCAGCTCGCTCGGCCCGGGGCCGGCGGGGGGCCGCTGCCCGCGGGGCGCGCTCTCCTCCGGCGGGCTCTCCCTGATCTCCCTGATCTCCGTGCTCGCCGTGCTCTCTCTGCTCTCCGCGTTCTCCCTGCCGACCACCGACACGGTGACGGACTCCAGCTCGGGCGGCTCCGGCGGGCGGATCGCCGGCAGCGGCTGGACCAGGTGCGAGGGCACCAGCACGATCACGGTGGTCCCCCCGTACGGGGAGGGCTTGAGCGTGACGCTCACCCCGTGCCGGGCCGCCAGCATGCCGACGACGGCGAAGCCGAGCTGGTCGGTCTGCGCCGGGTCGAACTCGGGCGGGCTGGCCAGGCGACAGTTGATCGCCTCCCTGGCCTCGTCGGACATACCCAGCCCGCGGTCCTCGATCTCGGCCGCGAAGCCCTTGCCGACCAGGTCGCCGCGGACCGACACCTCGCTGCCGGGCGAGGAGAAGGTGGCCGCGTTCTCGATGAGCTCGGCGAACAGGTGCATGAGGTCGGCCACGGCCTCGCCCGAGACGCCGCACTCCGGCATCGGGTAGACGCGCACCCGGGTGTACTCCTCGACCTGGGCGGCGGCCCCGCTCAGCACGTCCTCCATGCCGATGACGCCGCGCCAGCGCCGGCCGGCCGAGCCGCCGGACAGCAGCACCAGGCCCTCGGCGTGGCGGCGCATGCGGGTGGTCAGGTGGTCGAGCCTGAACAGGTGCTCCAGCGCCTCCGGGTCCTCCGTCTGGCGCTGCATCTCGTCCAGCAGCTTGAGCTGGCGCTGGACCAGCGACTGGCTGCGCCTGGCCAGGTTGCGCAGCGCCTGGGAGATGCCCTCGCGCAGCCGGGCCTGCTCCACGGCGGCGTCGACCGCGGTGGAGCGGACGCGGTCGAACGCGTTCGCCAGGTCGGTGACCTCGCCGGTGGCGCCCGGGGCCACCTGGATCGGCGGCGCCTCGGCGGCGGTGTCCACCGGCTCGCCCTCGCGCAGCTTGGCGACCACGCCGGGCAGCCGGACCTCGGCCAGCTCCTGGGCGGAGCCGCGCAGCTCCGCCAGCTCACGCGAGATCCGCCGTCCGACCCGTACCGAGAGGAAGATCGAGACGATGACCGCGATGAGGCCGAGCGCGCCCGCGACGGCGGCGCGCACGATGATCGCCATGCCGGCGGGCTCCATCCGCTCCAGCAGGGTCTCGCCGGTCGTCCAGAGGGCCTGGTTGAACTCCTCCAGCACCGGCTCGACCGTGCTCCGCCACAGCTCCAGGTTCACCGGGTCGCCGGAGATGTACGACTCCAGCAGGCGCTCCATCGAGCCGTAGTTCCCGGTGGCGGTCAGCCGCTCCAGCGGGGCGCGCATCTCCGCGTCCAGGTTGGCCATCGCCTTGGGGAGGAGGTACGAGCGAGCGCCGTCGATGCCGGCCAGCATGTGGATCTCGTCCATGGTCCAGCCGTCGCCGTCCACCACGGAGTTGCCCGCGACGATCAGGGCGTGCTCGCGGCTGAGGAGCTCGCGCACCTGCGCGGCCATGATGAGGCCCTGCGACTGGCGGGACAGCTCGGCGTCGGTGCTGGCGGTGAAGGCCGCGTAGAGGCGGTCCATGGCGTCCGGGATGGTGGCGTACTCGGCGATCAGGTTGTGCGGGGTGAGCGACCCCTTGTCCACCCCGTTCCTGATCTGCGGCAGCCGGTCGACGGCCTCGAAGACCGCGGACAGGCGCGCCTTCATGTCATCGGTGAGCACCGCCTGGGTGTCCTCGGCCATCGCGCCGTCCGTCAGGAGCTTCCTGACCTGGTCGACCTTGGTGCGGGCCTCGGTCAGCTTCCTGGGGTCGGTGACGGCGCCCGCCAGCAGTTCGGCGGAGGCCAGCCGCTCCGTCTGGAGGTTGATGACGAGGTAGTCCGCGTGGTCGATGATCCCGGTCCAGAAGGCCTCGACCTTGAGGAGGTTCAGCGCCTCCCTGGACGTGGTGCTCGCGGCGAATCCCCAGAGCGCCACCAGGGAGACCAGCGGGACGACGAGCAGCGTCGAGATCTTGAATCGGATGGATCTGCCCGATGCCATGACACCTGCTCCCGGTTAGAAGATCGCCGGAGAGAATAGCACTCATCGAGGCCGACTTAAGATCAACTAGCGATAAATCTGTGATATGTAGTGAATTTGACTGCTATACCGCCCCAGACCACGCGGACCAACCAGACTGCCAGCACGGCCAGCAGCGCCACATCCGCACCCAGCAGCAACCGCTCCACGAGCCCGAGCATGACCCCCTCCCCGGGCAGCGCCACGTAGGTGAGCGCCAGCACCCCGAGCCCGCCCGCCAGGGCCAGCCACTCCACCGTCCTCGCCACCGGCCGCCACACCTGATCGCCGGAGAGCCGGGGCACCAGCAGCGCCCCCGCCGCGGGCAGGCAGGCGAACGCCGCGACCGTCACGTACCGGGAGACCGGGCCCGCCCCGAACGGCGCCGTCAGCAGCGCGCCCGACCAGACCAGAAGCAGGCGCTCCGGCGTCCCCCTCACCGGAGCGCCCGCCGCCCGCAGCCCGGCCAGCAGCGCCAGCGAGCCGAGGGCGATCACCGCCGTCGCCAGCGCCGTGACGCCCCCGCGTCCGGCCACGGCGAACTCGCCCGCCGTCGTGTGCAGCGGGTCCAGGCGCGCGTCCGGGCCGAACTGGCCGAACACCATCCCGGCCACCCCCGACACGATCGCGGCGAGCGCGACGAGCGGATAGACCTTGGTCATGACAGTGAGTCTTCCGCGCGGCGCGCTCCGGGACATCCGGCGTCGCCCCCGACCTCACCCTGAGCGATCCCTGAGTCGCCGGACCGCACTGCCCAGGGCCGCTGCCGTTCATTCCGGCCATCACGACCCCTGAGTTGAAGGGCCGCCGTAGTCCATCCCAGCAGGGAGGCGGTCAGCTCTCTCCGAGTTGCCGGGCGGCGCTGTCCAGGAGCATGTCCAGGGCCGCCGGGTAGCCGCTGTCGTTCATCCTGGCCACCAGCAGGGGCGCGGTGGCGGCGATGTGCGGGTGGGTCTCGGCGGGCAGGCGGGCGTAGGTGTCCTGCCAGACCTGCTCGTCGGCGACCCGGGCCGCCTCGGGCAGCGCCAGGGAGGCGGCGTCCAGGACGGCGAAGCCCAGGCTCTGGTCGATGAAGGCGTGGTAGATCCGGACCGCGTCGGCGTCGGGGAAGCCGGCGGTGCGCAGGATGCCGAGGATCGTCTCGTCCACCGCCACCTCGTTGGGGCGGCCCGCGACCCGGCTCGCGGTGAGCACGGCGGCCTGCGGGTGCGCCAGGTAGGACCGGTGGATGCTCAGCCCGAGCGCCCGCAGGTCGGCCCGCCAGTCGCCGGTCGCGCGCCAGCCGCGCAGGGCCGAGGCCAGCAGCGCGTCGGCGATGGCGAGGGTCAGGTCGTCCATGCCGCGAAAGTAGCGGTAGATCGCGCTCGCGTCGGCGCCCAGCGCCAGCCCGAGCCGCCGCGCGGTCAGGCCCGCCGCGCCGTGCTCCCTGAGCACGCGGAGTGCGGTCTCGATGATCAGCTCGTGGCTCAGCACCTGGCCCTGCCGGGTGGGCCTGCGCCGCCGCCGGGCCTCGCCGGGGACAGCGCGCCTGGACATGCCGCTCCTTATGTCAACGCCATTGACGTTATCGAGCGTACTGGCTTTCCTGGATTCGCACCCCCCTTGACCAGGAGAGATCATGCGCATTCTGCTTGTCGGCGCCGGCGGTGTCGGCACCGCCATCACCGGCATCGCCGCCCGCCGCGAGTTCTTCGACCACATGGTGGTCGCCGACTACGACCTGTCCAGGGCGCGGGCGGCCGTCGCCCCGCTCGGCCCCCGCTTCACCGCCGTCCGGGCCGACGCCGCGGACCGGGAGGCGATCACCGGCCTGCTCCGCGACCACCGGTGCGACGTCCTGCTCAACGCCACCGACCCGCGCTTCGTGATGCCGCTCTTCGAGGCGGCGCTCGCGAGCGGGGCCCACTACCTCGACATGGCGATGTCGCTGTCGAGGCCGCACCCGGAGCGCCCGTACGAGGAGGTCGGGGTGAAGCTCGGCGACGAGCAGTTCGCCCGCGACGACGACTGGCGGCGGGCCGGGCGGCTGGCCCTCGTCGGCATGGGCGTCGAGCCGGGCATGTCCGACGTGTTCGCCCGCTACGCCGCCGACGAGCTCTTCGACGAGATCGAGGAGATCGGCGTCCGCGACGGCGCGAACCTGACCGTCGAGGGCTACGAGTTCGCCCCGTCGTTCTCCATCTGGACCACGATCGAGGAGTGTCTCAACCCGCCGGTCGTGTACGAGCGCGACCGCGGCTGGTTCACCACCGAGCCGTTCAGCGAGCCCGAGGTGTTCGACTTCCCCGAGGGCATCGGCCCGATCGAGTGCGTGAACGTCGAGCACGAGGAGGTCGTGCTGGTGCCCCGCTGGGTGGACGCCGGGCGGGTCACCTTCAAGTACGGGCTGGGTGAGGAGTTCGTCGCCCGCCTCAAGACCCTGCGCGAGCTGGGCCTGTCGGACACCCGGCCGGTCACCGTGCCGACCAGCCTCGGGCCGGCCGAGGTGTCGCCGCGCGACGTGGTGGCCGCCGTGCTGCCCGACCCGGCCGGGCTGGGCGACCGCATGCGCGGCAAGACCTGCGCCGGCACCTGGGTGAAGGGCGTCAAGGACGGCCGGCCGCGCGAGGTGTACCTCTATCACGTGGTCGACAACGAGTGGTCGATGCGTGAGTACGGCTCGCAGGCCGTGGTCTGGCAGACCGCGATCAACCCCGTCGCCGCCCTGGAGCTGGTGGCCTCCGGTGTGTGGAAGGGCGAAGGCGTGCTCGGCCCCGAGGCGTTCCCGCCGCGCCCGTTCCTGGATCTGCTGGAAACGTACGGGTCGCCCTGGGGCCTGCGCGAGCAGTGATCAGCGCGGGGGCTTGGCCCTCACAGCCCCGACGGGTCGCGCCCCACGCTGATCTCCTCGGCGATGCGCCGCAGGTCGTCGCCGGTGAGGCCGGAGGACTGGGGCAACTGCCGCACCAGGGCGTCGATCACCGTGGGCACGGGCTGACCCGCCATCTGGCCCGCGATGCCGTGAACCGTGCGGAACAGCGCCTCATCGTCGTGCATCCCCGTCTCCTCGTCGAGCCGTCTGACTTACCCGGGACACCCTACGAGGGGGCGCCGACAGTTTTGCCGCTACCCCTCCAGCGTGTTCCGTACCGTGTCGCAGATCTCCCGGAGACCGCGGAGCTGTTCGGGTGTGAGCGGGTCGAACAGGGCCCGGCGCACCTCCTCGACGTGGCCGGGCGCGGCCGACTCCAGCGCGGCGAAGCCGTCGTCGGTGAGCACGGCAATGTTGCCGCGCCGGTCTTCCGGGCAGCGCTCGCGGCGGACCCAGCCGCGCTCCTCCAGCCGGGCCACCGCGTGTGAGAGCCGGCTCTGGGAGCTCTGCGCCTTCGAGGCCAGCTCGCTCATGCGCATCGAGCGCCCGGGGGCCTCGGAGAGCGCCACCAGGATCATGTAGTAGGCGTGCGGCATCCCCGCGTCGCGCTGTAGCTGCCGGTCCAGCGCCTCGTGGACGAGCTGGGTCGCCGCCAGGAAGCTCCGCCAGGTGCGTTGCTCCTCGTCGTTCAGCCATCGGGTCACATCTGCCAATGTACTTGAACCCTCATGTACTTTTTACTTGAACTCTCATACACTTATGGACAGAACCTCTCAAAGGAGATCATCATGCCGGTTCAGCGGCTCAACCACGCCGTTCTCTACGTACGCGACGTCAAGCGCAGCGTCGCCTTCTACCGCGAGGCCCTCGGCTTCGACGTGGTCATGGAGATGCCCGGCGCGGCCTTCCTCCAGGCCGACGGCTCGTCCAACGACCACGACCTGGGCCTGTTCCAGATCGGCGAGGCGGCCGGGCCGTCGCAGGCCGGGCGGAGCACCGTCGGGCTCTACCACCTGGCGTGGGAGGTCGACACGCTCGACGAACTGGAGCGCATCGCCACCAAGCTGAGCGAGCTGGGCGCGCTGGTGGGCGCCTCCGACCACAGCACCACCAAGGCCCTGTACGCGCGCGACCCCGACGGGCTGGAGTTCGAGGTGTCCTGGCTGGTGCCCGCCGAGCTGATCGACGACGAGCTGCTGGCCGCCCGGACCCGCATCCGGCCGCTCGACCTGGCCGCCGACAAGGAGCGGTACGGCGGGCAGACCCGGGGCGGCGTAGGAGTGTCCGTCCCGGCCTGACGGGACCGGCCGGGGACGGGTTACGGTGGTGTTATCCCGATTTCTCTCCTGGAGAACGTCATGTCGAGGGATCCAGACCACGTGCTCGACGCCATCGACGGCGTCGTCGACGAGTGGGAGACGCTGAGCGCCGACGCCATGCGCTGGTCACCACCGGAAGAGAAGAACGACGACCTGCTGCACGAGGTCACCGAGATCTTCGGGCCGCTGGCCAACGCGCTCACCGAGGCGTTCCGCCCGCTGGGCGACGCCGTCAACCGCGTCCTGGACGAACTGCTCCCGGACGACGAGCGCTGAGCGGCCAGGCGGCCCGGACCCTGTCAAGCCGCCCGGAGCGGGCGCAGAGCCTCCGCCATCCTGGCCAGCTCGGCCAGCATCACCCCGGCCGCGCTGTCCATCACCTCACTGGCCTTGACCGCGCCGTCCTCGCCGATCACCTCGGTGTGGAAGGGAATGTTGACGGCTTCGAGCAGCGGGAACATCCGGAGCGTGCTGCACACCTGGCGCAGGCCGTTGACCGCGCGGGTGCCGCCCGAGACCCCGCCGTAGCTGACGAACCCGACCGGCTTGTGATGCCACTCGTGGTGCAGGTAGTCGAGGGCGTTCTTCAGGCTCGCGGGGAAGCTGTGGTTGTACTCCGGAGTGACGAAGACGAAGGCGTCGGCCCGGTCGACCGTGGCGCTCCACTCCTTGGTGTGGGCGTGCTCGTACTGCTTGAGCCTGGGGTGGTGCGGCTCGTCCAGGAGCGGCAGCCCGACCTCGGCGAGGTCAACCAGTTCGACGTCGAACAGTCCCGAGGCCACCGCGCGGTCGCGGGCCCACTCGCCGATCGGCAGGCCGGCCCGGCCGGGGCGGGTGCTCGCGACGACGACGTGCAGAACCGGCTTCGACATGAACGCTCCTTGCTTGCGAATGTGTAGCTGCTCAACATTATTGAGTAGCTAAGCGGCGTTGAGCAAAATTAGAATCTTGGACGTGAGCGCCCACACCGTCTGCGTCCGCTTCCACACCGCCCTGGAGCTGATCGGAGCGCGGTGGTCGGGCGCCGTGCTGCACGCCATCTCCAAGGGCGCCCACCGCTACGCCGAGATCCGGGCCGCGATCCCCGGGCTGAACGACACCATGCTGGCCCGCCGGCTGCGCGAACTGCACGCCGCCGGGCTGATCGAGCGGCGGGTGCTCGACACCACCCCCGTCAAGGTCGAATATCACCTGACGGAGATGGGCCGCGACCTGCGGCCGGCGTTCGAGGAGCTGGCGACCTGGGCGCACCGGTGGATCCCGCTCCCCGACGAGTAGCGGCGAAGCGCGCGGTCGCCGCGCCCAGCGCCCCTCGGTCCCGCCACGCCGGCCAGGATCTCGTCGTCCTCCAGCCAGGCGTGGTGGCTCCAGTAATGGGTGACCAGGCGCGCGAACCGCATCCGGAACCGGGGGTCCGCGTAGCGCGGGTCAGGCGGCTGATCGGCGCGCACCCGTACATGCGAGTCCTCCCAGTCGCACCAGGCGCGGGGACGGCGGGGTCGGGGTCGGTGAGCAGGCGGGCGTAGGCGTCGACCAGGCGCTCGCCGCGCAGGCTCGGCGGGACGGCGTCGCGGAACCGCTCCCACTCGCGGGGGAAGTAACGGCCGACGCCCTCAGTGATCCGCTCGACGCCCAGGTGCTAGCGGAGCAGTTCCAAGTCGGCGACCAGGTGGTGAACGGACAGGTCGGTGCCGAAGTCGGCGGCGTCGGGCGTGCTCCGGCCGCAGCCGCGCTGGTCGAACAGGACCACCCGGTACGTCTCCAGGTCGAAGTGGCGCAGCCGGCCCCGCTCCGCGCCGGACCCGGGGCCGCCGTGCAGCACCACCGCCGGTTTCCCGCCGGGCGCGCCGTACGCCTCCCAGTGGACGTGGTTGCCGTCGCCGACGTCGAGCAGCCCGCTTTCGTACGTCATGGCGGCATTCTTGTCGGTGGCGGCTGCGATAGTGAGCGGGTGCTTCACACCTCCCCCGTCTCCCACGTCCCCTGCCATGTCCGCCACCTGCCCGGCGGAGCCGTCGAGCTGATGCCGATCGTGCTGCCCATGACCCTCACCGCGGCCCAGCGCCGCAGCCTGGCCGCCCTCCTCCTGGAGGGCATCGACGACGACGCCGGGCTCTGCCTGGCCTAACGCAGCCGGGCCCGATAGACCTCGCGGGCGCGGTCGTAGAGCGCCACGTGGTCCTTGTACTGCTCCTCGGCGGCGAAGACGCCCGACTCCCGCACGACCTCCTCCAGCCGGTCCAGCCAGCCGAGACACCACCGCACGTCCTCGGGCCGCGCCACGCGCGCGCCCGCCACGTTCAGGTAGACCGGGCTCGTGTGCGCGTAGGCGCCGCTGCCGTGGAAGGTCCGCTGGTGCGGGCCGCCGGTCGCGACCGCGACGACGTACGTGGGATCGCCCGCTCGGAGGGTGGCCGTGAGGCGGCCGGGCGGTCCCTGGGCCAGCACGCCGTCGGCGGTCCGGATCTCCAGGTTCTCGACCTCGGGGCCGACCGAGGTGACAGTGATCTCCACCTCCTCCCCCGGCGCCAGGTCGAGCGTGTCGCCGGGGCCGTGGCCGTTCACGGTCAGCCCGAGCCACGGGCCGGTGGTGGCGAACGTGCGGCCCATCAGGATCGCCTCGGCGAACGACTCGGCGGTGAGCGGGCCGTCCACCTTCGCGTACACCCGCTCCCAGCCGGGCGGGCCCGACGAGGTGCCGCGGTGGCAGAACGACAGCACCGCGTCCGTGCCGGCGGTCACCGCCAGCCGGTTGCCCGCCCCGATCAGCCGCCGGTAGACCGTGGCCGTGCCCTGGATCGACGAGTGGTTGAGCACGTCCAGCGTGTCGACCAGGCCGAGCGCCGCGTCCGCGACGATCTCCCTGGCCGAGCAGTTGCGCCCGCGCTGCACCCCCGCCTCCGGCGGGTCTGTGTCGGAGACCGGCAGGTGGAACGGGTGCCCGTAGCCGAGCACCGCGCCCGCCCGGCGCAGTTCCTCGCAGGCGACCGCGTTCGGCGGCCAGTCGGCGTCGCCCGCGAAACCGGTGTGGAAACGCTCCGGCAGCGCGTTCAGGCCGAACGCGCCGACGTGGCCGACCAGGTCGTTGCGGTATTCGACGCCGATCCTGGCCAGGTGGCGCTCGTCGGACCACGGCAGGTCGCGGCCCAGCCAGTGGTCGAGCGCCTCCCGGTCGTAGACTCGGGCGCTCGCCACGTTCCCGGCCACCAGGTTGAGCACGTGCAGGTCCTCGCCGTGCTGGGCCTTCGCCGCCAACTCGGGGGCGGCTGGCTCCTCGCCCATCCAGTTGAGGTGGACGTGCATGTCGCCGCCGTACCAGCCGTGGGCCGCCGCGTCGTACAGCCGCTCGGGGGTCAGCTCGACCGGCGTCTCCGCACCCGCCGCCGGGGTCAGCGCGACCTCGGACTCGGCGTACTCCATCCCCCTGGTCACCGTCACCGTGATCGGCTCGGCAGGCACGGCCACCACGAGGTCGTCGCCGTGGAAGTACGGCCTGCCGCGCCCGTCGACCTTGGGCGGGGCGCCCTCGGGGTACCAGCCCTGGCCGTCGGCGGACGTCACGCTCCACCGGCACGGGAACCCGGCGCGCAGCCGCACCGCCGCCGCCTCCGCCCGCCTGGTCAGCGGCTTGAGGTCGACCGGTGCCCCGTCGGCGACGACCTCCCGCCGCACGCCGACGATCTTCGCGCCGCGGGCCGGGATCTCGTACGTCTCACCGTCCACGACCACCGTGGCCGCCTCGTCCCGGCTCGAATCCAGCAGCAACCACGTACGGAACGGCCCGTCACCGAGCACCACGCGCGGGCTGGCCTCCAGCGCGACCGCGCCGGGCCGCAGCCGGAGCGCGGGCAGGGAGGCGACGACCTCGCCGCCGAGCGCGTCGCGGACCACCCGGTCCACGTCCACCTCGCCCATCCGGTCGTCGATCTCGTCCTCCGAGGCGCCGGGCAGGCGTTCGGCGAGCTGGCGCATGCCGGTGTCCCAGTAGCCGTGGCGGCGTTCGAGGAAGACGGTGGCCCAGGCCTGGACCACGTACGAAAGAGGCTCTTCACCCCAGCACACTCCGTGCCGGTCACGGAGGTCACGGTATTCGGCCAGGGCGCGGGCGACGGGCTCGGGAAGCAGCGGATCGTCACACATCGGACACTCCTCGGAGTCACCGACATCGTGTCACGAATCCCGCTCTAGGTCAGCGACTTCACCAACCGGCCGACTGCACCGCCGAAAGGACGACGGCCAGCCCGCTCATCCCGACCATCCCGATGATGACCATAAGGGCGATGATGCGACGGTTCACAGTGCGGATGCTACCCGGCGGCCAGCAGGAAGATGGCCAGGCCGTGGGCGAGGGCGGCCGGCAGGACACCGTACCGGAGCCGGAGGAACGCGCAGATCAGCCCCTCGTAGAGGGTGAAGGCCAGCAGCGGCCAGCCCAGGTCGGTCACCGTCGAGGCGAGATAGGCGTGGCAGGCGGCGAACATGACCGCGGACAGCAGGGCGGCGCGCACCGGGCCCGAGCGCTCCAGATACCCCTGAAGGAGGCCGCGGAAGAGCACCTCCTCGGCCAGGTTGCCGGCCAGGGCGAAGAACAGCAGGGCGGGCAGCAGGCCCGCGGCGACCGGCCCGCCGCGCTCGGCCACCGGGACGGAGAGCGACAGCAGCAGCACCGGCCCCGCGATCAGCAGGCCGCCGCCCAGGCCCGCGAGCGCGGTGATCGGGCGGCCCCAGCGCACCAGCGCTCTCAACTCGCCGTCCAGGCGCAGCACCGCGGCGGTGAGCAGGAGTGTGACGGCGCCGAACACCAGCAGGAGCCCCGCGTCGTCGGCGAAGCGCAGCCACGGCGCCGGGCCGGAGGTGCCGATGCGCCAGAAGCCGAGCGGTGTCATGGCGTCCCTGATCAGCACGAACCCGAGCACCAGCGCCACGATGCGCAGCAGCGGCTCACGGGCCAGGGCGAAGCAGACGCCGATCAGGAGGAGGCCCGGCAGGATCCGGGCGGTGTAGGGGAGCAGTTCGGGGAGCACCAGGCCATAATGCGAGTAATCTTCAGTTTTTGGTACTCGCATTGGGAGACACGTGCTCACGCCCCGCAAAAGGCCCCGCCAGCAGCGCTCACGCGAGACGGTGGAGGCGATCCTGGAGGCGGCTGCTCAGCTTTTCCAGCGGCACGGCTACGCGGCGACCACCACGAACAAGATCGCCGACCGGGCGGGCGTGTCCGTCGGATCGCTCTACCAGTACTTCCCCAACAAGGACGCGCTCCTGCTGGCCCTGGCCGACCTGCACCTGGAGGCGGCCGAACGCGAGGTCATGCGGGTGTTCGCCCGGTTCGCCGAAGAGCCTCCTGATCTGACCCGGCTGGTGACCGACCTGGTGGAGTGCGTGGCCGCCCTGCACGCGGACCGGCCGGAACTGCACCGCCTGCTGTTCGACCAGGCCCCGCGCACGCCGGAACTCGTCGCCCGCTTCCGCGAGGCCGAACGGCGCATGGCGGACGCGCTCTCCGTCGAGCTGGCCAGACTGGGCGCCCCCGACCCCGGCGTCACCGCCCTGCTGGCCGTCCAGGGTGTCGAAGCCCAGGTCCACGGCGCCCTGCTCGACGACCCCGGACACCTGGACGCCATCGTGCGGCTCTGGGTCCGCGCGCTGGGCGGGAAATAACGGCGCCCCCAAGGCGGTTACGCATCGTGCACCCCGATAACGAAAGGTACGTCCCAATGGCTCTGCCTCTCTCCATTCTCGATCTCGCGTACATCGGCAAGGGAGAGACCGCCGCCGACAGCTTCGCCGCCAGCGTGGAGCTGGCGCGGCGTGCCGAAGAGTGGGGGTACCACCGGATCTGGTACGCCGAGCACCACAACATGCCCACGATCGCGTCGTCCGCCACCAGCGTGCTGATCGCGCACGTGGCCGCGCACACCAGCACCATCCGCCTCGGCGCGGGCGGCGTCATGCTGCCCAACCACTCGCCGCTGACCATCGCCGAGCAGTACGGCACGCTCGCCACCCTCCACCCCGGCCGGATCGACCTGGGGCTCGGGCGGGCGCCCGGCAGCGACCAGAAGACCCTGCGGGCGCTGCGCCGCACCCCGTCCTCGGCCGACAACTTCCCCCAGGACGTGCTGGAGCTGCAGGGCTACCTGACCGGCGAGTCCCGCATCCCCGGCGTCGACGCCACCCCGGGCAAGGGCACGAACGTGCCGCTCTACATCCTCGGGTCCTCGCTGTTCGGGGCCCAGCTCGCCGCCATGCTCGGGCTGCCGTACGCGTTCGCGTCGCACTTCGCGCCCGCGGCGCTGGAGGAGGCGGTCTCGCTCTACCGGCGCGAGTTCAAGCCGTCCGCGCAGCTCGCCGAGCCGTACGTGATCGCCGGCGTCAACGTGATCACCGCCGACACCAAGGAGAAGGCCGAAGAGCAGTTCCTCGCCGCCAAGCGGAACCGGGTCAGCCTGCTGCTGGGCCGGGACCGCGAGTTCACCGACGAGGAAGCCGACATGATCCTGGAGTCGCCCGCCGGGCAGCAGATCCTCCAGATGACCAAGTACTCGGCCATCGGCACGCCCGGCGAGGTCAAGGACTATCTCGACCGGTTCGCCGAGCATGCCCAGGCCGACGAGCTCATCGTGGTGTCCGCGGCCCCCGACCGCGAGGCCTGGCTACGCTCCTTCGAGCTTCTCGCCGACGTCCGCGGGCTCGTCTCCGCCTGACCGTTCGATGATCACCAGTGGGATGTCCCGGTCTGTTTTCGACCGGTACGTGTCCCACATCGGGAACACGGCCACCGCGCGCGGCCACAGCTCCTTCTTCTCCTCCGCGGTGGCCGTCCTGGCGCGGGCGGCGAAAGTGTCCGCCTTGATCTGCACGGTGACGTCCGGATGGGCGGACAGGTTGAGATACCAGGCCGGATGGCGGTCCGAGCCGCCGGCGCTGGCGACGACCAGGTAACGGTCGCCGTCCTGCGCGTAGATCAGGGCCGTTCTCCTTAACTGACCGGACTTCCGGCCCCGAGTGGTGAGCAGCAGCGACGGGAATCCTTGGAAGAGGTGACCCTTCTCGCCGTCCGTCTCCACGTAGCGGCGGATGTGCTCGGCCACCCAGTCTGTGGGGCTGTCGAATACTTCGTCCATACCCCCAAGCCTGAACCCTCGGCGCCGGGAGAGATCAAGCGGGGGTGCCGTGACATTCGTCAGGTCTCTTCCCGTCGCCGCGTGGTTAGGGTGATCGGCATGAAGGGCCGGCTCTGGACCTCCGTCTACCTTGCCGTCCTGGTGTGGCCTGTCCCCGGTTTCCTGTCCCGCTCGCCGTCCGCCGCCGAGGTGGGGCTCGTCGTCGTGGGGCTGCTGCTTTTCGCCGCGCTCTACCTGCGGGTCGTGTGGACCGCGCTGGCCCGCCCGCATCTGAACGCGACCCCGTACGCGCTCGCCCTGATGTACGCGGTCGCGGCCCTTCTGGCTGTAGCGCTGGGCGAGTTGTGGGTGTTCGCCGCGTCGTTCTTCCTGATCACGGCGCTGGCCGCGGCCCTGCCCAGACGGCCCATGCTGCTGGGGACCGTCTTGACCGTCGGCGCCGTCACCCTTTCGTTGCCGCTGCTCGGCGCGCCGCTCGCGGACAACTGGTGGATCCCGCTGCAGGTGGCCGTCTTCGCCGGGGCGATGCGCGCCTTCCTCGAACTCGCCGCCGCCAACCGGGCCCTGTCCCTCGCGAACGCCGAGGTGGAACGGCTCGCCGTGGACAACGAACGGCTCCGGTTCGCCCGCGACATGCACGACATCCTGGGGCACAGCCTGGCGGTGATGACGCTGAAGAGCCAGCTCGCGGGCAGACTGATGACCGCCGACCCCGCGCGGGCCGCTTCGGAGATCGGCGAGGTCGAGGAGCTGTCCCGCCAGGCGCTCTCGGACGTACGCGACGCGATCGCCGGCTACCGTCAACCGTCGCTCCCCGGCGAACTCGCCGCCGCACGCCGCGCCCTCGCCGCCGCCGGCATCCACCTCGAACTCTCCGCCGACCCGGTCCCCGCCGAAGCCGAACCGGTCCTGGCCTGGGTCGTACGAGAAGGCACCACCAACGTCGTCCGTCACAGCGGCGCCCGCCGATGCCACATCCGCCTCGGCACCTCGAACGGCGACGCCTACATCGACATCACCAACGACGGCCCCACCCCCGGCCTCGTCACCGGCTCCGACCCCACTCCTGCTGTCACCAACGGCGGCACCACCGCCCGCGCCGCCACCGACACCCGCTCCGACCCCACTCCTGCTGCCGACCACAGCCCTGCCGTCACCGAGGGCGGCACCAGCGCCGACACCACCCTCCGCTCCGACACCGACTACAGCCCCGCCGGCGACACCGGCGGCACCGGGCTTCGCGGTCTTACCGAGCGGATCGAACTCGTGGGCGGCACCCTCCACGCCGCCCCCGCCCCCACCGGCGGCTTCCGCCTCCACGCCCGGCTCCCCCTGCCGCCCGCCCCTGACGCCTCCCCACCGCCATGACACCGGCCCCTTCCCTACCGTCGCCAAGCCCGGCGGACACTACGGCCGGTGCCGCGAGCCAAGCCCCTAGACGCCCCTCTGGGCCGACGACGCGCGCCCATCACAGGTCTTCGTTCAAGCTCTCGGGAGGTAGTCCGTGATTCGCGTGCTGCTCGCCGACGATCAGCATCTCGTACGGGAGGCGCTGGCGGCGCTGCTCGGCCTGGAGCCGGACATCGAGGTCGTCGGCCAGGTGGGCCGCGGGGACGAGGTGGCCGCCGCGGTCGCCGAGTCGCGGCCCGACGTCGTACTGCTCGACATCGAGATGCCCGGCGGCGACGGGCTCACCGTCGCGGCCGGGCTCACCGGCGTACGGGTGATCATCCTGACCACGTTCGGCCGCCCCGGCTACCTGCGGCGCGCCATGGACGCCGGTGTCGCCGGGTACGTGGTCAAGGACGCCAGGGCCGGGGAACTGGCCGACGCGATCCGCCGGGTGCACGCCGGTGAGCGGGTGTTCGACCGGAAGCTGGCCGCCGCCAGTCTGTCCGAGGGCGCCAACCCGCTCACCGCCCGGGAACGCGACGTGCTGCGCGCCGCCACCGAGGGCGGCACGATCGCCGACATCGCCCGCCGTCTCTACCTGTCGGACGGCACCGTACGCAACTACCTGTCGTCGGCGATCGGCAAGCTGGGCGCCCGCAACCGGGCGGAGGCGGCGCGCGCCGCGGAGACCAAGGGCTGGCTCTGACGAACGTCACTACCGGCCGCGCCCCGCCCCAGTGAGGCTGGTGGACATGTGGAAACGCGTGGCGCCCGCCTTAGGGCTCTTCTTCCTGTCGCCGCTCGTCGGCGAGTTCCTGCTGGGCAACCTGCCCATCACCATGCTGTTCGCGCTGATCACCCTGGCGCCGCTGTACGGGGGCGGCGCGCTGCTCGTCCGCGAGCTGGCCAGGCGGCGGGGCGCGGGCTGGCCGGGCATCGTCCTGCTCGCCGTCGCGTACGGCCTGATCGAGGAGGGGCTGGTCACCCGCTCCCTGTTCAACCCCGGCTATGCGGGGATGGACCTCCAGTCGTACCTCTGGATCCCCGGCGTGGGGGTGAGCGCCTGGTGGACGGTGTTCGTGCTGGGTGTCCACGTGGTGGGCAGCATCTGCGTGCCCATCGCCGTGATGGAGTCACTGGTGCCCGGCCGGGCGACGGAGCCTTGGCTGCGCACCCCGGGACTGGTGGTCGCCGGCGTGCTGTTCATGCTGGGAGCGGCAGCCGCGTACACGATCGACCCGTACGAGCCGGGGGCCTGGCAGTTGGTGGGCGCGGCTCTGCTCGCAGGACTGCTGGTGTTCATCGCCCTGAAGCGGCGTCCGGCAACCAGCAGCGCCGTAGCTGGTCAGACGGCCGAGCGAGAGCACCCGGCCGTGCTCGCCGAGACTCGTCCAGCAGCCCAGCCCGAGCAACCGGCCGTGCACGGCGGAACCGGCCCGGCAGCCCAGCCCGAGCAACCGGCTGAGCGCGGCGGGACTGGCCCGACAGCCCAGCCCGAGCACGCCGAGGCCGGTCCGACGCCTGAGCGAGGACGATCGGCTGAGCGTGCCGGGGCTGGTCTGGCAGATAAATCCGGGCGATCGGCTGAGCGGGTGCCGGGTGGCTGGGCGGTGCTGGTGTTCTCGCTGGTGGCGGGTGCTGTGTTCTGGTTGTCCGTGATGTTTCTGGACGCGCTCGGCGGCTGGCTGGTCATGGTGATGCATCTGGCGCTGTACGTCACCGTATGCGTGCTGGTGGTGCGCTGGGCGCGGGAGCCGGGGTGGGGGCTCTGGCAACGGTTCGCGCTGGCGGCCGGGGGCGTGGTCACCTATGCCTGGCACGGGTTCCCGCAGCCGCCCGCGATTCCCGCCGATCCGGCGGTGGACCTGGCCGGGAACGTCGTCTTCGCGGTCGCCGCAATCGCCCTGCTCGCCCTGGCCGCCAGGAAGATCCGGTCTTACACGCCCGCTGCAGCCCGGTGAAGCAACTCCGTACAGGCCACAACCGATGGCGACTCCGCACAGGCCGCAGACCGTTGGAACGACTCCGTACAGACCCGCAGACCGTTGAGACGACTTCGCACAGGCCGCAGACCGTTGGAACGACTCCGTACAGACCCGTAGACCCTTGAGGCGACTTCGCGCAGCCGCAGACAATCGGGGCTACTCCGTACAGGCCGCAGACCGTTTAGGCGGCTTCGTACAGAAGGGTTAGGTAAGGAGGCCGGCGTCGCGGACCTTCATGGCGACCTGGACGCGGTTGTCGGTGCCGAGTTTGGCGAAGATGCGGGTGATGTTGGCCTTGACGGTCGCGACGCTCATGTAGAGGCGTTCGCCGATCTCCGCGTTGGAGCTTCCCCTGGCCACCTCGATGGCGACCTCCAGCTCCCGGTCTGTCAGCTTGGCCAGCTCCCGCCGGGCCTCCTCGCTCTGGGGTTCGTGACCGCCGGTAGCTGCGGCGATCACCTGGTAGGTGACGCTGGGCGACAGCACCGGCTCGCCTGCCGCCACCGCGCGGACGGCGTCGATCATCTTGGCCGGTGGCGTGTCCTTGAGCAGGAACCCGGCGGCGCCGAGGCGGAGCGCGCGGAGCACCATGTCGTCGGCGTCGAAGGCCGTCAGCACGAGGATCCGCGGCGCGTCCGGCTGGGCGACCAGCAGCTCGGTGGTGACCAGGCCGTCCTGGCCGGGCATGCGGATGTCCATCAGCACGACGTCGGGCCGGCAGTCGCGGACCAGGGTCATGGCCTCGTGACCGTCGCCCGCCTCGCCGACGATCTCCAGGTCGGGCTCGCCGCCCAGGATGAGGCGGAGCCCCGTCCGTACCATCGGGTCGTCGTCGACGATCAGCACGCGCGTCACAGCGTCAAGCCTCCCACGGCAACCGGACATCGAGAACAAACCGCCCATTCTGCTGGGCGTGGGTAATCGTGCCGCCCGCCATCCGCACCCGTTCCGCCAGGCCGACCAGCCCCAGCCTGCCTCCGGGACCGGCCCGCACGCCGTAGGGCATCGGGTTGGCCACGTGGATGCGCAGCCCCTCTCCGGGGCGCCCGGCGAGCTCGACCGTGACGCTGCTGCCGGGCGCGTGCTTGCGGGCGTTGGTCAGCGCCTCCTGGACGATCCGGTACGCGTTGCGGCCCGTCTGGGTGGGCAGCTCGTCGCGCTGCTCGATGGTGTCGGCCACCAGCACCTTCTGCCCGGCGGCCCGCACCTCGCGGAACAGCTCGTCCAGGTCGGCCAGGGTGGGCTGCGGCGGCGCCAGCCCGCCGTCGGCGCGGAGGGTGCCGAGCACGGTGCGCAGCTCCTGGAGCGACTGGTGGGCGTTGACCTGGATGGCCCGCGCGGTCTCGCGGGTCTCTTCGGGGCTGAGGTCGACGCGGTAGGCCAGGCCGCCGGCGAGCATCGCCAGCAGGGACATGCGGTGGGCCAGCGCGTCGTGCATCTCCTGGGCGATCTTGGTGCGCTCGGATAGCTTGGCCTGCTCGATGCGCTGCCGCTCCGCCCGTTCGGCGGCCAGGTCGGCGTCGCGCTGGGACCGCAGGTAGAGGCCGAAGACGGTCAGGCCACCGAGGATGGTGACGCCGCTGACCATGCTGATCATGGCCTGCTGGGTGAAGCCGTCGTCGAGCGAGTAGACGCTCAGGCAGACCAGGAACAGGCCCGCGATCGGCAGGATCCAGCGCCAGCGGCGGCGGGTGCACAGCGACACGTAGGCCACGTACGCCGGGCCGGTCGCCGCGGCCGACGCGGCGGTGAGCAGCACGGTCGCCGCGGCGATCTGCCACGGCCAGCGGCGCCGCCAGCGGATCAGAACCAGCCCGAGCAACCCCAGCGTCAGGTCGAGCACGCCGGTCGGCAGCCGCTCGGGGTGGCGGGTCACCGTCCAGGTGATGACCACTGCGTAGAAGAGGATCGGCGCCAGCGCCGCGAGGTAACGCAGCAGGCTGTCCCCTCGGCTGAGGGGCGGCTGGTAATCGGGGTGGTGGCGCACGACGTCAAGCCTAGGAAAACGCGCGGTGTGCTTTTAGCGACCTGGGTCGATGGCAGGGTCGCCCTGGGTCTATCGCATCATCGACCTGGCTCCGATGAACGGCCCGGCCCCTTCACGATGAACTAGGGCACGTGATCGAGTTCAAGCATGTGACCAAGACCTACAAAGACGTGAAAGCGCTCGACGACGTGTCCTTCACCGTCGAGGCGGGCAGCGTCACCGGCTTCGTCGGCCCCAACGGCGCCGGCAAGTCCACGGCGCTGCACATCCTGGCCGGGCTCTGCCGCCCCACCTCCGGCTCGGCCACCGTGCTCGGCGTCCCCTACCCCGCGCTCGAGTCCCCGGGCCGCCAGGTCGGCACGCTGCTCGACGCGGGCGCCCTCCACCCCGGGCGTACTGGCCGGGAGACGCTGACGCTCGGCGCGATCGCCCTCGGGCTGCCCAGGTCCCGCGTCGACGAGGTGCTCGATCTGGTCGGGCTGACCCGTAAAGAGTCACGCCGCACCGTCGGCGCCTACTCCCTGGGCATGCGCCAGCGCCTCGGCATCGCCCACGCCCTGCTCGGCAGACCGCGCGCCCTCGTCCTCGACGAACCGGCCAACGGGCTCGACCCCCAGGGCATCCAGTGGATGCGCGTGCTCCTGCGCGACCTGGCCGACTCGGGCTGCGCCGTGCTGCTCTCCTCCCACCTGCTGCACGAGGTGGAACGGGTCGCCGACCGCATCGTCGTGATCGGCCAA
Source organism: Nonomuraea sp. NPDC049649 (assembly GCF_040675175.1). Classification (NCBI taxonomy): domain Bacteria; kingdom Bacillati; phylum Actinomycetota; class Actinomycetes; order Streptosporangiales; family Streptosporangiaceae; genus Nonomuraea; species Nonomuraea sp. NPDC049649. The sequence continues at coordinate 148,912 of NZ_JBFAOH010000014.1, forward strand.
GGCCGGGTGCTCGTCCAAGGCACCGCCGCCGAGCTCAACCAGGGCGGCGGCCTTGAGCAGACCTTCCTCGCCCTGACCGCCACCACCGACCGAAGCCCCGCCTGACCATCCCGTCCCGTTGAGGAAGTGATCCGAGCGCCCTCGACCATCGCCCTCCATGTGAGCTGATCTGTGCGCCCGTAACCATCGCCCTTCGTCTGAACTGATCTGAGCGCCGTTGGTCGCCGCTCGCCAGCTTCGCTAGATCTGATGCTCTCGATCATCGCCCGTTACTAGGAGCAGGATCTGGGCGTCCTTGATCCTTGCCCTCCATCCGAGCTGATCGAAGCGTCCTTGGTGATAGCCGTCTATTTTCGCTAGACCTGACTCCTTGGCCGTCCTCCGTCTGAGCTGTTCGGAGCACCCTGCGGCCGTCCCTCTTCACCACTTGAGCCGATCGAAGCGCACTGCGTACCAGCCCCTTCACTACCTGAGCTGATCGGAGCTTTCCATGCCATTCCCCCGCCTGCTGGCCGTTGAGGCTCGCAAGCTCTTCGACACCCGGAGCGCGATGGTGATCACTGCGATCCTGCTCGCGCTGGCAGTCGCGGCCATCGCCGGTCGCGCCGCTTACCTCGGCCCCGACCTGCAGCGGCTGATCTGGACGGCCGGCATCAGTTACGGCACGCTCCTGCCCGTGCTCGGCATCCTGGCGGTGACCGGCGAGTGGAGCCACCGTACGACTTTGACGACGTTCGCCCTGGAGCCCAGGAGATGGCGCGTGATCGTGGCGAAGACCGTCCCGCCGATGGCCGCGACCGTGGTGGCGTGCCTGTTCGCGGTGCTGGTCGCGCTGCCCGCCACCGCGGTGACCGGTGCCGTGCAAGGTGTCCCCGCCGAATGGAACGCGGAACTTGCCGGGGTGGCCGGGTGGACCCTGACGCTCATGATTTTCACCGTCTCCGGAGTCGCGCTCGGCGCGCTCCTGCTGAACGGCCCGGCCGCGATCGTCATCCACCTGACATCCACCATCGTGTGGAACACCGTGGCCTCGCTCAGCTCGACCGGCGAGACCCTGGCCGCCTGGCTCGACCTCAACCGCACCACCGCTCCCCTGGCGTCCGGTGAGCTGACCGCCGCCGACCTCGCGCCTCTAGCCGTCTCGGTCACCCTGTGGATCGTGGTCCCGCTCGCGCTCGGCATCCTCCGCGTCTCCCGCAAGGAGATCAAGTGACCGAGCCCGTCTTTTCTGCCTTCACGCCCCGTGGCCAAGCGTTACCCTTCCCTGGGAGGTCGATACGTGAACAAATACGGGCGCGACGAGGACACTTGGGACCAGCTGATCGAGGCGGGCCTGGAGTTCCTGATAGAACGCGCCCGGCTCGGCGGGACGACTTCCTACACCGAGCTCAACACGGAACTCGAACTCCGGACCGGCCTTCCCGGCTTCGACTTCGGGCGTCAGGACGGGCGCAGTGCGATGGGTCATCTGCTCGGGCGCATCGTCGAGCGGAACCTCCCGGAAACGCAGCTGATGATCTCCGCGCTGGTGATCTATCTGGACGGCAACGACGCCGGTGGCGGGTTCTACGGCCTCGCGGCCGATCTGGGGCTGCTGCCGCGCAATGCCTCGCGGGCACAGAAGGACGCGTTCTGGGTGCGTCAGGTGACCGGCCTGCACAACTACTACTCACGGGAGAACCTCGCTCACTGACCTGGCTCGCTATGTCGTGGGCGTGGCGTGACTCAGTGACCCGACCCGCCTGGTGTAGCTCGATGACCGGCCTCGACAAGACGAGAGTAGGACGTAGCTCAGTTCCCTGGCCCGCTGGGACGAGCGACTGGGGTGACTCAGCGGGCTGACCCGCTGGGACGACTATCTGGCGTCGGTCGATGAGCTGAGTCAGCTAGGACGAGCGGGTGGCGTAGTAGCGGCGTGACTTGTCGCGGCTGCCACAGGTGGCCATGCTGCACCAGCGGCGGCGCCGGTTCTTGCTCGTGTCGAGGAACAGCCAGATGCACGACGGGCAGGCGCCGAGCCGGTCCAGCGGTCCGTGGGTGAGGAGTTCGACCGCTGACGTCGCTACCTCCCACAGCAGGACGCGGAACGTACGAGGGGATTCCCATTGGAGCTCGTACACGTCTCCGCGCTCTTGCAGCCTGGCCTGGGCGATGCCCTCGGCGTGGGTGGTCAGTACTGCGTCGAGGTCCTTTTGCGGTGGTTGCCTGCCTTGGGTCAGGGCTTCGAACACTCTGAACACCGCCTCGCGCAGTTCCCGGGCCTCGGGCAGGGTCCGGGTGAGCTCGGCGGGGTTCTCGATGGGCAGGCCGACGGCGTGTGCCCAGGTCAGCGTCTCCTCGGGGGTCGCCAGCCAGTCGCGGGTGGCGGCGGGGCGGGCGTTGACGGTGTTGGCGAAGTCCAGGCAGAGCGCGTTGCCCACTAGTTCCACCTCGGTCATGCCTCCACTATCTCACTGATCAAATGCGATTGACAGGTAAGAGGGTCGAGTCTTACCGTTCATCTGGCTTTGAAAGGTGAGATGGATGGGCATTCTTCCCCGGTCGCTTGGGCGGTCGTTCAATGGGCTGTGGTTCGGCACCGGTGCCGCCAACCTCGGTGACGGCGTGGCGCTGTTCACGCTGCCTCTGCTGGCGATCGGCGTTGGGGCCTCGCCTGGCGGGGTGGCTGCTGTGACGACCGCGATCACGCTGGCCTGGCCGCTCTTCGGGCTGCACGCGGGATGGATCGTCGACCGTGTCGATCGGCGTGCCCTGCTCGCCGGGGTCAACCTGGTCCGCGCGGTCGTGCTGGGCGGGCTCACCGTCGCCCATCTCGCGGGTGTTCTCACACTGCCGCTGATCCTGGCCGCCGCCGTGCTGCTCGGCGTGGGTGAGACGCTTGTCGATACGGCGCTGACCTCGACCATTCCGCTGATCGTCGCTCCCGCCGCGCGCAACCGGGCCAACGCCCGTATCGAGGGCACGATCAACATCACCAACCAGCTCGCCGGGCCGCCGCTCGCCGGTCTTCTGGCCGCCGCCACCCTCGCCCTCGCCACCGGCGCCGGGGCCGTCCTCTACGTGCTGGCGATCGCGGGCATCCTCGTCATGACGCTCCCACCCGTACCGGCCAGAACCCGCACCGCCGAGCCCAGCAACTCAGGCGAACCGCTGACCTCCAAGCCCAGCCACCCGGGTGAACCGCTGACCGCCGGACCCAGCAACCCAGGCGAAGCGCTGACCACCGAGCACGGACACCCGGGTGAAGTGCCGGCCGCCGGAAGAGTCGCCACGCCTGCGGAGGAGCCTCAGGATTCGGCTCGCGGTGGCCTGAGCGCGGGGCTGCGCTATCTGTGGGGGCAGCCGGTGGTGCGTACGCTCACTCTCTACACCGCTGTGATGAACCTCGTCTGGGCCGCTGCCACCGCTCTGCTCGTCGTGTACGCGGTCGCGCCCGGGCCGCTCGGGCTGAGCACCACTCAGTACGGCCTGCTGCTCACCGGTATGGCGGTCGGCGGGCTCGGGGCGTCGATGGTGGTGGAGCGGCTGCGGCGCAGGTTCGGGGTGACGACGCTGCTGATCGCCGATGCGGGTGGCACTGTGCTGCTGGTGCTGCCCGTCGCGGTCGGGGCTCCGGCCTGGGTGATCGCGGTGGGGGTGGTGGTGGCGGGGGCGGGGTCGAGTATCTGGCGGATTCTTGTGGCCACCATCCGGCAGAACCTCTCCCCGCCGGAGCTGCTGGGCCGGGTGTATGCCGCCTCGCGGGTGCTGAGCTGGGGCGTGCTTCCTCCGGGGGCCGCTCTGGCCGGGGTGGTGGCGGAAGTGTGGGGGGTGCGGATGGCGTTCGGCCTGGCGACGGTGGTGGCGCTCGTGGTGATGGTGGCCTTCGTCCGGTACGCGCTCCGTACGGACCTGTCGGCCGCCATCGAAGCCAAGGAGGACGCTCTCGCCGTGTGAGTCCTGGCCGTGCTGATCTTGCTGATTCACCGGAAGGTCCGAATCTGGCACACCGGCACCTCAGGACAACTCCTGCTAGGTTTACCTTTCCGGCCGGGGTTGCTTCCGGCCGGAAATTGGTTTTATGACCACTTTTCAGGCAAACGTGCGGCCGGTGAGTGCCGCGGATCGTCCCGTCGTCGAGCGGCTCTGGCTCATGTTCCGGCACGACATGGCGGAGTTCCAGGGCGGGCTGCCCAGCCCCGACGCCACCTACCACAGCGACCGGCTGCGCCGGGCCTTCCACGACCCCGACTGGGCGGCGTACCTGTTCACCGTGGGCGACCGGCCTGTGGGGTTCTCGTTCGTGCGTGCGCTGTCCGGGCCGGAGCGGGTGCTGAACAGCTTCTTCGTGGTGCGGGGCGCGCGAAGGTCGGGGATCGGGATGCGGGCCGTGCGGGAGGTGATCTCCCGGCATCCGGGCCCCTGGAAGGTCGCCTTTCAGGACGCGAACTCGGCGGCGGTCGTGTTCTGGCGGCGGGTCGCGACCGAGGTGGCGGGCGACGCGTGGACGGAGGTCCGGCTGCCGGTGCCGAACCGGCCCGACTGTCCTCCTGACGTGTGGATCTCCTTCACCACCGGTCTTGCCGGAACTCCGTAGGTCGGCAACAATCGCAGCTCATCCCCGATCGCCTGGCAGGAACACGTGAGACGTTGGGTCGCCCTGGCCGCCGCCGTGCTGATCGTGCCCGCGACCCCCGCGGCGGCCGCGCCCCGGCACGAGCAGGGCGTCCGCGTCTCCGAGACGAGCCGCTACGTCCTCGGCGGCAAGCCGAGCACGACCAGGATCGAGGGCCGTCTGAGGCTCGCCTCCTCGGGTCCGGTGGCCGTCGGCTACACCTGGCGGGACGGAGCGAAGCCCTACCGCGTGATCCGCGTGGGCAAGAACGTGTACGTGCATGCCGCCCAGATCCCCGGCCCGGTCCCGGAAGGCAAGAGCTGGGTCCGCTTTCCGGGCAAGCACCGGGGCAGCTTGGGCCGCGACATGGACCGGGACGCCAGCCTGCAGCCGATCGACGTGTACGACCGGGCCACGCTGAAAGCCCTGCTCAAGCGCTCCACCCGAAGCCCGGTCACCGGCGGTTTCCTGCACAGGGGCACGATCACGTACAGAGACCTGAGCAGGATCTCCAAGACCACCGTCATCGGCTGGACGTCGGGGCGGCCCATCAGCGGCAAGGGAAAGGTCAGCTGGCGGCTCTGGACCGGCCGCGACGGCCGGCCCAGGCGGCTGCTCACCACCGACACCGTGGGCGCGCTGGTCAAGCGGACCGACACCCGCTACACCTGGGGCTCCCCTCCGGTCATCGCCGCGCCGCCCGCCGGCGAGGTGATCGACGAGGACGGGCTTCGCGCGTACGAACGAGAGCAGAACAGAGGGCTCCCGCAGGACGGCTGAGGTCAGCGCCGGGCGTAGTGCCAGGGGATGGCCAGGCGGGCGATGGCGTTGGTGAGCAGGAAGAGCGTCGTGCTGATGAGGGCGGCGACGAGCATGGCCGCGAAGACCAGGTCGGTCTGGAAGGCCGCCTTGGACTGCTGCATCCAGATGCCCAGCCCCCGCTCCGCGCCCACGTACTCGGCGACGACCGCCGCCGTCACCGCGTAGGAGACCGAGATCCGCATGCCGGTGAACATGCCGGGCAGCGCGCTCGGCACCCGGGCGCGCAGGAACACCTGGCGCCTGCTCGCGCCCATCGTGCGCAGCAGGCGTTCGGCGTCCGGGTCGGTGCTCGCGAACCCGTCGAGCACCGCGACCACGATCGGGAAGAACGTCACCAGGACGACGACGAGCACCTTCGGCAGCAGCCCGAACCCGAACCAGATGATCATCAGTGGCGCGATGGCGATGATCGGGATCGTCTGCGAGGCGACGAGCATCGGGTAGAGCCCCCGCTTGAGCCAGCCGACCTGGTCCATCAGCACGGCGACGGCCAGCGCCACGATCGCCGAGGCGGTGAACCCCGTCACCGTCTCGGCCAGCGTGTGGAGAGTGTGCTCCCAGGCGATCTCGCGGGTGGCGACGAGCTGGCCGACGATCTCCGACGGGGTCGGCAGGATCATCCGGTCGACCCCGAGCACGCCGGGCAGGAACTGCCAGGCGGCCAGGAAGGCGAGCGGCGCCACGAGTGCGCCGCCCCGGGAGAGCCGGCTCAGACCGGCCACCGCTCGTCCTCGTAGACGGCCGACCACAGCATCCACTCGTACCGGGTGGCCAGGTGGGCGGCCTTGACCATCTCGGCCCGGCCCCGCTCGTCGAGGCCGGCGCCGACGCGGCCGGCGAGCTCGATGGCTGCGGTGGCGGACGCGCCGAAGGCCTCGCCGGAGTACTTGTCGATCCAGCGCTGGTAGACGGGGTCGGGCGAGCCGCCGCGCCGGGCCAGTTCCCGGCCGACGTCGCGGTAGACCCAGAAGCACGGCAGCACGGCCCCCAGGCCCTCGTGCGCCCGGCCCATGCCGACGGCCTGCTTGACCCAGCTCGTATAGGCGGCCACCGAGGGGATCTTCTCGGCCTGGGCCATCTGCTCGGGTGTGATGCCGAGCTCGCCGAGGAACGTCCCGTGCATCTCGCGCTCGACGTTGATCACGCGGGTGGTGGCCCCGGCGAAGAACATCAGGCCGTCCTGGTCGCCCAGGCGCGAGCCGAGCAGCGCCAGCGCCCGCCCGTAGTCCTCCAGGTAGAGCGTGTCCTGGACGACGAAGCGGGCGAACACCTCCTTCGGCAGGGTGCCGTCCTGCAGTTCGCGGATGAACGGCAGTTCGAGCATCTTGTCGTAGATGGGCGCCATCACGGCCCAGATCTGGTCGGTCACGCTGGTGGTCATTGGATGCCTCCGAGGAGACCCCGCCTTCAGGCGGGGGAGGAATCGGACCCCTGCCGAGCAGGACAGGGGCAGCCGATTCGCCGCCAGGCGAACCGGCGTTTCGAGCAAACACACGACTCTTGAACGATCGTCAAAGCAGAATGTGAAGTGTGGCGCAGATCGTGAAGCGGGCCTACAAGTACCGCTTCTACCCGACACCCGAGCAGGCCGAAGAGCTTGCCCGGACGTTCGGCTGCGTCCGCTTCGTGTACAACAAGGCGCTGGAGGAACGTACCCGCGCCTATGCCCAGGGCCGCCGGGTCTCCTATGGGGAGTCGTCGGCCGCCCTGACGGCGTGGAAGCGCAACGGCGGGTTCGGCTTCCTGTCGGAGGTGTCGTCGGTGCCGTTGCAGCAGGCACTGCGTCACCTGCAGGCCGCGTTCGCGAACTTCTTCGCCAAGCGGGCGAAATACCCGACGTTCAAGAGCAAGAGGAAGTCCCGGGCGTCGGCAGAGTACACCCGCTCGGCGTTCCGCTGGCGCGAGGGCCGGTTGACGCTGGCGAAGATGGACGCGCCGCTGGACATCGTGTGGTCGCGCCCGCTGCCGGAAGGGGCGGAGCCGTCCACTGTCACCGTGTCCCGAGACGCGGCCGGGCGCTGGTTCGTGTCCATCCTGGTCGAGGAGACGATCCGGCCGCTGGACCCCGTGGAGCGGTCGGTGGGCGTGGACGCGGGCATCACCGCCCTGGTCACGCTTTCCACTGGCGAGAAGATCGCCAACCCTGGTCACGAGCGCCGCGACCGGCGCAGGCTGGCCCGTGCTCAGCGGGCGCTGGCCCGCAAGGAGAAGGGTTCGGCCAACCGGGCCAGGGCCAGGCTGAAGGTGGCCAGGGTGTATGCCCGGATCACCGACCGCCGCCGGGATTTCCTGCACAAGCTCACCACTCGGCTCGTCCGTGAGAGTCAAACGGTCGTGATCGAGGACCTGACCGTTTGCAACATGGTCAAGAACCGCACGCTGGCCCGCGCCGTCTCTGATGCGAGCTGGCGGGAACTGCGCTGCATGCTGGAGTACAAGGCCCGGTGGTACGGCCGCACGCTGGTGGTGGTGGATCGCTGGTTTCCTTCCAGCAAGCTGTGCTCGGTGTGCGGTGCAGTGCAGGAGAGGATGCCGCTGAGCGTCCGGGAGTGGGCCTGCGCGTGTGGCGCGGTTCACGATCGGGACGTCAACGCGGCCAGGAACGTGCTCGCCGCCGGGCTGGCGGAGAGCTGAAACGCCTGTGGAGCTGGTGTAAGACCTCAACGAGAGTCCTCTCGGACGAGGCGACCGGCTGTGAAGCAGGAAGCCTCACGGGCGACCGTGGGAATCCCCTTCGTTTACGAAGGGGAGGAAGTCAAGGAGAGCCGGACCTCCTGGGTGTGGGGGGGTCGAGGGTGGAGGAGTCGCGGAGCGCCTGGAGCAGGAGTGCTTCGAGGCGGGCGAACTCCGGGGTGGTGGTGAGCTCGATGGTGCGCGGGCGCGGCAGGTCGATGTCGAGGGTGCGGACGACCCGGGCCGGCCGCCCGGACAGGACGAGGACGCGGTCCGAGAGGTAGGTCGCCTCGCGGATGTCGTGGGTGACGAAGAGGACGGTCCGCTCGTACCGGGCCCAGACCGACAGCAGGAACTCCTGCATCTCGCTGCGCGTGAGGCTGTCGAGCGCGCCGAACGGCTCGTCCAGCAGGAGCGTCGAGCGGTCCTGGATGATCGTACGGGCGAGCGCCGCCCGCTGGCGCATCCCTCCCGAGAGGGTGAACGGGTGGGCCCGTTCGAAACCGTCCAGCCCGAAGGCGGGCAGCAGCTCGCGGGCCCGTTCCCGGGCGGCGGCCCGGCCGACGCCCTGGATCTGGAGCGGCAGCGCCACGTTGTCGAGCACCGAGCGCCAGGGGAGCAGGGTGTCGCGCTGCGGCATGTAGGCGACCGCGTGGCGGCCGGGTTCGAGGAGCCGCCCGTCGAGCTCGACCCGGCCGGCGTCGGCGGTGTCGAGCCCGGCCAGGATGTTCAGCAGCGTGCTCTTGCCCGAGCCGCTGGGCCCGATCACGCTGACGAACTCCCCGGTGCGCGCGGACAGGTCGATCCCGTCCAGCACGGGGATCGGGCGGCGATCGCGGCCGATGAACCTCTTGCGCAGGCCCTCAACGACGATCATGAAGTCGCGCAGGCTTCCGGCTGGTAGGCGCTGGTGGCGATCTTCGTGAAGTCCGGGGCCGGGTCGACCCCGGAGGCCTCGTAGAAGCCGATCTCGGTGAGGTGCTTGCCGAGGGCGTCGAGCTGGTCGACGGCGAGGCAGCCGGCGCGGCCCTGCTCGTTGACGATCAGGCCGTCGGCGGCCATCTTGGCCAGGCTCCGGCGCTGGGCCTCCTTGGCCTCGTCGGTCGCGAAGCCGCCCGGGTTCTCGTCGATCAGGGTCTGCGCCGCGCTCTCGGGGTCGGCCTGGGCGGCCTCCCAGCCGTCGGCGGAGGCGGCGACGAACCGCTTGGCCGTGTCGCCGTTCTGCTCCAGCCACTCGTTGTTGCAGGCCACGACGACGCCCGGGTAGGACGGGATGCCGAAGTCGGCGTAGGGGAAGACGCGCAGCGGCTTGTCGCGCAGTTCGGCCAGGATCGGCTGGTTGTTGACGTAGGCGTTGATGAAGTCGACCCGGCCGGCGAAGAGCGCCTCGGTCGTGCCGGAGGTCAGGTTGACGTAGGTGAAGTCTCCCTTGCCGCCGTCCTGGCGGATGATGGCCTTGATCAGCTCCTCGTCCCCGGCGGAGCCGAAGCCGCCGTACGTGGCGCCGTCGAGGTCGGCGGGGCGCTGGTACTTGGAGTCGGCCGGCACGGCGAGCGATCCGAGCGGCTTCTGCACTACCGGCATCACGATCGTCTCCTTGCCGCCCTTGGCGATGGAGATGCTCGCGAACGGCGGCGCGGTCACCCCGCACTCGGCCTGCCCGGCGCTGACCACGGTGTCCGAGGGCGCGTCCGAGTAGGGCAGGATCCGCAGGTCGATGCCCGCCTTCTCGTACAGGCCCTTCGCCTTGGCGAGGTAGAACCCGGCGTGGTTGGTGTTGGGCACCCAGTCGAGGGCGAGGCGCACGGTGGCGCGGGGCTCCTGCTGGGTGGCCGGGGTGTCGCCGCTGCCGCCGCCGCAGGCCGCCGTCGCGAGGAGGCAGGCGGCGAGGGCGGTGACGGTGAGCTTTCTCGGGCGCGGAAGGATGGAGGAGAGGTTCAATCGGTTGCTTTCGTCGGACGGATCGGGGCCAGCGCTTTACTCGTACCAGAAGCCGTCTTACCTGGTGAAACGGCGCATCCAGCCGGATATGCCGCAATATCACAGGATAGTGTCGGTCTCCGGCGGCGAGCAGCCCGGGTTCATCTCCTCAGCACGAACCACCGGCCGGCCGCCTCCGCGAGCCCTTCCGCGCCCGCCCAGGCCACGTAGCCGTCAGGGCGGATCAGCAGCGCGTCGGCGGGCGGGTCGTCGGCGCGCGCCTCGACCACGTCGATCCCGTCGCCGCCGACCGTGACCCCGGCCCCCAGATCGAGCAGGACGGGCCGCGCCCGGCGCATCAGCTCGGCCACCCGCCGCCCGTCCGCGAGCGCGAGATCCGGGACGAACCGGCCGGTCAGCGGATGCCCGCCGGAGCCGTACCGGACGTCGGAGCCGTGCAGCAGCGCGGCCAGGTGCCGGGCCGGCTGCTCGTACGCGAACACCTCGCCGAGCAGCGTCCGCAGCGCGGTCCCGTCCTCGCCGTCCAGCCGGTCGAGCACGGCCTGGGCGCGGGTCTGCGTCAGGGTGCGCTCGCCGGCCGGGCGGCGCTCGCTCTCGTACGTGTCGAGCAGTCCTCCGGGTGCCCGGCCGTGGAGGGCGGCGGCGAGTTTCCAGGCCAGGTTGGCCGCGTCGGTCATGCCCACGTTGAGCGCGGAGCCGCCAGCGGGGAACAGGTGCGCGGCGTCCCCGGCCAGGAACACCCGCCCGTTCCGGTATCGGTCGGCCAGCCTGGCCTGCGCGACCGTACTCGACAGCCAGATCGGCGGGCCCAGCGGCAGTTCCCGGCCGAGGACGCGGCGCACGGCCGCGCGGAAGTCCTCAGGCGTCACCGGCCCGTCCGGGAGTTCGCCCCGCTCGCGGACGCCGGCGACGAGCACGCCGGGCTGGAGCGAGGTGAGCAGCACCCGGCCGTGCGGGGTACGGTTCCAGCCCTGCCGCAGGCCGCCCGTCTCCGGCGCCTCGAACAGGTCGCCGTCGAACCTGAAGTGGCCGAGCCGCAGGACCTCGTCGTCGGTGGTGCCGGGGAAGCCGATCCCGGCCAGTTCGCGCACCCGGCTGCGCCCGCCGTCGCAGCCGACGACGTAGCGGGCGCGGATCTCGCCGCCGGTCAGCCCGAGCGTCACGCCGTCCGGGTCCTGGTCGAGGGAGACCACCTCGCGGCCGCGGCGGATCTCGGCCCCGAGGTCTTCCGCGCGCTCGGTCAGCAGCCGCTCCAGCCGCGGCTGCTGGATCATCAGCAGGCGCAGGGGCACGTCGTCCACCCCGGTGAACCGCAGCGGCACCGACCCGAACGGGAAGCCGGGCGGCCGTCCCGCGAACAGGCTGCCCTCGCTGAAGGTCTCCAGCAGGCCGCGGTGGTCGAGTAATTCGACGATCTGCCCGCCCAGGCCGTTGGCCCTGGGCAACTGGCTCGGTTCGGCTCTCTTCTCCAGCACGATCGGGCGGACGCCCGCCAGGCCCAGCTCGCACGCGAGCATGAGGCCGACGGGGCCGGCTCCGACGATCAGCACATCTTCCATGCTTGTCAGGCTAGATTGACAAATCTGCGACTGTCAATCTAGCCTGACAGCGTGGACATGACAGAGCTGGCCGAGCGGATCAGGTCGAACGACCCCGCGATGGGGCTGCGGGCGGTGGGTGCGCTGCACCGGCTGGCCGAGCAGGTCGAGGCGATCTCCGTGGCGCAGGCCCGCGAGCAGGGCTGGACGTGGGAGCAGATCGGCGACGCGCTCGGCATGTCACGGCAGTCGGTGCACGCCAAATACGGGAAGTGAGGACGGGCGATGTTCGGCTTCGGCAAGGAGAAGACGCCGTTCCATGTGGTCGTGAAGGCCGCGTTCGAGGAGGCCGGGCAGCGGGGCGACCGGCGCCTCGGCACCGAGCACCTGCTGCTCGGCCTCCTGCATCATCGCGACTCGGCCCAGGCCCTCGGCGTGGACCTGGACCGGGCCCGGTCGGCCCTCGCCGAGCTGGACCGGGAGGCGCTGCGCATGCTCGGCCTCGACGTCGGCGACCTGCCGCGCAAGCCGCGCAAGCACCGGCCGGTCCCCGGCACCGCCCTGACCTCCAGCGCCAGGGCGGTCATCAACCAGGCCATCAAGCGCACGACCCTGAAGACGCGGTCGGCGCAGGCGCACCGGCAGCTCGCGCTCGTCCTGCTCGGGCAGGGCCACCCCGACCCGGTGGCGCAGCTCGTCGACCACCTGGGGATCGACCGCGCGGCGGCCCGCGCCCGTCTCGCGTGAGCTAGCGGAGCGGGATGGACAGCCCGTGCTCACTCTCCGGGCGCGGGCCGAAGATCCGGCGCTCCTCCGGGGTGATGCGCAGGTCGTTGATGCTGGCCTCCCGCCGCCGCATCAGCCCTTCGGCGTCGAACTCCCAGAGCTCGTTGCCGTAGCTGCGCCACCACTGCCCGTCGGCGTCGTGACACTCGTACTGGAACCGGACGGCGATCCGGTCGTCGGTGAATGACCAGAGGTCCTTGCGGAGCGCGTAGTCGAGCTCCCGCTCCCACTTGCGGGTCAGGAAGGCGATGATCTCGTCGCGACCGGTGACGAACTCGTCGCGATTGCGCCAGACCGAGTCGGCCGTGTAGGCGAGAGCGACCCGCTGCGGGTCGCGGGTGTTCCAGGCGTCCTCGGCGGACTGCACCTTGACGCGGGCGGTTTCAGCGGTGAACGGCGGGACGGGCGGCCGGGTCACTACGGCACCATCTTTCTCGCAGGCACCACTACGGTGCTTGGTGAAGGGACTCGGCGGGAGCCGGGGTGACGGTCTAGTCCGGTCGCCGCTCGACGGCCCGCATGA